>CAYSKJ010000110.1:5770-10958 GCA_964431655.1 uncultured bacterium | reverse complement strand
TTTTATGCTTTCAGGAAAATTAAATTTCCGTATTATCAAGCATAATATCAAAATATGAGGTCGTATGTCTTAGCAGAATAAAAATCCTGATAAGACTGATAATTAATCATCTAAAGGTAAGGTCATCAAGAGGTATAGTACCAAGATGAAAAAGGAGGTAGTCCTTAGGGCATTGAGAGGAGAATCAACGGGATCCTTAAATCGGACCTGACTATCATAGATGAAATAGGTTATACTCCGATAGAGCGAAAGGATGCTAATTTATTTTTTAATATGATAAGTGAAATGTATGAGAGATCTTCAGTAATCATCACTTCAAATAAGAGGTTTGATGATTGGGCAGAGATGATGGGTGACGAGGTAATGACTGTAGCAATGTTAGACAGGCTGCTGCATCATTCCAGAGTTTTTAATCTAAGCGGAAAATCATTTAGAATACAAAAAGAGAAAGAGGAATAAGCCATTTTTTTTTCTCTAAAAGGTGCAAAATTATTTTCCATGGGAGGTGCATTTTTACTTGCCATTTACACTGCATATATTTTTATCTCTAATCAATAAATAAAGCACACTGAATTTACTAGGTAGTGATGGTTTTTCTTCTGGATTTTTAAAAATGTTAGATATAGCTTACCTTACTAACATTTTATTGCTTTTAATCTGCAGCAGGCCACTTGTTAATACACATCTTTAAAAATTTAATATTTTGCTGAATTACCACTCAACGTAATTTGCAAAAAATTTCTGGCTTTTTGAGAGCGACTAATAATTTTTGTACAGAATTTTAGGCTCATTATAGGAGCACAGTGACCATCGGGTCGGTTCGAAATGGCCGTTGGCTCTATACGTAGGCTGAGTAGACCTTTGCCCCCAATAAAGCGGAGAATCCAAGAAACAATAGCCAGTTTCGAATGTGGTACCAGCGGTATGCTGAGCTTTTTACTTTTCTGATTTTGTCGTATATCTCTTGAGCGATGTTCGAGAGATTCTCGATGTTTTTTGCGATCTCAGGCGGAGAGAGGATGTCGCCAGTTGACTCATTGACTAAAGTGCATACACCTGACTTTGCCACTAGACTACCTTTCTGCTCTTGTTTTCGTAGAAGTTGATGGTTGAGAAGTGTGGCTTGTATCGTGCGCTCAATTCTCCGGAAGCCCGCGATGGCAGCTAATATAAGAAGGAGGAGCGCAAGCAATTCTACTGTTCCAGGGTTTATTCCGAGTTTCTCCGGTTTATATGTCTGTGAGATGTAAGCACATAGAGCACCATTTACTCCCAAAATGAAATAATCAAATCTCTCAGTAGCTTGATGCCATTTTTCATAGACTCTGTCACTTCGTTCGGTGGTCATAATAGTTTTTTCCTCCGTATGTCAGCTTAGATACCATACTTTGCGTGGTTAACTACATTGGTTTGTTATTTTTAGAAGAAATATTCATTAGGTATTTTTTTTTGAGGTATTACATTCAATGCAAGCAACTTGGCCATTTTCTACTGTTGTTTTACCTCCTTTTGACCATGGTTTTATATGATCTGCATGCCAATTATCCCATTCACATTTTTCACCAGAACATTTGATTTTAAGCTGACAATTACCTTTATCTCTTCGATATATTGCCAATCTCTGTAATTTATCGAATATTCTATGATCGTCTTTTTGCTCAAGATCTGGAGTTTTTTCGAATAGCATCCTAGTCAAATATGTATTTCGGGATTCTAGCGAGTCAAATGAATCTGTGCTATGGCTAATATTTTCATGATATGAGATAATCTCGCTGTCACATTGGTCTTGAGGAAGCTGTGCTTGATTTCTTCTATATTGCTCAAATTCAATAAACCAATCACGTATTTCCTCATATCTATTTTGAATGAAATATTTTTCCATAAGTGATGATATTATGATATAAAGTGATATTACATTATATCTTTCCAACTCAGGTGTTTTGTTAGGGAACATTTGGGAAAGGAAATCTAAGACACGCTTTATCTTCTTTGCTTTAGTGGATTTATCATCAAATACAACATTGTCTTGATAAAGCTTATTAAGGTCTTTATTTTTAATATTACATAGATTTCCATTTAGCTCGAGTAGGCACATCTGTGCTGCTATATGATCATGGGAAAATCTTTTATTTGCGAAATTAACCGAATTTTTGAAGAGATCATGAGAAACAAGATGTTTTACATAATCTCTCATTTGACCCTTCATAGCATTCCGTTTTTCTTGTGCTTTCAAAGTTGTTCCATTTTGTAACCTTAGGAACATTTCACGAACTTCATCTTCGTCTGTTTCTGATAAAACAATTACATCTAAAGGATAAATATCAAACGCACACCGTATATCATCAGGAAGGTCATTGTAGTATAAACTGGCCAAGTCAGATCCTTGAGTATCATTGATATCCTTACTTAGACGGAACTCACCTTCAATAAAGCCCCATATGGCTCGAAGTCTTTGCTGACCATCAACAACTTCATATTTATCAGGATTTGAAGATATTTTGCGCAGATACAGCTTTGGGATATCATAACCTCTTACAATTGTATCCATTAGTAACTGTTTTTGTGAGGTACTCCAGACAGACGGTCTCTGATAGTCTGGGTTAGTATCAATTTTTAGGTGTATACCATGAGTAAAAATGATGGGCCAAGGTTTTTTGTTCATTTCCATTTGAGTAATCTCCTTTGTATTAAACTCTAAACATGTCCTTTTAGCATAATTGAATGTATAATAAAAAAGACAGTCAAACTTTGTAGGTAATGAAAAGAAATATCAGTCTCCCTATATTTCTTTAATTGCTTATTATCTTTGTTGTCCAGACAATAAATGCCAAGTGTATGGTTATTATCTTAAAATCTATTTAAACTTTATATATTTCAAATTCAAAAGTCAAGAGCTATATACAGTACCTATTTTTATTGTATCCTTCCCCCTTATCCTATATACTCTCCCTGTGATATGTAATTGGGGAAATTTAATAGCAATTATGGGAGAAATAAATGCTACCATCATTCCTGTCAGATGAGATAATAAACGGCATAAAGCAATACCTTATTGATGGGTGGGAGCCTAGCAACAGGCATTTTAACGGAATTATGCGGAGGTACTGCGAGGATGAGGGTAAATTATACAAGGGACCATATATCTCTATTGGACTTCCTTTTTTAAAGAGCAGGGTGGGGAAGGATTACTTTAGTAATTTTAATACAGGATTTATACCTTTTAATCACCAGGTGAAGGCATGGGAGAGGCTCAGGGCTGGGAAATCAACAATTGTTGCAACAGGGACCGGGTCCGGAAAGACAGAGTGTTTTTTATATCCTATCCTGGAGTATTGTGCAGGGAATATCGGTAAGAGTGGTATAAAGGCAATAGTGATCTATCCAATGAATGCTTTGGCAAATGACCAGGCAAAGAGAATGGCTGAATTTATATATGAAAATTTAAAGGGCAAGATACGTGTGGGTCTTTTTATAGGGGGATATGAGAACAGTGCTTCAGGAACTGACCGTATGGGAAGGGATAATGTAATTACAAGGAAGGATACATTGAGGGATTATCCTCCTGATATTCTGCTTACCAATTACAAGATGCTTGATTATATGCTGATAAGGCCTGAGGATAGGACATTATGGCAAAACAGCAGGGTCAGGTATCTCGTTGTTGATGAGCTGCATACCTTTGACGGAGCCCAGGGAACAGATCTTGCTTTATTGATAAGGAGGCTGAGGGCCAGGTTGAAAGCTGATTCTCTTATATGTGCTGGGACTTCAGCTACATTGGGTGAAAAGGATGACAAGGATGCGCTACTTGAATATGCAAGGGATGTATTCAATGATTCTTTTGATGATGATGCTGTGGTGGGGGAAGAGAGGGAAAGCACAGATGAGTTCCTTGAGAAAAGCCCCATAGAGTACATCTTTGAGGATATTGAGGGGGTATGGGAGGCTAAGTCTCTGAGGGAGGGAGTGGAGAAATGGTACAGGCTTTTCTTCAGAGAAGAGCCGGGTGATGTGGATGATCTGGGGTGGAGGGCTGAACTGGGAAGAAAGCTGAAAAAACAGCTCCAGTTCTATAATTTGCTGAGGTCGCTGGATGGCAGGATTAAAGATGCAGGGACTGTGGCTGAGGAAATGTCAAAGACACTGCCGAAAGCCTGCAGGCAATACAGCAGGGAAATACTCAATGCTCTGATCGGGCTGTGCTCATGGGCAAGGCATGAGGAGTTTCATTCTCTTCCATTTGTGCAGGTTCGATACCAGGTCTGGGTCAGGGAGCTTAGGAGGATGCTGTGCAGGGTTACAGGGAATAAAGATAATATTGGACTCATATCTGCTGATGACAGGGATATTGAGAAGTTTATATACCTTCCTCTGATACAGTGCACTGAATGCCATGCTACCGGGTGGCTGGGCAGGATAGCCGAGGGTGATAACAGGGTAGATTATGACCTCATGGGGATATATAATTCCTTTTTTTCATCCCATCCCGATGCAGCCATAATGTTCCCTGATATAGATGAGGGGAATATACAGGTAAGGGGAATGGTAATTAATATATGCGGGGCCTGTGGGAATGCTGATGCAGGGAAGAGGAGCACCTGTCCCTCCTGCGGGTCCGGGGATACTGTCAGGGTTTACAGGGCGGCAGAGATTGATGTTAGAACTGCAGGGAGCGGGAACAGATACAGGAATATAAAGAAGATATGCCCTATCTGCGGGAGTGAAGATAAACTGCTTCTCATAGGCGCAAGGTCAGCTACATTATCATCTAATGCTATAGCCCATATGTGGGCATCAAGGCTGAATGATGATAAAAAGCTGATAGCCTTTTCTGACTCTGTTCAGGATGCAGCACACAGGGCAGGGTTTTTTGGTGCAAGGACATACTCCAATAGTATAAGGATGGCAATAGCCCAGGCCATAAGAGATGATACAGGATGGAATGATTCTCTAAGCGGCATAAGTGATCACTGGAGGAAACTGGGTGATGAGCAGTTTGTTGCGGAGTTTATAGGGCCTAATATGGTTGATTGTGAGGATTATGAGGATTTTATGAGAAATGGGAATATCAGCAATAATCTGATAGACCTTGTAAAAAAGAGGCTGGAGTGGGAAGTTTTTGCAGAGTTTACATTTGCCTCAGAGAGGGGGAGAACACTGGAAAGGACAGGCATTGCAGCCATTTCTG
>CAYSKJ010000110.1:0-5760 GCA_964431655.1 uncultured bacterium | reverse complement strand
TCTGTAAAAAAAGAGGTAGTGGATAATGCAATGCCTGATATACACGAGGCTATAAGGCAGGGATTCAGGATAGGTGACAGGGATGCACATGAGGCTTTTGTGTGGGGGATCCTATACCATATGAAAAATAAGGGGGGAGTATATCATCCCTTTTTAAAGACCTATATGGAGACAAAGCCAGTTCCCTATTCTCTTAATATGTTGGGATTTTTGCCGAATTTCGGGCCTAAATCTTTAAGGCCGGTTTATCTGAGAACAAGCAGGAAGACTTTTTATGAGAACTATAGTTCAAGCTGGTACAGGAACTGGGTAAGGAAATGCTTTAAGAACTGGACACTGCCTTCCAATATTGAGAATGATCTATACCCTGCTGTGCTTAGGATACTGGTCAGAGATAATATTTTAAAGCTTGACAGGGATGTATACAGCCTGAATCCTGATAATCTCTATATTACAAAAGATATTGTCATGGTTACGAACCAGTACGGGACATCAGGAATTGCAGTACCGAGAGTCCTGGAGGGCATATTTGAGAAGATGCCTGTACTTCAGCAGGGGGGAGCAGGGCTGTATAAGAAGGCGGGAAAGGTTAAACACTGGCTTAAAAATGTTTATCTAAGGGGTGCTGTGAGAAGGGTAATAACTGCAGAGCATACAGGCCTGCTGGAGAGAAAGGAGAGGGAGGAGCTTGAGGCAAGGTTTAACAGCAGGGGTAATGCAAAGCCATGGTATGAGAACCTGCTGTCAGCAACGCCTACATTGGAGATGGGCATTGACATAGGTGACCTGTCATCGGTTCTTTTATGCCAGGTGCCTCCTTCACAGGCCAATTATCTTCAGAGAGTAGGAAGGGCAGGAAGGAGAGACGGTAATTCAGTCGCCCTTACTATTGCAACTGGTCATCCCCATGACCTTTACTTTTATGCCATGCCTGAGGAGATGTTTTTAGGCAGGGTCAATCCGCCGGGGGTTTTTCTGAATGCTTCCATGGTGCTTTTCAGGCAGTTAATAGCCTTCTGTTTTGACAGGTGGGTATCTACAGGAATAAGCAAATCAGAGATCCCTGATAAGCTTAGATATGTACTTGATAATGTGGAGAAGAATAAGAGCGATAAATTTCCATATAATTTCATAGATTTTATTAAGAAAGAGAAGCAGGAGCTTTTTAAGAGCTTTATGGAGTTTTTGCCGGGTATTTCAGATAGGGCAAGGGAGATCCTTGAGAGGTTCTTGTTTGGAAATGACCAGAAGAAATATTTTGAGTATTATCTGCTGGAGAGACTTATTTTGCTTTCTGAGGAGAGGAAGAGGTTCAGGTCGCAGGCAGAGATGCTTAAAAATGAGATAATTAGGCTGTCAGGTAAAGCCCAGGATGAATATACAAAGAATGAGATAGAGATGCACCAGAAGGAAAAAGACAGCCTTCTGGGCATAATTGCAAAGATCAATAATAAGGCAACACTCAATTTTATGACCGATGAGGGGCTCTTGCCGAACTATGCCTTCCCTGAGACAGGCGTTACTCTAAGGTCTGTAATATGGAGGAGGAGGGGAGAAAAAAAGGTATTTGAGTATGAGAGGGCGGCAAGCTCGGCAATAAGTGAGTTTGCACCTGAGAATAGGTTCTATGCAACAGGCCATAAGATTGAGGTCGAACAGATCGATATGAAGATATCAAAGATCGAGGACTGGAGGTTCTGCCCCAGCTGCAGTTATCTTGAGAATATTGCACATACAAGGGATGAGAACAGGGAGTGCCCAAACTGCGGTGATCCGCAATGGGCAGATCTTGGTCAGAAAATGAAGCTTGTCAGGCTGAGACAGGTAATGGCAAGGACTGAGGACAGGGCAAGCAGGATAGGCGATGATGCAGAAGACAGAGAACCTGTCTTTTATACCAGGCATCTTCTGCCTGTTTTTAAAAAAGAAGATATTGAAAAGGCATTTTTTATACAGAATGAATATATTCCCTTCGGGTTTGAGTTCATAAGGAATGTTGTATTAAGGGAGGTGAATTTCGGGAAGTACGGGGATAACAGCAGGCCAAGCACCAGGGTTGCGGGAAAGGATGAAGTAAGGCCCGGATTCAGTATATGCAGATACTGCGGAAAGGTTCAGAGGCAAAAGGATAAAGGGCCTTCCCATGCATTTAAGTGTGAAGCGGAGAACGGTCAGAGGGAGGATGCTGTGGTTGACTGTCTGTATCTTTACAGAGAGTTTGAATCAGAGGCTCTTAGGATAGCAATACCCACCACCAGATTTGCTTCTGATGACAAGGCCCTGCAGTCAATGATAGCATCATTGCAGTTGGGACTAAAGCTGAAATACAAAGGCAGGATAGACCATTTAAGGATAACCTCTTATATGGAGAGAGACAGGGCAGGATGCCAGAGATCATATATCCTGCTCTATGATTCAGTGCCTGGGGGTACAGGCTATCTTCACGATATGCTTTCAGGCTCTAATTCTCTGCTGGATGTGCTCCAGCTTGCAAGAGACAGGATGCTTTCCTGCAGATGCACACAGGACCCTGAGAAGGACGGGTGCTATGAATGCCTCTTAGCATACCGCCTAAGCCATGGAATGGAAAAGACTTCAAGAAGGACAGCCATATCACTGCTGTCTGAGATATTGGACAGGAGAGGTGATCTGAAAGCTGTCGGGAGCATATCTGACTGTTCAGCTGTTAATCCTCTGATTGAATCAGAGCTGGAAGCCCTGTTTATATCTGCATTGAAAATGCTGGCAGGAGCAGGCATTATTGATGTTTTCCATCCCGAGATCGTATCAGGAAAGCCCGGTTATTTTATACAGGCAGGTGATTACTCCTATCTAATAGAGCCGCAGGCTGGGCTGGGAAACAGGGAGGGAGTATCCATACCCTGCAGGCCGGACTTTTTAATCAGGCCTATGAAGTCCTCACTGAATATCCTTCCTGTTGCAGTATTCCTTGACGGCTATGAGTATCACAAAGACAGGATAGATGATGATGCACTGAAACGCACTGCAGTTGTGAAGAGCGGGAATTACCTGGTATGGAACCTTATCTGGGATGATATAAATTCAATTACAGGCTCCAGGGTTGATACACTGAATGCTTCCAGTGAGCCTGAGAACAGGGTCTCCAATACAGGGCCATTTGCTGAGTTGTTACGGAAAATGGCAGAAACATTAGGGGTACTGCATATCTTTGACAGGCTTGAAAGCGGCCAGATGTTCCTGCTTGCAGATTATCTCAAGAATCCGCAGAGGGAGGTCTGGGAAAAGGCAGTATTTACAAAGATTGCATGTTTATTAAATAATGAACAGTTTAATACCTGCGATATTAACATTTCCTGTTTTGTAAAGCCGGTGAGGGATATTATACTCAAGGAAGATATATGTTTTTATAAAGGAAGGGAGGATCTTTTGTCAGATTATCTGGTAATGTCGCCCCTTGCCCTAAAGGAGAAGAATCCAAAAAAGATATATTATGCAGAGATGCTTGATACATCAGCTGGTGTGGAGAAGGAGACATGGAGCACTTATCTTGCCGTTATTAACAGAGTCCAGTTCCTTAAATACGGGTTCTGGACCACTAAAGGGAATATGGGATCAGATGTTTATGAGCAGGTTATATTGCAGTATTTACAGGAAGTCCCTGCTGCAGTATATTCTGAATGGCAGGATATCATTAATGAAGCCTTTGAAGAGATGAAAGAGGGACTGGAAGCACTTGACAGAGACAGGGTACCTGTCCCTGTTGTATGCTATGAGATGATGGAGCAGAATATGGTATCAGGCGAGGCTGAGATCGCCTGGCCTGATATACATGTTGCTGTTCTGAGATATGACCAGAGGGATATGAGGACTGTATTTGAAAACAGGGGCTGGGTGGTATTTGACAGTTCTGATAACTGGCAGGAGTATATTAATAAGCATTATGAGGTGTAGGACATGAATAATAAGGTATCTGTTGCATTGTCCATTGATTTTTTTAAGTCTTTCGGCTCATTGCCCCACGGCATACAGGGCAAGGTATCAAATTTTATCATAAAATTCCAGCAGAACCCGGCATTACCGGGGATCAACTATGAAAAGATAGTTGAAGCATCCGACGGTAATATGCGCTCTGTCAGGATTGACCAGAATTACAGATGTATTGTGCTAAAGCCGGATAAGGGGAATATATATATGCTTTTATGGGTTGATTCACATGATAAGGCATATAGCTGGGCAAAAAGGCATAAGTGCATGATCAACAGACATACAGGATCAGTACAGGTATATGAGATAATACACAGGGAATATGTGGAAGAGATGGCTATAGAGAGAGGGCTATTTGAAGAAATTAACGATTCTGATCTGATGCGGCTGGGTGTGCCGGAAGACCATATTCCCAATGTAAGAGATGTGTATGCCGAGGAAGACCTTGATAATTTAGAGAATATACTGCCTTCTGAGGCCTATGAGGCCTTGTTCATGATAGCAGCGGGAGATAGCTTTGATAGGGTATTGGCAGATAGAGATGCCCAATCTCCGGAAACCTTTGATATAGAAGATTTTGAGTCTGCAATACACAGGCTGGACTCAGTCTCCCGCTTTATAACGGTTGAGAATGAGACGGAACTTGCTGCAGCACTCAACAGTTCCCTTAAATTGTGGAGGATCTTCCTGCACCCCTCACAACTCAGGCTTGTGAGAGGAAACAGGAGCGGTCCTGTAAGGTTGCTGGGCGGTGCAGGGACCGGTAAAACAGTAGTAGCTATGCATCGGGCAAAATGGTTAGCAAGGAACTTTGTAAAAAAGGATGAAAAGATCCTTTTTACTACATTTACAAAGAACCTCTCTGTTGATATTGAGAATAATCTGAGAGAATTATGCTCCCCTGAAGAATTTAAGAAAATAGATGTCATCAATATTGACGGCTGGGTATCAAGATACCTGAAAACAAAGAAATATGAATACAAGATCATATACGAGTCTAATGAGCAGCTATGGCAGAAAGCGCTTGCATTTGCACCATCTGATCTAAACCTGAAAGAGTCTTTCTATGAGGATGAATGGCAGAAGATTATTCAGGTTTATGGTATAGAGACTTTAGAGCAATATAAGACGGTCTCAAGGATCGGAAGAGGAACATCCATAAGGAGAGGAGACAGGGTGAAGATATGGCCTGTCTTTGAGGAGTACCGCAGTCAGCTCCTTCGTGCAAAGCAGAAAGAGATAGATGATGCCTACAGGGATGCCTGCGCTTTTATAAATTATGACTTGGAAAATAACATATGCAGGTCTCCCTATAAATGCATCATTGTTGATGAGGCTCAGGATATGGGGACTCAGGCCTTTAAGCTTATACGCAGCATGGCGGAAGAAAATGAGAATGACCTTTTCATTGTAGGGGACGGACATCAGAGAATATACGGCAAAAACAGGGTAGTTCTATCCCGATGCGGTATAAATATAAGGGGAAGAGCGAGGAAGCTAAAAATAAACTACCGCACGACAGAAGAGATAAGAAACAGGGCTGTAGCACTTCTGGAAGGCTTCTCAATAGATGACCTTGATGGAGGCACAGATACTCAGAGGCAGTATAAATCGCTGACCCATGGAGATGTACCTGAAACTGAAAGATATAACAGCTTTGAAGAGCAGTGCAGATATATAAAAATGTTAATCCAGGATGAGATCAGCAGAAATTCCCTTCCTTCAGATATATTGTCAATTTCACTGTTCTTACGGGCAGCTATACATATATGGGAAGTACGGGTATTTCTGCTG
>CAYSKJ010000109.1:0-10969 GCA_964431655.1 uncultured bacterium | reverse complement strand
ACTCCCAGGAGGAACACCAACACCTTGAAGAAAAAAGGCAGGATGAACTGGGAGAGAAGGTTGACCTTATTCTCCACACAATTAATAAATCTCTGCTCTATAGCTGGGGTCATCTTCCTAAGAACGGGTTTAAGATTTTTCCCCTTATCAGCCATGGCTTTGTGCACTATGGTTTCTTTCACCTGTTTTCCAATATGCTTTTACTCTGGCTGGTAGGCTGTGTAATCGAGGACAGGCTGGGCAGGCTCTACTATGCTCTTTTTTACGTTTCAACTGTGATTATGGCAGGGCTGGTACACTCAGCAATAATATGCACCTATCAGCCAGGCATGGCAAATATTCCCCTTATAGGGGCTTCAGGGGGAATAGCCGGGCTTATGGGAGCATTTCTGGTAAAAATGGGTACAACAAGAATAAAAATATTTTATTTTATAATCCTGTTTTTCAGGGCAGGTACCTTTACCATGCCTGCCTACCTTGTTTTACCCTTCTGGTTCATGCTGCAGCTTATTCAGGGTTTGATACAGCTGGATGTAGCTGTCAGCAATACGGCGTTCTGGGCCCATGTGGGAGGCTTTTTGTACGGTCTAGGCATATATTTGATACTTAGGTTTTCGAAACTTGAGAAGGTTTATATTGCCCCGGCTGTTGAAAAAAAAACATCCCTCTTTGACCAGGACCTTCTAAAGGCCATGGAATATATTGATTCAGGACAGTACGGGCCAGCACTGGCAAAACTTCATAAAGTTGAAAAAAACTCAAAGGACCCTATTGTTTTTTCCGAATTGTCGAAATTATACTTTGGGAAAAATGAAGATGCCAAAGCCTCAGTATATGCAGACAAGGCCTTTGCATTGTTTTTTTCCAGGAATCTTGAGGAGATAGCGGTCAGGTTCTTCCTTGAGCTGAGAGACATAAAGGTAGACTTTCTGCCAGCCCCGCCTGCCACATTAAGAATTATTGATGCTTTAAGGAAGATGAATCATCAAAAAGAATCCAAAGAAGTCTGTATAGGCCTTTTTAACAGAGACAAGCACTCTCTCTATGCCATGAAGAGTACTTTAAAATACGCTGAAATCCTTTCTGATGATGAGAACAATCCGGGGAAAGCCGGATTATTTTTAAAAAAAACCATGGCATTCTTCAGTAATAACCCGGAGGCTTTAGCTGAACTGGAAAGATATTATGACAAAATTACAAAGGCTTAACTGTCTTTATTATTCTCTGTTACAAAAAGAATAAAATCCCCTGCCCCTGAGTATTCAGGAATAAACTCAATATCATCCGGACTTTCTGTAAGAACAGGTGAAACCACACAAATATTCAGATTTTCATCCAGTTTTCTTAGCCTGTCTGCTGTGCCGAGCCAGCTGTTTGAGTGAAAATCCCCGTTGAAATGAACTATGAGGATGCCGGGGTTTTCCAGCAGATAACTGTGCATGGATTCAGCCATGGTATCATCCTTTAGGCATTGGGCCTGATACATTCTGTAGAGAAAATCATTTTCCTGCTCTGGCTGTTTTGATTCCTCGGGATGTTTTATACTGCTGATAGTCTGATAGAATCTTTTTTTATATTCATCATCCCATACATTGTGCTTTTTTGCATGATATTTTCTTTCAGATTCACCTATGGAGCTGAGATTGCCTGTTTTTACCAGATGTGAAGCTATTCTCCTGGGTACATTGGCTGCTATCACAGGTATGCTGTGCTTTTTGGCAAACTCTATTAAGGGCTCATAATCCTTTGGGTAATTTGGCCATGGCCTTGCCTTTTCAATAAATTGATTCCTGGTAATCTTTCCGCCCAGATAAGCGTTCAATGTTTCCTGTACATCCCTTTCAAACATCTCCATGGAGATTGCAATACCGGCCTTTCCTTCTTCAGAAAGGAAGGGGAGAATATCCTGCTGGAACCGGTGATTTGCCGAATTGCCATGGAACTCTCCTATAAACACCACATCACAGGACTGGAGGCTTTTTGCAAGCTCTTTGACTGTTAATTCCTCACCTTTTTGTGTATATATCAGGTACATCTGTTCTGAAAGAAATACCTGGCTTGTTAAAATTATAAGCAATAAAACCAGCCCTATCCTTTCTTTTCTCATTTAAAAATTCTCCTTTTCTATCCAGTCCATGAGGCTTATCTCGAAAGCAACCACCGGATTCAGCAGTTTGAATCTGGATATAACCTCCGGGTGTATTTCACCCACGTGGCCAATTCTTATGCTTTCTCCTTGGCTGTCAAAGTATATATCGCCGGACCTTCCTTCAAGGTAGAAAGGGTAACCGGCCGGTTTGATCTCCAGGGTTCTGGATAAAGATCTGAATAAAACCTGCAGAACAGCGCGTATATCGGAAAATCCAGTTTTGGAGTCAATTATTGCTCCTGCCAGCTTCCTGATATCCCTGCTTTTTGTTTCAGTATCGTCACATATTATCGAAATATCGCCTATTTCGTATATTTTCTGGGGAAGGGGATTATGTTTGTTGAAGGACAGGGCTTCTAAAAGGCCTGGCAGAAGAGAACTGCGAACGACTTCCTGTTCTATGGATGCCGGGTTTTCAATAATAACCGTGTTTTCATCGGGCTCTCTTTTCATATTATAAAACAGAGTATTCCGGTTTGTAAGAAACAGGGTATTGAGCTCAATAAATGAAAGTCCTGTGAATATCTCCCTTACAGAATTGGAATAGGTCTCAACAATATGCTCCCTGCCTTCTGTAACAGAGGTGATTCTATGAGGTATAAGGTTGTGATAGCCGTACATTATGGCAATATCTTCGAAAATATCATGGGGATGCATGATATCAGACCTGTAGGGAGGTATTTTCACCCTTATCTTGTGTTCATTGAGTAATTCAGCATCATATCTTGCTTTCTCTAGAAGGTTTTCCATATCTCCGGCATTTATGGAAAAGCCTATAAGCCTGTTGCATTCCTCAAGGCTTATCTCCATCTCATCCGTTTCCATGCGCGGTGTTTTTCTAATATCAGAAGATTTCATGCTGACCCTGTAAAGCTCAAGGCCGTCCTGGTTTTCCAGAAGAGCACAGACAAAGGTATTCAGGGTTTTCTCAACTTTATCCCGGTATGGGCCCGTCACATCTATGAAAATATCCCTGGTCTCCATCTTTACCATGGTCTCCATTGCATTGATTATGGGGGGCATTGAAAGAACCTGTCCCTTTGCATCTACCTGCAGGGGATATCTGGCAAATCCGTCCAGCAGATGGGCAAATGCCCGGCCTTTCGGATGGACTGCAAGTATCTCAGAGCAGGACATGGGCTTTTTGTCCCATTCAGAGAAGGGAAGGGGGTTGAATCGAAAGGAATGTTTGTCAACTGTTGTATATTTTACCGGAAATTCAATGGCCTCAAGGTCATGGACCCCTATTGAAGCTAGCTTTCTGTTCCTTCCCATTGCCCAGTGAAGATTTTCCTGCAGTTTCATAATGGATTTTATAAAAAAGTCATTAAACCTTATGTTTTTGATTACTGCACAGGCAACTTCAGGCCTGAAACTATCTGGCCTGCTGAGGGAAGTGTCTATCTCCACCAGATAATCCGAATCCCTGCAGGAATAGTTTTTAAGGCCTTTTTCAAGGCTTAAATATCCCTTCAGCATCCTGGCAAGCCCCGCCACCTCAAAGAGATCGGGCCTGACGGCAAGAAGCTCCATCCTTATTACCTCCACGGGCTCCAGGTCCATAAGTTTTTCAGGGGATTCTGAAAATGAGAGGAAGCAGTTATCGCATGCAGAAGGCCTGCCTTCGCTTTCTGTCCTCTCAAGAATGAAACCGCAGGCACTGCACCGGTATCTCTGCAGGAATACAACATCTTCTATATCCGAACCATTCTGAGCCAGTATCTCTAAAAGCTCGTTTCTCTCAATCTCCTTGCCAAGCCTGTTGTTAAGCTCTCTGACAGGTATTGCGACTATGGGCATACCGGCACCTCCTTTAGCCATTCGATATCCGATATATAAAGGTCTTTTATAAACTCAATATCATAACGGAACATAGCTATCCGTTCCAGTCCAAGTCCCCAGGCAAGCACAGGCACCCTGCATCCAAGGGGCTGGGTAACCTCCTTCCTGAAGATACCTGCTCCCCCCATTTCCATCCAGTCCTTTTTTTTGGGATTATATACATAGATCTCCACGCTCGGTTCAGTATAGGGGAAGAAGGCAGGCCTGAAGTAAAACTTGGGAAACCCCATTTTCCTGTAAAAAATATCCAGAGTTCCCAGCAGGTTTTGAAAGTTTGCATCTTCATCAATGATTATCCCGTCAACCTGGTGAAAAAAGGGAAGATGCTTATAATCTATTGTTTCCCTCCTGAACACCTTTCCCACCAGAAAGACTTTCCTGGGCGGTGAAGGGTCTTTATACAGCTCCCGGATGGTTGCTGCTGTAGTATGGGTTCTGAGTATTGCACTTCTGCTCTTTTCAATATCCCACTTATATCCCCACCCTTTGGAACCTGTATCGCTACCGTTTTCGTGTACTTTTCTTATTTTATCTATTATTTCTTTTTCAGGCAGGCCGGTGGTTTTCGGCCTGTTCAGATAGAAAGTATCCTGCATCTCCCGTGCCGGGTGGTCCTGAGGCTGAAAAAGGGCATCAAAATCCCAGAAAGAAGATTCTACATTGCTGTACCTTATTTCCTGGAAACCCATTTCCACAAAGATTCTTCTAACATCATTGACTACCCTGGTCATGGGATGAAGCTTGCCCACTGCAATAGGCTCAGAATCATCTCTTACATCATACTCCTTGAATTCCACCTCTCTCCAGTTATTATCAGCAATAAGAGCAGGTGTCAGGTGGGTGACCGTATCTCTCATGCGTATCCCGCTTTTAATAAGCTTTCTGCCCTCCTCAGTAAGGCATGCATATCTCTCTTTTCTATTTTTTAAGCTGAACCATTTTCCCCGTGGCTTTAATAATTCCAGGGCTTTTTCCACATCAATCAAAGGCAGGTCATCTTCAAATACACTTCCTTTTTCGACAAGGGCTTTTATCAGCTTTTCATCCTCGGTTTCCGGAGGTTCGTTTTGGGGCAATTCAGGATGCAGTATTATCCTGCCTTTCTCATTAATTGCCCATTTTTTAATCTCAAGAATCTTAAGGGTTTTGCCGATAACCTTCGCTTCAATACCGCATAAACTGCTGATCTCAGGTATAGTGGCACCGTTATGGTTTTTAAGGACCCTTACAACAGTCCTTTCAGGAAGTTCAGAGAGGCTTTCATGCTCCTCATCAAAACCTTTCCATATGATCTCCCTTTTCTGTATTTCCTCAATGTCTATATAGCCCATTTCCTTCATTGTAAGGGAATCTCCGTAAATAAGGGTTGAAGGAAATCTAAGTTTTTCTTCCAGCTCTGAAAGGTTTATGCCTCCTCTGGCTGTTTTATTAAGATAGCTCAGTATCATGTACTGTGCTTTGGGAAAAGCTCTCATTCTCTGCACCTCAAACAAAAATTGCTATTTTATAATACTCAAAATAATAAGATTTCAGCATATTAATTGATTTAGGCTTCCCTGTAAATTAAAATCATGGAACAGTCCGGCGCTTTTAGGCCTGCAGTGCAAAAAGCACAGCGGGTATGTTCGCAGCTGAATGGACAATAACGGCAAAGGCAAAGTTATCATGTTTCTCCTGAAAATACCCGGCGGTTATTCCTATCAGTGTGGAAGAAAAAACCACCATGCCGGTTATTATTACGAAGGGGAGCCTCAGGCCTCGGCTTAAAAGAATCAGATGACCCAGGCCGAAAAATATTCCGCCCAGTATTACCGGAAGGCTAAACCTTACCTTGAATAGTGTAAACCCTTTCTCTTTAAGTGGGTAAAGCGCATTCTGGAAAAAGCCTCTCCACAAAAGCTCTTCACCTATGCTTGCCAGCAAAAAGACAAAGAGTAATACCTGGATTGGAGACTGGGGAGGGAAAAGGCTATCCTGTTCAGGATTGTCAGAAGGCCGTTTTACATCTTCAGGAGCCAATAAAAGCATAAATGCCCCTGCTGTCAATGCCTGGGTAATTATGAGGATAATTATAATAACAGCCAGAGGTTTTAATATATCCTTTAAGCGCAAGAACCCCAGGAAAAAAAATCCCTTTACATGTCTGGAGTAGAAGGCAATGAGAATGATTGAAAGCAGAGCCATGGTACAGTGAGTCATAAATGATGAGGGTATAAATGGAATGCCTGGATCTGCTTCAACCATGACAAAGACTGAAAAAAAATATACAGTCAGGGCCAGTGCAATGGGCAATAATACCGGGTTTTTTAGATTCAAATGCTTTCTCCTTGCAATGTGATATCCTGTAACAATATCTTTAATCTATGCCGGACCTTAATTCAAACAAAAAAATTGTATTGACTCATATCCGTCCCGGGTATTAAATTAAACACTGATTTCATGGAGCATTATTATGCATAAAAGGAAAAGTGGCATTCTACTTCACCCGACCAGCCTCCCTTCAGAATACCCCGTGGGGGACCTGGGTGAAAAGGCCTACCGGTTTATTGACATCATATCTGATTCAGGCTTCACTCTCTGGCAGATACTTCCTATAAACCCGGTAAATTATGTAAATTCTCCCTATATGTCCCCATCCTCTTCTGCCTTTAATGAACTTCTAATTGACCCAGGTGAGCTTGTGAGCCTGGGTCTTATCGACAGAGCACCCTTTCTTGAAAAGCCTGTAATATCCAATTTTACAGATTATGACAGGGCTCGAAGATTAAAGAGAGAAATGATCAGAACAGCCTGGGAACGCTTTGACAGTGACAGCCCCGAGTATAGGGAATTCTGCAGGGAGAATTCATATTTATCGGATATAGGCATCTTCAGCCATCTTCTGGAAGAACACCGGACAGACTGGTCAGAGTGGCCTGCTTTCAGCAGTTATGACAATATCTTAGAGCTCAGGGAGAAATACCGGAAAGAGGCTTCTATCTTCATGTTCGGTCAGTATATGGTTCAGAATCAGTGGTTCAGGCTGAAGAAGTATGCCAATGAGAAGGGTGTGGAAATCATTGGAGATCTCCCAATCTATGTAGACTATAACAGCTTTGATGTATGGTCAAACAAAGAAATCTTCAGGCTTTCCGGCAGGACCGGCAAGCCCGTTGAGGTCTCCGGGGTCCCCCCGGATTATTTCAGCATAGATGGTCAGTTATGGAATAACCCTGTCTATCGGTGGTTTGATGGCTCAAAGCTTAACAGCAGGCTCATGGACTGGTGGTGCAGTAGGATTGGCTTTCTCCTTAAGTTCGTGGATATTATCAGGATGGACCATTTCCGGGGCTTTTCCAAATACTGGGCTGTCCGTTATGGTGAAGAAACAGCAAAAAGGGGAAAATGGAGAAGAGGACCCGGGGCATCCTTCTTCCGCCATATCTTCAAAAAGCTGGGAAAGATCAATATCATTGCAGAGGACCTGGGTATTATAACCCGGGATGTTGAAAAGATGAGAAAAGAGTTTGATTTCCCCGGGATGAAGATACTCCAGTTTGCCTTCTCCGATCCCCGGAACCCTTATCTTCCATCCAACTATGACACTACAAACTGTGTTGTCTATACAGGGACGCATGACAATAATACCACCCTGGGATGGTACAGCAGGGATACGGACCAGGGAACCAGGCATTTCATAAATGAATATCATCAAGGGAATATAAATGAGGAGAATATAGCTGAAACACTCATTTATGATGCCCTTGCCTCTACTGCCAAATGGGCAGTAATACCTGTTCAGGACATTCTAAGCCTGGATGAAAGACACAGGATGAATATACCATCCGTAGCAGAGAGAAACTGGGCATGGAAAATGGAGCCGGGCGATCTGGAAAGGATTGACAAAAGCCTCCTGAGGAGGATGAATATATGCCTGAACAGACTAAATGTCGTCTGAAGCAAAATAATAGCCATTAGGGAACTAATTTAAATCGCCGGTGTATAAAAAAACAAAATCTGTAACAGGGAGGATCTTATGATCGAGGTTGAAAATATTTCTAAAAGCTATGGCAATACCCTTGCAGTTGATAAGATCAGCTTTTCAGTGGAAAGAGGAGAGGTCCTGGGGTTTTTGGGCCCCAATGGAGCTGGAAAAACCACTGTTATGAAGATACTGACATGCTTCTTTCCGCCTGACAGCGGCAAAGCAAGCCTTTTCGGACATGATATTGAGGAGCACCCCCATGAAATAAAAAGACTTATCGGTTATCTCCCGGAAAACAACCCTCTTTACGATGATATGGGGGTTTACGATTACCTTAATTTTATTGCTGACATCAGGGGAATCGATAAATCCAGAAAACAGAAAAGGATTGCTGAGATGGTTGAGATATGCGGTCTGAACAAGGAAATCTTCAAAGACATCTATGAGCTTTCAAAGGGGAACAGGCAGAGGGTAGGCCTGGCCCAGGCCCTGATGCATTCCCCCGACATACTCCTTCTTGATGAGCCCACCAGCGGGCTTGATCCGAACCAGATCGTGGAGATAAGAAATTTAATAAAAGAAATAGGAAGGGAAAAGACTGTTCTTCTTTGTACTCATATACTCTCCGAAGTGGAGGCAGCATGCAACAGGACCATTATTATAAATGAAGGCAGGGTCGTTGCCCAGGGAACTCCCGAGGAGATAGCCCAGAAAGCTATGGGAAACCTTGTGGTTTATACAACCCTGAAAGGAGATCCCGGAGATATATCTGAGTCACTTTCGGGTATAAAAGGGGTTATCTCCGTTAAGCATCTCAGAACCCGTGAAAATGACAGGCATCAGTTCATTCTGTCCATCAACCGAAATGAAGATATATGCGAAGAGATATTCATGCTTGCCAGGGATAAGGGATATGTACTTTCCCAGCTCCATACGGAATCTTCATTTGAGAAAGCCTTTTCAAAACTGACCCGGGGAGGAATCAGAAATGAATAATCCAGTTTTATGCATATTCAGAAAGGAGTTGCGATCCTATTTCGGCTCGCCTATTGCCTACATTTTTATAACCCTTTTTCTCGTGGTTACCAGTTATCTTTTCTTCATGGACTATTTCCTTATGGAAGATGCAAATATGAGGTCTTACTTTTCATTTCTTCCATGGATCTTCCTGCTTTTTGTGCCGGCCATATCCATGAGGCTGATTGCCGAGGAGAGAAGGCTCAATACAATAGAGGTCATTCTTACCCTTCCTGTAAGCGACTGGCAGTTCGTCTTCGGAAAATACCTCAGTGCCCTGGCATTCCTCATAATCTCCATCTTACTTTCTTTCCCCATCGTCATTGTCCTGTATTATACGGGCAAACCTGATATAGGACCAATTATCGGAGGCTATACCGGGACAGTTTTCATGGGGGCCGCTTATCTTTCCATCGGAATGTACATATCGAGCATTACCAGAAACCAGATAATAGCCTTTATTGTTACCGCAATCCTGATACTGTTTTTTCTGATAATCGGACTTCCCATGCTGCTTTTCAGTATACCTTCATGGCTGGTGCCCCTTTTCAGGTGGATGAGTTTTTTTGATCACTTTATTTCAGTTTCAAGGGGTGTAATTGATCTTAGGGACATTCTGTATTATATATCGGTTATATTTATTTTTCTTATTCTTACCTACAACTCTCTAAAAAACAGGACATAGAGGAGGAGAAAATATGGCTGCCAAAGCATCCAGAGAAAGGCTTTTATTCATATTCTTAATAATAGGTATTATTCTGCTTTTTAATTTTATAATCAATAAAAGGGTTCTCAGGCTGGATCTTACCCAGGACAAAAGGTATACAGTATCAAATTCCACCATTGATGTACTAAGGGGATTGGATGATATTATAAACATAGATGTTTATTTCTCCAAGGACCTTCCGCCTCAGTTCAGAAACCTTGATGAAGAAGTAAGGAGCCTGCTTGAGGAGCTGAGGGCATATTCAGGCAAAAATCTTCATATCGAATACTATAATCCCAAGGAAGATCCGGCAATGGAGCAAAAACTGCAGGCTCTGCAGATACCTAAGGTAAGGGCAAACATAATAGAAAAGGACCGGGCCCAGGTGGTGGAGCTTTACCTCGGGATAGTAATTTATTACCAGGACACAAAAGAAATCATACCTGTTGTCCAGAATGTCTCAAATCTGGAATATGATATTATTTCAAAGATAATAAAGGTTAAAAGTGATAAAAAATACAATATAAAGCTTGTATATGACCCGTCACGCTATCAGGGCCCTGATGCCCAGATGATGACTCATAATATAGTTCAGGCCATGTTTTCGGAGAATTTCAATTATGAGGCACTGCCCGCAGAGAATGCAGTTTTTGACGATACTGACCTGCTTCTTGTATTGCCGGTGGATGAACCGACTGATGAATTCCTTTACAGGCTCGACCAGTACATAATGAAAGGCCGGTCAGCGGTTTTTTTCGTCAGCGGCATGAAGATACACCAGCAGACAATGATGGCATCACCCTATGAGTCCAGGCTGGTAGATCTCCTAAGCCACTACGGCATTAACATTGACGGTTCCCTTGTGGTCGACAGCTCTAATTCCATGGCAAGCTTCAGGACAGAATTCGGGTTTTTCTCCACCCATTACCCTTTCTGGACAGCGGTAAGATCTGAGAATATAAACAGGGAGAATCCCGTTACAGCAAACATTGAAGGTCTTATTCTTCCCTATGTATCACCGGTTTCAGCCGGCATGCCGGAGAAAGAGGACGACAGCGGAAAAGACAAAAGAGTCCTCTTCCGCTCCAGCAAAATATCCTACAAAAAATACAGCCCTATCAATTTAAGCCCTCAGCAGGACTATCAGTTCAAGAAGGACATGACCGGGCTGATAGACCTGGCAATCCTCTATGAAGAACCATTGTCCTCTTTTTTCAGGGATAAGGAACACACCTTTGACAGTTCCGGCGTTTTTTTTGAAGAAACCCCTGAAAAAAGCAGGCTGGCTGTT
>CAYSKJ010000108.1:0-11068 GCA_964431655.1 uncultured bacterium | reverse complement strand
GATGTGTAGCAGGGCAATGCCTGATTCAAGGCTCTTTTTGACATTATCCTGCACCTCTGGATTTCCACCAGCAGTGCAAAATCTTTGTTCCCCAGCTCATCAGCTGCCCTGACTGCTTTCTTGTTTACCTTTTCTGCTTCCTCTTCCCTTCCCATTTTCAGGAGGGTATCGGAATGCCACAGGATATAGCGGGCAATATCAGGATCTTTTATATCAAATTCTCCTGTAAGGCCTGCTACCTTCTCAAAGTTCTCCAGGGCTTTTTCAAAGTGATTGTAAAGATGGTATACCTGGCCGAGGCTTCCGAAGGCATTGGCCATTGCATGCCTGTCACCGGATTTTATAAAGGCATCCCTTCCCTTTTTAATATTCTCCACAGCTCTATTGAAATCCCCGGTCTCACAGTATACAAGCCCTATATTTATATCAGCTGTTCCCTGTGCCATTTTATCTCCCACCTGGCTGAATATTTTACCGGCAGATTCAAAGAATCGCAGTGATTCCCGGTACCTGCCGAGTTCCCTGTAGATATTGCCGATATTGTTGGATGCAATGCCCATTCCTCTCTTGTCACCGGTGCTCTTTGCAATTCGGGCAGAGTTTCTGTAGCATTTCAGTGCTTTTTGATGCTTCCCCAGATAATAGTATATATTTCCGATATTAAGGTCTGCATTTTTAATGCCGTCCTTGTCTTTTACAGCCTCAGATATCGCTCTATATTCCTTGAAACAATCCAGGGCTTTGTCTGTCCTTCCCTGGAAATAGTGAATGCTTCCCGCATTTCCCAGGGCAGTTCCCATGCCTCTTTTATCGCCGATCTCCCGGGATATTCTGAGGTATATATCATAGTTTTCCAGGGCTTTATCATAATCCCCCAGGGATGAAAAGGCACTTCCAAGGTTTCCGCATGCTATTCCATACCCTCTTTTATCACCGATCTCTTCCGATATCTTCCTGTCAATCCCGTAGCATTCCAGGGCTTTTTCAATATCACCACGGCTGCAGTATACATTACCCTGGTTGCCGATGGCATTGGCAGCGCCCTTTTTATCCCCGAGCTCAAGGGCCAGGTACTGGCACTTTTTAAAACACTCCAGGGCCTCCTCGTACCTTGACTGAGCAAAGTGAATATTTCCTATGCTGTTAATAGCCCTTAGATAACCCTTTTTCTCATTTGGGGTTGAACAGAGCCTGCTGTTTTTCAGATGGTATTCCATCGCCCTGGTAAAAAGGCTTCTATGCTGATAATATGTGCCATAATCATCATAGGCCTGGACTATAAGCCTTTTCTTTCCTGAATTCTCTGCCAGTTTCACTCCCCTGTCAAAGGAAAGCCTGGCCTCCTTCAGCTCACCTCTCTGAAGATATATCCTGCCCATCAGGCTTTCAGCGTCAGCCTGGGCATCTGTCCTGCCATGATTTATGGCAGTTTTTATGCAGTCCTGCAGGGCCTTGAGCGCTTCGTCCCACCTGCCGAGGGTCTCTAAAGACCGGGCTTTGCTTGTCAATATATCAAGCCTTTCGTCTACAGTACTTATATCCAGGCTGTAAAGCATAAGGTCATAGTAGTGCACAGCTTTTTCATGGAAATAGTTGTTTCCGGCATTCCCGGCACATTTTCTGAAGTAGAAGAGGGCTTTGTCATTATCCTTTCCCTCTGAATAGTGATAGGCTTTTTCCTCATCATAATCTCCGAAATGTAAAGGTAGACACTCCATGTTTATGGCAATCTTCCGGTGCAGATCTGTTTTAGCCTTTATCCTCTTTCTTATTATCTCCTTTATCAGGCTTGTACTAAAACAGTAATGCATATTGTCCTCAAGGGCGTACTGCTGAAGCAGCTCATGCCTGACCAGTTCAGTCACTGTTTTTGCCGGTTCAATGCCTGTAATATTCTTTAAAAGCAGCATAAGCATGTCAGCGGGCAGGTCAACCCTCACCAGAGACATTATATAAAGTATATCCCGCTTTTGTATGTCTTTAAGAAGTCTCTCTATCCTGCTACCGGCAATGTCAATCAGGTTCCCTGGTATTTCAATTTCCGTCACCGGTTTTGTAAGTTTCCAGCAGGAATGATCTTTTATAATAATATTACTTTCAAGAAGAGATTTCATAAATTCTTCCAGGAAAAGCGGGTTGCCTCCCACCATCCTGCTTATCAGGCTTATGGAATCTCTTATGCTCCTGTCAATAAATCGGGCTCCGAATATATTCTCTATATATTCACTAATTCCCTCAATATTGAGAGGCCCTATGTCCTCTACCCTGATTCCCGCATTATTCAGCATTTTCTTTATAATCCTGCTTTTTATCCTGTCCCTGTTAATGTTGGCATATATATGTATATCTATCCCGCTGTTTATATTCAGCCTGGTCAGCAGTGCTTCCAGAATCACGGCTGAACCGTCATCAATCCACTGCAGGTCATTGAAATAGATGATGAATCTATTTTTTAATTCAGCCCGGAACTCTATTATATAATCTGCCAGGTTATGTACAATTATCTCTTTACGCATCATTGGATTGTCCAGAATTTCGGGGGAAGAGTATTTTTTAAGCCTTCCTGCCTCGGGCAGGGCAAGTTTCAGATAGGGGCCCGACCTGTCCAGCAGGCCAATGGACGAACGGGTTATCATCTGGAGAATTATATCGCAAAAGCAGTGGTATTCCCTGACTTCCCCCTCTGTACAGCTGGTATCAAAAAAAGCTATGCCATTAAGCCTGCAGTATTTCTTAAACTCATGAAAAAGCCTGGTTTTACCGGTGCCCACATCCCCATTATATACAAAAAGACGGTTGTTTTGATTATCTTTGAGCTGATTCTTCAGTTCCCTGAATTCATTTTCCCTGTCAGCAAAGGCATTCCCCAATACATAGCTCTCCCTGGTTTTGGGTGTTTCATACTCGTAGCCATCTTTATAATACCTGTTAATGTCAGATATGACGGCTGAACATACCTGGTAACGGTCATCTGGGCTGTACTTAAGCATACGGCGGATTATAGTCCCGGCATGATTATCATCAACAGCTTCCAGCCGTTTTTCTAAAAATCCGTTATAGTCCTGCCTGGATTCCAGAAGGTTTATTATACCGGAGGTACTGTCAATGGAACTGTCGAAAAAAGCCCTGCCTGTCAGGAGCTCATAATATACCAGTCCCAGGGAGAATATATCCATGGAATAGCCAATATCCTTCCTTACTGCATCAGGAGAAAAATACAGCAGTGTCCCCCTTATCTTGTTTTCCTTGCTCAATTCAAAACCTGCGAGGCCGAAATCCATGAGTTTTACCATATTTCCCAGAATCATGATATTGGATGGCTTGATATCCCTGTAAACTATATTCCTGCTGTGGATATACTCCAGAGCCCTGAGAATCTGAACCAGGATATCTCTAATTCTTTTACTGCCGGACCTGCTTCCTGAATATTCAGACAAAAGAGTCCCTTTGAGATATTCCATTACAATGAAGTAATTTTCCCCGTCATCCCCGAATTCATAGACCTGGGTCAGGTTCGGGTGCTTTAGCCTGGTCATCACTTCATATTCGTTCTTGAAGCTGTTAATACCTGTTTTTCCTGCCCTGAGGAGTATGTCCTGGCGGATGGTCTTCAGGGCAAAAGGCATATTTTCCTTCAAAGTATCTTCAACAAGGTAAACTATGCCCATCCCGCCCTGGCCCAGGGTATCCATAATCCTGTAGCGGTTATTGATAACAGCCTTCATTCCTCTATTTTCCATTTTCTGGTTTACAGGCTATCAATGGCACTGAGGAACTCCCTGCAGTCCTTAAAGCGGTTCTCAGGCTTTTTTTCCAGGGCTTTAAGTATGATATCCGAGAGTTTATCGCCGATATCCGGTCTTAGATTTACAGGAGGCTCCGGTGCCTGATAAAGCTGAAGCTCCAGTATGGCAAAGTCGGAAAAATTTTTATATTTGTCCCGTGCAAATGGGACCTTGCCTGTCAGCATCTCATAGGACAGCAGGCCCAGGCTGTAGATATCCGTTCTCAGGTCCACTGCCCTGTCGCCCCTTATCTGCTCAGGACTCATGTATTCCGGTACGCCCAGGCCTATCCCGGACGAGTCCTTTCTGTCCTCTATTATAATAAGGGCTATGCCGAAGTCCGTAATTTTTATAGTACCGTTTCTGTCCACCATTATATTGGTAGGCTTTATCTCCCTGTGTATCATGTCGTGCCTGTGGGCATAGTCCAGCCCCTCCAGGACACCCCGGATTATCGACAGAGCTTCTGCCCTGGAAAGGACACCTTTTCGGTTTAATATCTGGAATATGGTCTCCCCCTCTACAAACTCCTGTATAACGGACAGGGTGGGCGGATCAAAATGTACTATCTGGGCTATGTTAGGATGGCTTAGTCCCGCCTGGGCCCGTATCTCCCTCTTAAATATATCAATGAATCTGTCATCAAACATAAGGGAAGGGTGTATCTTTTTTACTGCAAACTGCCTGCCAAGGTTGATATTTTCAGCAATATAAACCGTAGCTACATTGCTGGGACCTATCTCACTTATTATACGGTAATAATGGGCAATAACATCCCCAGGCCTAAACCCCGTTTCATCGGCTATACCCTCTATAAAACATGGTTCTCCGCCGATAGTCGTATTCTCATCGGATGTATCCAGGCTTTCCATTTTGGCTATCTCTATTAATTCCTCGGAATAATCCCCGATATCCTCAAACAATGCCCTTTTAAGCTGAGACACAAATTCACAGGCGCTGTTATACCTCCCTTCTGGATCTTTGCTCATAGCCCTCTGTAAAACCTTTACCAGCTGTCTGTTGGAAGAAAGCCTGTTGTCCTGAGGAAAAGAAGGGCTTTCATTTACTATCTGGTATGCTACTCTATGCAGGGTATCACCCTCAAAAGGCTTTCTCCCGTAAAAAAGCATATAAGCCATTATCCCGAAGCTGAAAAGGTCGCTTTTATGAGTAACTTCCCTGCCCGTAAACTGCTCAGGACTCATGTAATAGGGTGTACCCAGAACCCGCCCGGCCTGAGTGGATTCAGTGCCTGATATCTTTGCAATCCCGAAATCAGTAATCTTGGCAACATTCTTTGATGTAATGATAATGTTGGAAGGCTTAATATCCCTGTGAATTATTTTATTTTTATGGGCATAGTCAAGACCTGAGGAAATCTGGGAAAGTATGTCAAGAGAATGTTTTAAATTAAGCGACTCTGATTCATCAATAAGCTCCTTGAGGGTAATACCCGTTATAAGCTCCATTATTATAAACAGGATATTATTGACCTCTCCCAGGTCATGGATTGTGACTATATTGGGATGGGAAAGCTTGCCGGCTGTCTGGGCCTCCCTTCTGAAACGCCGGGCAAAATCATCTCTTTCCTCACTGTCCAGTATATCAGTCCTTAATATCTTTACAGCCACTATCCGGCCGAGCTTGGGATCATAAGCCCGGTATACAATACCCGCGGCACCCCTGCCTATCTCTTTTTTTATCTCGTACCTGCCGATCCTAACAGCCATGAATATATCCCAAAACCTGAACCTGCCTTTTTATAGACTGGTGGTCCATTAATACTGTAAAAGATTATATAACTTTACCCTGATATTACAAATATAAAAAAAATACCTGCAGTATGCATCAGTTTATTGCATAGTAGGAAAATGTCCCCTTTACGCTGACATCATGGCCCGGATATATCTTGGCAGGGCCTGCAACCTCGCACAGAACATAATAGCTGTTCCCTATCCTTGTATATGTCTGCCCGGCTTCCGGTACAACAGCTACACCGACCAGGGCATGGTCAGGCACCTGTACTATTATTACCTTTGTACCGGTGAAATTCTGCCACAGGCAGGCAAAGGCTATGGCCTTGGAGTCGCAGTCTCCCCGGTTGTTGATTAGCACATCGGTTGGTATGTATATCCCGCCGGTATTTTTCCCGCCTATTTTTTCCGGGGGAATTTCATAATTTATCTCCTGAATGAAGGCTGTAAAAAGCCCGAGATAATCGGAAAGAGAATAATTTCTTCCCGTCCGGTAAAGTGCATCATAGCATTCTCTCAGCACATCGCGGTTCCATTGGGCCATTTTCCCGTAATCTATCCTGATATAATCACCCTCTATGAAAAAACCGTTTTTTCCAATCACCTCGCTGTATGTTCTGTTATAGTTAGCACTGTAATAGGCAGTGATTGAATTCATTGTTTTCTGGACATCGGAGAAGATGCTTTTGCTCACAGGCTTGGACTGTATGCTAATTCTTTTGCTGGAAAGACTGTATGTTATATACCGGGCATATCCTGAGCGTGCAATGATGCTGTCTATCTCCATTTTTATCCTTTTATTGGTTTCTGCTTCGGCTACATCGGGGTCATAACCGAAAATATCGCTCAATTTATGGTGGATGTATTCTGATATATTGAACACAACTCTGTGTTTTTTCCCTTTAAAGTCCATAAATCCATATTCAAGGATATAATTGCCTGCTTTTTTATCCCTGTTATAATAATTCAGCGACCCAGCTGTCCTGGGCCTTACCGAAGACTGTCCAAGGATTTGCTGTCCCTTTTGAGGTTCCGGGGATGAGTAGTAAAGAATGACAAAGGACAATACAACTGCTGCAAAACAGGATGTTATAATTCTTTTAGGCATCAGCCTACCCTGATATACCCCCTTTCCAGCTCGGGAATAATCGACTGGGCAAGGTCAGCCATGCCCTGGTCTATTATTACAGTCACTGACAGGACAACAAAAGCCAGGAATACGGCAACGGCGATATTATCTTTAAGTACCTCCTCCTGATGACTGATTCGCCTGTTCATGAGTGAAAACAACCCTATTGCCATTCCCGTGATAAGGACAGAAAGTGATCCCATGATGATAATGTATAATAGGCTGTGTCCCAGGACAGACAGTGTATTCAATTGCGAAAGCCGGTTTACAAGCCCTGTCCTGATAACAGTCATCACAGGGTGTACGGCATGCCGGACCAGCATGGCCTGGCTTAACAGAACACTGCCCAGAACAATGGATATGGATGTCCTGCCGTCCAGCATATGCTGTTCTTCATCTATCTTCCTGGTCATCATCAGATCGATTTTGTATATGATGAAAACAAGGATGATGCTCAGGATACCTGAAAGAAAAACCGCTGATATACCCGTTAAAACACTCTCCAGATTCATTAAATCCCCCCTCTTCTGCTTGAATATTCCAGACATTTTACATCTTTGTGAAAAAAATGTCAAAGTCTTTAATACTTTCTTCTTCCCCTGTCCATGCCTGATTTTTCAAAAAATTGTTGAATCCTGACCCTGATCATCAAGTCTATTATGTGTTTCATAAATAATAACTTATAGAGTTTAGGCTGATTGTGGAAGCTTATGGTTAAAATATATTTGAAAATTTTTTTAATTTTGGCCTTGACTTTTCAGAATGAGTGCCTATTTTGTAAATGATCACGGTGTAAGCCTGATTTTGTTGCTATTGGGAATAAAAGGTTCATTTTATTATGCGGGGATTCTGCATTTAAAAATTTGACCTGATTCCGGTAATTGTATTTCGTTAGGCCGTAAAGCCGTAGAGAAAAAGATAAAGTGGATGAGGAAAGATTTGAAAAAACTTGTGGGTAAAGTATACCTTTTTTTATGGCAGAAAATTAAAAAATTTGTAAAGGAGGAACTGCCGATGAAGCGCGATGAGCGCAAAAGATTAAATGATATAAAGCGGCTTGCATATTCAATTGACCACGAGATTTCCAGGGAAGCGCTTATAATTGCTGTATTGAGCTTCCCGGAGCTCAGGGAATATGCTGCTGAAAAACTTAATGTTCCTGATGGATACCTGAAGGACCCGGTCCATGACATTAATGACTGGAAGAACAGCCTTGACAACAAATGGGACAATAAAAAACCGGGTTACGGGAAATGCAGGAGATTGCCCGACTGGCCCGACTGGCTGACTGAAGAAGACTTCTCTCTGGATTTTAACCTGGATGATGATGAGGAAGATGAAGATGAAGACGGCCTGGCTGACGATTCAGAACTGAACTGCGGTGATGACCTGGATACTGAGGAATGTGACATGTCCTGCGCCTTTAAAGAATCAGCCCGCATACAGTCAGAAAAGGAAGATAAAGAAATTTCTGAAATGCTGCGGGAAATGAATGATAGCAAGGACAGGGAGATTTCCGCCATTGAAAATGATTTCAATGAAGCAAGACAGGGACTTCTGCTGTATCCTGAAAGATTTGCCGGCAAAGATGATATTGACAATAATTTTGCTGAAAAAGCGGATAATTCAGATTTCTTATCCATGAATTCAAGGGCAGGGAATGCAGGGGAAGCGGATAATATAGAAAGTACATCTTCCCTGTTAGATACTATGATAAACAGGACAGAAAAGGCTGACTGGATCAGAAATCATGTGGCAATAGATGTCAAATCCCTTAGAAGGAGGCTCGAGGATTCCGCGCAGAAAACCGCCGGGCTCTTTCCCCAGCATGCCTCAGAGATTGAGAAGCTTAAAGATATGGTTTTCATACAGGTATCCCAGCTTTTTGAGGTATCCGATTCCAGGCCCTTCCCTGTCTTTATTTTCTCTAATGCAGAATCGGATGTGCCGGGCATTATTGATTCTTTCTCCAGGGAAATGGGGTGCGTCCTGTTAAAATACGACAGCGGAGTGGAAGATGAGACTTTCCGGGAAGCCCTGAAAAAATTCCTGGCCCATATACTGCTTATCAGCAACTGTATGGGAAAAACAACCAGCTACAGCCGGGGCGCTTATTATGACAGGGTATTTGATTATTTTACTTACGGCAGATATTACAGGAACAATATCGCCAATTATGAACCTGCCCTGCTGGAGGAATGCCTTACAAAAAAGATAGTCCTGCTCCACATAGAGGTGCCGAATACAATATATAAGTATGAGAGATATAAGCCTTCAGAACTGGTCTTTAAGATTATGGACAGCCTGTCCTCGGGAGAGGATTCCTCCGAAGAACAGCACGCGGCTATGATACTGTACAGGAAGATCAGCAGCCTTATAAGCCCTCATAATTCTGTGGTTTTCAAACCTCTTTCCGTTAAGGTTATCTATAACAACATACTCAAGGATCTCAACCTGATAAATAATGAACTGATCATCAATGGCATATACGGCTCCCGTATAAATATAGCAAATTCCAGGCTTCTTGCCGCCATTATACTGCTGTCCAACATAGATGCAAACCAGAACAATATCCGGCACTATATAAAGAATATTCTCTTCAGCATATACAGGAAGCTTGAAAAGAACGGCTGCAGCGAATATACCATAAGATACGGGGAATACCGTATTATAGAGGATATCGTGGAGAATATAAACAATGAGGAAGTCCTTTATGACCTGCTGGAACAGCATATCAAGATTTTAAAGATCAACCGCAGTTATCTCCAGTCGGAGTTCACCATTGACTGCAAGACCGGGGAAATAATAATTAAAAACATAATGGCAAAAAGGAAGAACAGCAGGATTGCCAGCAAATATTCCATTGAAACCCCTGACACAACCTTTGATGATGTTATTGGTTTTGACGAGGCCAAGGAAAAGATGAGGGCTTTTATTGATTATCTCAAAAACCCTGAGATATATGAAAAATTTTGTATAAAGCCTGAAAACCGGCTTTTATTGTGCGGAGCGCCGGGTACAGGAAAAACCTTCCTGGCCAGGGCTTTTGCCGGTGAGAGCAAACTGCCCTTTTTTTATATTTCTGCCTCGGAGATTACCTCTCAGAAATGGGCCGGGTGGGGAGCCATACTCCTAAGAAGCCTTTTCAATGAGGCAAAGAATTACAGGCCCTGCATCCTGTTCATTGATGAACTCGATGCCCTTATAAACAGAGAGAACCTGGACGGGGGTTCTGTCAGCTATGATGCCACCAGCATACTCAACACCTTTCTTGTACTGCTGGACGGTATAAATACCGATTATGAGATTATGGTGATAGGCGCTACCAATAAGCCCGAGAGCCTCGATGAGGCCCTTACCAGGGCAAAGAGATTCGGAACCCGGATAAATGCCTCCTACCTCAAATATGAGGACAGGCGAAAGCTCATTGCAAAGAAACTTGAAAAGGAACTCTGCCAGGACTTCGAAGCCATCTCTGAAGCAATTGCTGTCAGGACCGCAGGGAATATCTCCCCTGCTTTCATTGAAAACATCATTGAAGAGGCAAAAAGGCAGGCAATTATTAAAAACAGGGACATGCTTTATCTCGACGATATATCCCTTGTAATAGACAACCTTCTTATAGGAAGGAAAACAAGGGAAATGAGCCCGGAGTACAAGAGGTCAACAGCGATACATGAATCAGGTCATGCCCTGGCAGTAAAGCTCATGTCTCCCAGAACAAGGATATCAAAGATATCCATAGGGCACCGGGATACCTATGTTGGCACTACCGTTATCAGCAGTGAGAAAAGCGACAACATAGCCGACGAGTACACCCGGGACGACCTGATAGCCGAGATAATGTACAGCCTCGCCGGGTCGGTGGCGGAAAAAATAGAGTACGGGCATTGGGGGACGGGATCCAATGAAGACATTGCAAATGCTTCCATCCTTGCCAAATATGCCGTTATAGGAACCGACATAGGCAATGGCTATAACTGCTCAGTGGAATATTTCATAAACCCCGAGGAAAGCCATGTACCCAAAGAGCTTCTGAAACTCAGCAAAAAGCTTATAGAGGCCTGCAGCAGGAAAACAGAAACTCTGCTTCGGCAATATCATGATAAGATGCAGGAACTGACCGATAAACTCTATAATAAGGAAGACCTTGAAAAGGATGAGGTGGATGCAATCCTGGGGGATATTTCTACAGACCGCAAAACCATTATCAAAGACATTATAGACAGCCTCATGGGAGTAAAAGAGGCAGCCTGAGGAAAAGAAAATAGACATCAAACGGCAGGGCTTTGCCCTGCCGTCCTTTCCCTCGTCATCCATTTAAGTAATTTATTTAATGCGACTCCCCTACGAAGCGACTCCCCTGCGAAGCAAAAGCGAAGCAAAAGGGACGGTTCTTT
>CAYSKJ010000107.1:0-11079 GCA_964431655.1 uncultured bacterium | reverse complement strand
AAAGGGGACATTTCTAATTTGGTAAAAAAGGGACATTTCTATTTTGTTTTGACAGTAATAATATTTCCCTTGAATATTCTGAATAATCCAGCTAAAATATCCTGACAAACCGATATAGGGTGTAAGATTAATGAATAAAGAACTTTCCCTTGCAGATTTTAAAAAAAAGTATGACAAAAAGAACTCTGTTGTCCTTCTGGAGGGCAAAAGAAATGTGGCCAAAGAGGATGCCGGCAAGCTTTCGGAACTGGGAAGGCTCCTTGCTCTTAATACCAGACATATTCTTTTCCGTTCGGGGAATGCCGACGGTGCCGATTACCTTTTCAGCCAGGGAGTTGCCGGTATAGACAGCAGTCGCCTGCAGGTGATAACCCCTTACAGGGGGCACAGGAGAAAATACATTCTGTCAGATAATGTCATATCCCTGGATGATATTGACCTGTCCAGCGAACCGGAGATAATCCGCCAGACCTGTATTAATAAGCGATATGAGTCCCTGGTCGGGCTTTACCTCAGTGGTAAAAAGGATCAAAGCACTGTCAAGGCGCCATACCTGCTCAGGGATACCCTTAAGGTGATGGGAACAAAGGAAATGCATAAAGCCTCCTTTGCTGTCTTCTATGATGACCTGGAGGGAGAAATGTCCGGCGGTACCGGCCATACGATGTTTATGTGCCGGCAGAACAAAGTACCCTTTATAAACCAGAAGATCTGGTTTGACTGGCTTAAATAGCCTGCCAAAAGCAAAGCAAAAGGGACGGTTCTTTTTGCTTCACATACATTCGAATTAAGCATTTATAGGGTTTTCCACGGAAACAAAAGGGACGGTGCTTTTGATTATTATAAGAATTTTTGTTAATGCAGTTACAGATATATTCTGAAAAGGTTTAAAAATCAGCCAAAGGCTTTTTCATCCATGAAGTGCATACATCCCGGTAACCTCGTTCAAGCTCTTCACTGCCGGTTTTCAGGGACTGAGCCAATTTTTCGCCCTTTTTGAAAAACAGGGAAAGGACTATGATAATCCCGTTTAACAGCAGTATCAAAAGCAGGCTGATACTACCCATGATAAGACCGTACAGCCCGGCAATCAGCATAATACTCTGGATGCCTATCTGAGCCAGGGCCATCTTCATCTGGGTTCTTGCCATATCCTTGAACTTTTCCAGATCCTGACGGGTTGCTATCATTTTTGCGCCTGATAAAAAGCTTTTTATCCTGAAATAAGAAAAAAAGCCATTGGCAACAGCGATAAAGAACATGATTATAAACACACCCTTTACGGTCATCCCGGGACCCCCTTTTTATTTTATTTACAGGCCAAATTAATTATATTCACTGCATTAACCCATGTCAAGCAACTAAAAGCAGTCCGTCATAATAGTCGTACGGTTCGTAATTTTCTTCCGCATGAAGAATGAAATCCACGATAAAATACGATACTAAGTCGTATGGCATATTTATTGCATTTTATCTGTGCGGGTATGAGGCAAATTATTTTTATTAAAAGGAGGGAGAAGAAAATGAAAAAGAGATATATATACCCGGTACCTGTATGCCGTCTTAGAATAAGCATCCTGCTGTTAATCTCATCTCTGCCTTTTGCCAGGCCGGCAATAAGCAGAAGAAAGGTTAAGGCTCATTCTATTAACACCAGGAGGCATCCATGTACTATGTGGTAAAGACATCCCGGAAAGAGGAGATAATGGCAATGCATATTGACGCCAGTATGATGGATTCAGATATTATAGACATCTTCATTCATTATTGCCTGAGGAATAACAGGGAATACTTCAGAAATGAAATACCCTGGGGGGATCAGGAGTCCTGGAAGCTGAAAAGATACATGAATTCCAGCATTATGGTATTAGAAATCAGTGATAGGGCGGGAAACATTCTGGACTGCGTGAGCCTTCAGTCCGTGAGCTTAAACTGAGGAGGTATTAAGGATGGAAAGGCTATCAGATATTGACAAAAGCATGCTGAAAGTACAGATACTTGCAAATATTATTAAGAGCTTCTGGGATGAGAACGAGGGGCTTGATTATTATGATATGATAGATCCCTGCCTGGACCAGGGGTACTTCGGACGCGACGATGAATTTATAGAGATATCCCCTGCAGAGGCATGCTGGTATGAGGAATCCGGGCCTGAAAGCTCTGAATGTGCAAAACACAGCAGAATTAACCCGGACTGCAACTTCATAATCACTTCAAGCCTTTATAAAGTCCTGGGGAAAGAATACTGCTGGGATGATGAGGATGGCCAACTTTCAGGCGATGATGATCTTGAAGAGGAGATGCAGGAGATGAAGGATATTCTGGGGTGGGAATAGCAGGATATGACTCTGCCTTCAGACTGCCTGTTCCGCTATTTATGATCAGCTTTCATGGTGTGGGCAGTAAAATCTGATCCCGGGTCTGGTGAAAAATCCTAAAATTATGGTAATCTGCTAAAAAAATGCTATAATTGTTTACAGAGGGTTAGTGTTATGTCTGGCATGGTCCCTGGATTTATCCTTGATAAATTTAGAAAAAAAAGGTTTTCCGGCAGTTTTAAGGCCTTCACCATGTTTGTTGATATCTCAGGCTTTACCTCCATGACCCAGTCCCTTATGGCCCATGGCAAAGAGGGTGCTGAGATAATGTCAGGCATCATCAATGATATCTTTACCCCCTTTATAGAAGAGATCTATAAAAACAGCGGATTTGTATCCTCTTTTGCCGGTGATGCCTTTACTGCCATATTCAGGCTAAAAAAGGCTGAATATGTCCTTCAATCTGCCTTTGCCATAAATAATATAATTATGAGGAAAAAATCAGTTCAGACGAAATTCGGCAGATACCCGATTTCTGTCAAGACTGGCTTATCGGCAGGTAATGTCAGCTATGAAATTATTGATGCCGGCGTCCAGCATGCCTATTATTTTTGCGGAATAGCCGTTGATAAGTGCGCGGAGTCAGAACATCATGCAGAAAGCATGCAGATAGTTGCTGACAAACCCTTCATTGAAAGCCTTTATTGCAGTATTAAAAAAAAACGCCTGTCAGATGACTATTTTGTTTTAACACCCCAATCCTTTATACTTCCTGATAAAATGATAAAAAAGGAAATATTGCCTGTTTATGCTCAAAAACTCTTTGTTCCTGAAGCAGTCATGAAATTAAAAGAAACAGGCGAATTCAGGGAGGTTGTTTCCTGCTTTATTTCCTTTAAGACTCATCAGCGGCTTTTATCATCCCTGAGGCAGGTTATACAAAAATGCCATGCCTATGGCGGATACATGAACCGTATTGATTTCGGAGACAAGGGTCCTTCGATGCTTGTTTTATTCGGTGCTCCCACCGGAAGGGAAGACCCCGGCATCCGGTCAGCGGATTTTGCTCTTGCCCTGAGGAATATCCAGGGTTTTGAATGCAGGACCGGCATAGCATCCGGCATAACATATGCCGGATTCATAGGGTCTGAGAGACGAAGGGAGTATACAGCCATCGGAGGTGCTGTAAACCTGTCTGCAAGGCTTATGACAAGTGCTGACCCGGGTACTATAGTTATGGATGAGAATACCGCAAAAGCTCTGCCTTCGGAATATCTTACAGATATCCTCGGCCTGCATTGTTTTAAGGGATTTACAAAAAAAATACAGGTCTTCAGCCTGGAATCAAAGATCCGCTCGAATGAACCAATAACCTACTCAGGGTCCTTTATCGGAAGGAAAGAGGAGACAGATATGCTTGCAGGCCTTATCAGTCCTGTTTTAGAGGGAAGGTCTGCCGGGGTCGTTTATATTGACGGCCCGGCAGGCATCGGCAAATCCAGGTTTATTGATAATTTTTGCAGATCTTTTAACGGCTGTAGATTTTTCTACCTACCCTGTGACGGGATACTTAAAAAACCATTCAATCCCTTCTCGCGTTTTTTCGATGAGTATTTTGACCAGGATGAATCCCTGAACCTGGAAAAAAACAGGGTGAATTTTGAAAATAAGTACATGAAGCTTGTAAATAATACAAAAATCCAATCACTTCAAAAGGAACTTATACGCGATATATCGTTGATCGGTGCTTTCATGGGCCTTGAGGGGGAAAACAGCCTGTATCTTCGGCTTGACCCTCAGAAACGCTATGAGAATACCCTGTATGCAGTAAAAAGCTTTTTCAAAGCTCTCAGCTTGGTAAAACCTGTCGTGCTGGTCATGGAAGACTGCCACTGGATAGATGATGACAGCCTGGAATTAATCAGGACCCTTGTGCGCAATATAGAAGAGTTTCCCCTGGCATTAATCCTGGTATGCAGATACAGGGATGACGGAAGCCTTTACGACCACGTGAAATCGGGGGATACCAGCATCAGCAGAGTGGAAATCAAGCCCTTTGATAAAAATGATATATCCGGATTCCTCCTGGAGAAGCTCCCGGGAAAAAATGTTCCCCCTTCAACCGGGAATTTTATTATGGAAAAAAGTGAAGGCAATCCTTTCTTTGCTGAACAGCTGGCGCTTTATCTCATTGAAAACGGTATTCTGGACAAGAAAAACAGGCTGAAAAAAATCTCTTATGATTTACCGCCAGGAATTAACCGGATTATTCTGGCAAGAATAGACCGGCTGTCATCGGATATTAAAGAGATCATTGGGACAGCCTCTATCCTCGGCAGGGAATTTGCCCTGGATATTCTAAAGAGGATGCTTTATCAGGATAAATCTGTCCAGGATGAGAAATCCTTCAGAGGATATCTTGAAAAAGGCTGTAAAGAGAAGATATGGAATGCAGTTTCAGAGCTGATATACATCTTCCAGCATGCCCTTATCCGTGATGCAGTATATGAGATTCAGCTAAAAGAGAGGCTGAGGAGGCTGCATAATATGGCAGGAGAAATAATTGAGGAGATTTACGAAAATAATATAAAAAGCCATTTCGAAGAGCTGGCTGACCACTATTACAAAGCACAAAACATCGAAAAGGCGGTGGTTTACCTGGAGAAGGCAGGGATTCAGGCCCAGGATAACTATCAGAATCAAAAGGCACTGAGCTGTTACAGCCGCCTTACAGGTCTGCTTGATGAGCATAAACATGCTGAAAAGCTTCTGTCTGCACTGATCAGGAAAGGCATTGTCATGATAACCCTGAGCCAGTGGAAACAGTCTATCCAGGCATTCCAGAGAGCGATGAGGCTTTCAGTAAAGTTGAATCAGCGGGATACCAGGATAAGATGCATGTATAATATAGGATATATTCACAGGCTTATGGGAGATATAAAAAAGGCTGTGATCATACAGAAAGATGCACTTCTGATTGCCCGCAAGGAAGGATTTATCCCTGAGACTGGAATAATCCTAAGTTATATCGGTGATGTTTATAATTTTCAGGGAGATTATGAGAATGCTCTGAAGTGCTACAGCGAGGCTATGATAATAGCTGAAAAAATAGGAGACAGCAACGGTATTTCAAGAATTACCGGGAATATGGCCATTATATTCAGCTGTCAGGGCAACCATGAAAAAGCACTGGAGTACTGCTCAAAATCCCTCCGCATTGACATGGATAGGGGCTTCAAAAGCGGAATGGCCGCGAATCTTGGAAATATGGCTACTGTATATGAGCAACTTGGGGATTATCGGAAGTCCATGGAATATTACCAGAAAGAACTTGATATACGCGAAGAGCTGGGAGACAGGCACGGGATAAGCCGAGTACTTGGCAATATGGGGATTATTTACCGGTTTCGGGGGGATTTTCAAAAATCAATGGATTGTTTTCAAAGAAGCCTGGAGGTAAAAAAGGAGATCGGCAATAAACCGGGAATAGGCATAACCCTGGGAAATATCGGGAGCCTTTATGACCAGAAGGGTGACTATGCCTCCGCTATGCGGTACTTTACCAGAGCCCTCTGCATCAGTGAAGAGCTTATGGACAAAAGAAGCATAGCCAGGAATGCAGGCAATATCGGGATTGTCTATGCCAAACAGGGGCAATACACCAAAGCCCTGGCATATTTCAGCAGATTACTTGCGATAAGCGAGGAGACAGGCAATATTGCCGGCATTAGCGCTGCTGTCAATAATATCGGGCTTCTCCATAAGCACCAGGGTGACTACCGTTCTGCACTGGAATGCTACAGCAGAGCCATGACCCTGGATGATAAACTCGGAAATCAGGATGGGAAGAGTGTTGCTCTCAGCAATATAGCCTCGGTTTACAAACTGCAGGGTGACTATGACAGCGGGGCTCAATATTATGACAGGGCAATAAAGATTGCCAGGGAAATCAATATAAAATTCTATCTCTGCAGTTATCTCTATGAAAAAGCTGAATTGCTATATCTTGCAGGCAAAAAAGGCGCACGGGGCCTGAACAGGGAAGCCCTGCAGATTGCTGTGAAAGCAGGCAGAAGCGACATTGTATTTAATGCTGAAATTCTATCCTGCGTGCTTGATAAAGACAGTAAAAAACTCCTGGAGATGCTCAGGAATAATAAGCTCGAGAAAGAGCAAAAAGCTGTAATCAACTACAATCTATATAAAATTTCTCAGGAGGAGCAATACCGCAGGGCTGCAATAGAAATATACAGAAAATTACTGAAAAAAACACCAAAATATGAATACAGGGCAAGAATAAATGAGCTTGGAAATACTAATACTTAAATTCAGTAAGTAATTCCTGATAAGCCTTATACATTTACCCTGTTTTTATGCAAATCTTGCGCAATTCTCATTCGCCTTTATAAGGTATAACCGACATCTGAAATCCTGCGCATCATCCGCGTGGGAAGATAATAAATACCGTTAATTATCCAGGGCTTCCCGGATCTTTATAGACAGTGTCTTTATATTGAACGGTTTCTGTATGAACCCCCTGCAGCCCCGCTTAAATATACGCTCTGCCTCTCCGTCCAGGCTGTATCCGCTTGACAGTATTACCCTTATATCATTTCTGATAGCCTTCAGACGGTCAAACACATCGCTCCCGCCCATACCGGGCATTATCATATCTAGTATGACAGCATCTATCTCATTTTGATGAGCTTTAAATATGTCAATGGCCTCCTGGCCATTATTTGCTGTAAAAACCTTGTAACCAAGGTATTTAAGGATGCTGGTCCCCACTTCGGTTATCATTTTTTCATCATCAATGAGCAGTATAGTTTCTGTTCCGGAGAGCACCTCACCCTTTTCAGGCGCTGTTTCTTCATCAGCATTCTTTTCTGACAGCGGAAGATAGATAGAGAATGTGGAACCCTTGCCCTTCTCGCTGGCCACAGTTATAAAACCGTTATGGTTCTGGATTATCCCGTAAGCTGATGCAAGGCCAAGCCCTGAAGCGCGGGCCATATTCTTCGTGGTAAAAAAAGGTTCAAACAGACGGTGTTTAATATTCTCATCAATGCCTATCCCGGTATCCCTCACGGCGACCATTACATATCTGCCTGCCGGGACGTGGTGGGGCTCCGCAAAATCTTCATCCAGAAAGACAATTCTGCTTGATATAAACAAATCTCCTCCCGAGGGCATTGCCTGCCAGGCATTTACGTAAAGATTCAGCAGTACCTGCTCTAACTGGCCCTGGTCAGCGTCCACTATGCAGTTCCGGCTTTCATATATTTTATGTATGACCATCTCCTTTTTTGTGTGGCTGAACATACCGGAGGTCTTTTCTATCAAGGAATTAATGTCGATGGCTTTCACCTCATATTTGCCCCCTCTTGCAAAGCCAAGGAGCTGTTGGGTCAGTTTTGCCCCGCTCTGTATGCATTTTTCAATATTCTGCAGATGTCTGTTGCAGGGATGGGCAGTGCTGATGTCGGAATACATCAATGCAGTATTACCCTGGATGGCCATGAGAAGGTTATTGAAATCATGGGCGATCCCGCCGGCCAGGGTACCCAGGGATTCCATCCTCTTTGCCTGAACAAGCTGTGCTTCAAGCCTTTTTCTTTCAGTTATATCGCGGGCTATGCCGTGGAATCCGACTGATTTTCCTTCCTGGTTCTTTTTCAGGGTAACGGATATTTCAATATAAACGCAGTCTCCACTTTTGGTTACAGCTTCCCATTCAAGCTGTTTTATCGGTTTGCCTGTTTTATATATATCCTTAAATCTTTCATAGAGGTATTTCTGCCAGCCTGCTTTTGTAAACTGGGAGAAATTCATCCCGGCAAGCTCTTCTCTGGTATAACCGGATATTCTGCATAGCTGATCATTAAAAAACACAACATAACCGGCCAGATCAAGCTCAAAATAAATATCTTCTATATTTTCAAGTATAGTACGGTATTTTTCCTCACTTAGGCGCATAGCTTCTTCAGAGTTCTTCCTCTCCGTTATATCAATTACTGATATAATTCCTGCAGGCTTGCCGTCAAGCACCGTCGAAGCACCTGACAGGTCAACCCATTTCTCCTGCCCATGTCTGGTAATAATCTTAAACTCATACCTCCTTTCTGCAGGTTTGCCCTTCTGCCTGCTTTCCCCCCTCTGCTTTATCAGGTCTTTATAGTCGGGATGCACTATATCCCAGAAGTTCATTTTAACCAGTTCATCCTGGGGATATCCGCTGATGGCTTCCGCCGCAGGGTTTGCATAGATCCATTTGTCATCCTGATAAAGCATGATGGCAGTAGGGGTTGAATCTGCGAGCACCCTGAATTTCTCCTCGCTCTCCCTCAAGGCTGTCTCAACTTCCTTGCGTCTTGTGATATTTCTTGCTATCCCCAATCTCCCGGCGGGATTGCCTGTATCATCGAACATGGTGACTACCTTGACCTCAAATCGAAATTTATCTCCCTTTCTGCTTATGATATCCACCTCATATGGCGGGAGTTTTTCCCCCGATAGACCCCTTTGGAAATTATCAAGAGCGCTTTTCCTGCATTCAGGAGACAATATCTCCTGGAAATGCCTGTTAATAAGATCATCTCTCTTGTAGCCTAAATCCTTTTCAGCCTCCGGGTTAAGGTAAATAAATCTTCCCTTTGTATCCAGGATAAATACAATATCGTTTAATGCCTCGACAAGAGCCCTGTATCTGACCTCACTGTCATCAAGGGCTTTTTCAATGTTTTTGCGTCCTGACAGAAGATACTGGATAAATATGCCAAACAGCATAAATATAAAGGCAAAAAAAAGGCGGGCGGTGCACACATGGGGCTGATCAGGGATAATGTGCGCCATGAGGCCCTGTCCGGGAAAGTGAAAGTAATGTATGAAGGATTCTGCAATCCAGTATAAAGCCCCTGCAAGTACCCCCGTAAACATACCATGCCTGGTAATATTGGCCTTCTGACAGCCCTTTTTCCTCTTATATTCACCCGATTCCATCACCTGTGCATTCTGCCTCCCCGTCTTATTATACCCGGCTATATGAGTCAAGTCAATAGGCATATGCAAGGAAAATATTTATTTGTCCTGTTCATTTCTGCTGTTAAAAGTTCGCGGTTCTTAAGGAATAAGAGGTTTTTTCATTTATTTGAAATTTTTTTAGCCCTGCTCTTGAAAAATATCTGCTGTGTCCTATATTTAAAAATTCATATTACAATGGGGGAGAGTACATGAATTTTAAAGAGCTTAAGGGGCGTTTTGTAAAAATCACTATCAATCTTGATCCATCATGCAAGTATCTGGATAATTTTCAGGTACTGGGAAGACTGCAGAAGGTTACAAAAAAATATGTACTGCTGTCCGATACAGAATGCCATGCTAACAGCACTCCAGATCTTATGATCAGCCAGATACACCGCTACTATCTCAAACCTGCAGGTAATAACGGGCTTTATATACCGAAATTTATTATTGATGAATGCAGGCCCCTTGACAAAAGACCCGATGCATCCTCAATCAGGAAAGACCAGTCCCTTATACATTTTATAAATTACAGGGAGGATGAGCGTATATACCTGGAGAAGGCCGCAGAAGGAATGGAGACCCTTTCAAGGTTTCTGCCCTGCATACTTGACAGGAAGATAGTAAAAAAGCATACAGGCCTTATAAGCATCTCCATGCATGATCCTGAAGACTGGAATGAAACAGATCTGACACATCATCTGAGGCAATCCTTTTTAGCTCCGGATAAATTTATAAGCCTCCTCGCCGGAAATGACCTGCTTACTGAACTGGAAAAAAAGAGTATATTATGTGCATTGCCGTACCTTTCCACACATTTTTTAGTCTGCCTTAATATAATGCTTCATGGTGATACTGTACATTCCAGCTTTCAGGAAGAGGAACCTGAAGCTCCCGATTATACACCCGTTCTGGAAAAACGCCGAAAAGCCAGAAAAAAAAGGCGTGATAATGCACAAACGTTTAAAGACGATTTTAAGCCGAAATACCCCGGGACAGTCATACTGAATAACCGTTCAATAAATTCAGAGATAGGCGACCTTCAAAAAGACAACCCCACAACCATATACAATGAGCTTCAAAAGAGGGTGTCTGCCCACAGCAGAGCACTGAAAAAGATTGCATTATCCGCCCACAGGCACTGCATAAAAAGCAGAAGCATCTTCAGAATATCAGGGCTGAAGCCTGAGGTATTCCTTCTGGCCGGCCCCACAGGATGCGGAAAAACCTATATCATGAAGGTGCTGGCAGATATACTGGGCCTGCCCTTTGCCCATGCGGATGCATCCTCCCTTGTTCAGTCGGGAATAGTGGGAAGTACAATATACGACTGCCTTGGCATACTTGCAGAACAATCAGTCCAGACACCGGATAACACAGAGAAGGGAATACTGTTCATTGACGAGATTGACAAGCTGTATATCAGGAATCAGAGCAATGCATTCTCCAATTATTACGGGGAATCAGTCCAGAATGAGCTTCTGAGGATCATGGAAGGCGCAGAGGTGCCTGTCGGGGAAGAAAAAGAGATGTTTGACACATCGGGCCTGTTTTTTGTTCTGGGGGGTGCTTTTGAAGGCATTGAAGACCTTATTTCCAAAAGGCTTAACCTGCAAAACCGCCTGGGTTTCAAAACCCAGGGGGACGGTCCGGAAACGCAGGATAAACGCAGGCTCTATTCCCAGATTACCAAAAATGACATCATAAACTACGGATTCCAGCGCCAGCTCCTTGCAAGGGT
>CAYSKJ010000106.1:0-11148 GCA_964431655.1 uncultured bacterium | reverse complement strand
TTATAATACAACCATACGAAAACCTTCAGTATTAAGTTTTTATATTTTTTTAATATTCGAGAACTATGGGTATAGTGTTTTTTTAATTGATTTTTTAAGCCAATTTATTAAAATCGTACATGAAAAATTTTAATTCTTATTATTAGATTAAATAATATTAGTCAGTCAGCAAGGAGGTTTTGAATGCTGGGAAAAAATATTGAGAAGATGCGAGCTGCTCACGAAGTTCTTTGCGAATTTAATTTTGAGATTGCTGAAATCAACCGCGGATATGCCAATCAAACGCTTAGAATTGACCTTGACAAGAACGAAGTGTCCATACATCCGGTAACCAAGCAGATGAAAGAGCTGTGGGTCGGGGGAAAAGGCTTTGACCTTTGGCTGATGTTCAGGGAAATTAAAAATACAACAAAATGGACTGACAGCGAGAACCCTATCTGTTTTTCATCCGGTCCCCTGGGCGGGACCACATCTTTCCCGGGCGCTGGAAAGACCATCGTTACGACTATTTCTCCCCTTACTCACAGCATTATGGACTGCAATGTAGGGGGGTATTTCGGTCCATTTCTTAAGTTCTCGGGGTTTGATGCCCTGAGTATTGTAGGAAAGGCAGTAAGCGATGTAATTATAGTTATAGACGCGGTAAGAAAGAGGATAACCATAGAAAAAGCCCCTCTGGAAAGCGTCAATTCCCATCTTGTATCAGAGGAGCTCACAGAGATGTATGCCGAAGATGAGATGGACATGCGAAACATTTCTGTAGTATCTGCAGGGAAGGGAGCAGAACACGGCTACATGGGTGTTCTAAACTTTTCCTTCTGGGACTGGAGGCGGGAAGTGGCCAGGAACAAGCAGGCAGGAAGGGGAGGAATAGGAACTGTCCTCCGTGATAAGAAAATTAAAGCGATTGTTCTTAAAAACCGTAACATTACTCCCGCATGGAGAATAGCAGAGAATAAAGTAACCAGGCTTGTCCAGCCAAAAAAGATTTCCCTGCAGAAAAGCAAAGCAGACATTGAAAAGATAGAAGCTATTATAAAAAAATACAATTCAGACAGGGATTATGTCATTGAGATGATGCAGGAACTGCAGGATGAATTCCGCCATATATCAAAAACAGCAATTGACCTTCTCAATAAGCATACAAAGACTGCGAAAAGCGAATTATATCACATTGCAACCTTTTATAAATCCTTCAGCCTGGAGCCCAAAGGGGAGACCGTAGTACAGGTATGCACAGGCACTGCCTGCCATGTTAAGGGCGCAATGAATATCTTAAGTTCTTTTGAGAGGACCCTCGGTATAAAAGAGGGTGAAACCACCAGGGACGGGAGATACAGCCTTGAAGGGGTGAGATGTCTGGGTGCCTGCAGTATAGCTCCTGTTGTTAAGATCGGTGAAGAGGTTATTGGAAGTGTCCAGGCCAGGGATGTTGAAAAGATACTGAAAAAATACAGTGAAACAGGGACAGCCGGAGGCATAAAAACTGCTGAAAGCCAGAAACATGAACACAAACTCTATAAGAAGGGAGAGCTTGATAAGGTTTCAGCCGAGGAAAACAGCAGGCTTGGCAAATTCAAATCAATGCTCATGGTTTGTACTGGAACGGGCTGTGTAGCGGCCGGAGGAATGACACTGAAGGAAAAACTGGACCAGGTCATAAAGGAAAAGGAGCTTGACAGGGATTATCTTGTTGTAGGAACCGGGTGCAACGGTTTTTGTTCTGTGGGCCCGATACTTGTTGTCCAGCCAGAGGGAACCTTCTACCAGAAGGTAAAGATAAAGGATATCGATGAGATAATTGAAAAGCACCTGATAGGTGGAAAGGTTGTTGAAAGACTGCTTCATAAGGATCCGATCAGCAAAGAAACCGCTTCCAAAATTGATGAGATAGCCTTTTTCAGCAAACAGCAGCTTATTGCACTTAGAAACAAGGGCCTGGTTGATCCTGAGGATATTAAAAGCTATATCGCCAGGGGCGGCTATAAGGGGCTTGAAAAAGCGCTTGAAATGGAACCTGATTCCATTATCAGGGATGTGATTGCCTCAGGCATAAGGGGAAGAGGCGGTGGCGGCTTTCCTGCAGGAATCAAGTGGGAATCCTGCGCCCGGGTAGTAAAGCAGAAGCAGGAAATACCATATATAGTATGCAATGCTGATGAAGGTGATCCCGGGGCTTTCATGGACAGGAGCATAATCGAGACGGATCCCCATTCGGTTATTGAAGGCATGCTCATAGGGGCGCGGGCCATTGGCGCAAAAGAAGGATATGTTTATATAAGAAAGGAATACCCCCTGGCGCTGGAGAGGCTTGAAAAAGCCATAAAAGATGCAGAAAGTCATGGGCTTTTAGGGGATAACATACTGGGTACTGATTTTTCCTTCAGCATATCCATTCACCGGGGTGCAGGAGCCTTCGTATGCGGAGAGTCATCGGCCCTGATGGCGTCCATGGCAGGCAGGGCGGGGGAACCCAGGGCAAAGTATGTTCATAATGTCGAATACGGGTATAAGGATAAACCTACGGTGCTTAACAATGTGGAGACCTGGGCCAATATTCCCGTTATTATATCCAGGGGAGCCAGCTGGTTTGCATCGATTGGTTCCGGGGATGTTTCAAAGAATCCCTGGGATGGTTCATCAGGGACCAAAGTCTTTTCCCTGGTTGGAAATGTCAGCAATATCGGCCTGGTGGAGGTGCCCATGGGCATCACTCTCCGGGAGATAATCTATGACATTGGGGGCGGAATTCCAAAGGGTAGAAAATTTAAGGCAATCCAGACGGGCGGTCCCTCAGGCGGGTGTATACCAGCAGGCATGCTGGATATGAAGGTTGATTTTGACTCCCTCACAGAGGCCGGTTCCATGATGGGGTCCGGGGGCATGGTCGTAATGGATGATAAGACATGCATGGTTGATGTCGCCCGGTATTTCATAGACTTCCTTGTTGATGAATCCTGCGGGAAATGTACTCCCTGCAGGGAAGGGCTGTATGCCCTGAGCAGGACCCTGGGCCGGATATGTAATGGCCAGGGCAGGGAAGGGGATATAGAATTTCTGGAACAAACCGCGGAAACAGTCCGGGCTGCAAGCCTCTGCCAGCTTGGAGGTTCGGCTCCAAACCCTGTCTTGAGCACCATCCGTTATTTCAGGGATGAATATGAGGAGCATATAAAGCAGAAAAAATGCCGGGCCGGGGTATGCAAGGAACTGATTAAATACAGCATAGACAATGAAAAATGCGTCAACTGCAATGCATGTGTGAAGGTGTGTCCTGCAGATGCAATCAGTGAACCGCAGGAGAAAAAGCTTGAAATAAATCAGGAAAAGTGCATAAAGTGCGGAATGTGCTATGAAGCCTGCAAATTTGATTCAGTGGAGGTGAAATAATGGCTGATAATAAGATAACAATTACCATAAACGGTAAAAAGGTTGAAATTGCCAGGGATTCCTATCTTCTTCCCGCAATCCAGTCTCTGGGCATAGACATACCGACCCTTTGCTACCATAAGGACCTGACGCCCGATGGGACCTGCAGACTCTGCATGGTGGAGATAGAGCAGAGGGGAAAAAAGAAGCTGGTTACTTCATGTAACTTTCCTGTACGGGATGAAATAAGCGTGGAGACCCATTCAGAAAAAGTTATGAAACACCGCAAGACCCTCGCTGAAATGTTTCTGGGCAGGTTTCCCAATGTTCCCGTTATTAAGGAGATAGCTGAAAAATGCGGAGCCAGGGATAAAGACAAATATAAAAGCGAGCTTACCGATGAAAATCAAAAGGCCTGTGTATTGTGCGGGAGATGTGTCCGTGCCTGCAAGGAATTCATGCTTCAGGATATCATTGACTATGCAGGCAGAGGTATAAAAAGACATCTTACCATGCCTTTCAATGATGTAGATCCCCATTGCACCGGATGTACATCCTGTGCCTATATATGCCCAACAGGAGCTATTGAAATCATTGATGACCTGAATCATCCTGTTGATGCTGAGATGATAAGAAACCATGGTATGAAGGTTAATGCCGAGATGGCGACACTGGACAAGTTTCAGTGCAGGATGAGGGAAGTGGGAACTGCAAATATCGTTGATGTTATGGATGCCTATGACCTTCTTCCCATAATGAACTACAAGTACGGCACCCATGAAGAAGTTAAGAAGATAAGCAGCTATGTCATGAAGGAGAAATATTTTACCCAGGGAGCATCGGACGCATGCTGGCACGGGTGCAGTATGGCATGTGCCAAGACTGTGGATGATTTTGAGCTGAAGACAGGACCCTATAAAGGCCAGAAGGTATGTGTGGATGGTCCCGAGTATGAAACAGCAGCAGGTGGTTCAAACATGGGATGCTTTGACCTGCCCTTCATAATTGAGTTCAATTTCTATGCCGATACCTACGGTATTGATACCATATCTTTTGCGACCTGCATGGCCTTTATTATGGAGGCTTATGAGGCAGGCGTAATAAACAAAAACCATACAGGCGGAAAGGACCTTAAGTTTGGGGCGGCAGACGAAGTGCTCGAGTGCCTTCATGAAATGGCCCGGGGGGAAGGATTCGGAGTAGATGCAGGCCGGGGCATCCGCTATCTCAAGAATAAGTGGGAGAAGGAATACGGTGCTGACAGAAAATTCCTGGATGATATAGGAATGGAAGTCAAGGGGCTTGAAGTTTCTGAATATGTTACCAAGGAATCCCTTGCCCAGCAGGCCGGTTATGCCATGGCTCTCAAAGGTCCCCAGCATGATGAGGCCTGGCTTATTTTTATGGATATGGTAAACAACCAGATACCTACTTTTGAAAATAAAGCCGAAGCACTCTATTATTATCCCCTCTTCAGGACCTGGTTCGGCCTTCTCGGCCTCTGCAAGATTGTATGGAATGATGTAACCCCTGCGGATAATATGAAAAAATACCCCCCCCAGCAGGCTGCAAAAATACCTGAGCATGTGGAAAACTACTGGAAATTTTTTGAAGGAATGACCGGTATCAGGCTTGACGAGGATAAAATGCTGGAACAGTCTGAAAGGGTTTATAATCTCCAGAGAATACTCTGCATACTTCTTGGATATGGTAAAAGGAAGGATGATTATCCGCCCATGAGGGCAGTAGGACCTGTTACCCCGGAGGAATACGAATCCCGCATGGAGCGCTATGACAAACAGCTGAAAGAAATCATCGGTGTTGATCCTGAAGGCAAATCCACGGAGGAAAAGCTGAAGATAATCAGAAAATACAGATATGAGCAGTATGACAAGGTTATGGATGCCGCCTATAAGCGCAAGGGATGGACAATGAACGGTATCCCTACCCTTGATAGACTGAAAAAATTGAATATAGATCTGCCCGAACTGGTGGAAATCGTTAAAAAAGCACTTTAGACAACCTGGCCGCCGGCATGACCGGCGGCTTTAACCGCTAATGAACTATAAAGATATATTTAAGAGGAATGTGCCCGGGTCAGTAGATGTACTGGAAAAGGCCACTATCGGCCTGGCCGGCTGCGGGGGTCTGGGCTCCAATGCAGCTGTTATGCTTGCACGGGCAGGGGTAGGGAAACTCATCCTGGCGGATTTTGACAGGGTTGAGGTGTCCAATCTGAACCGCCAGCATTTTTTCATCAATGATATCGGTAAATACAAAGTTGATGCCATACAGGAGTATATTGTTAACATAAATCCCGGGATCTGTCTCGAACTGGTAAGAAAAAGGCTTGAGCCAGATGATATACCTGTTATTTTTGGTTCAGCGGATGTACTTATAGAAGCCTTTGATACAGCCCAGTCAAAAAAGTGGCTTGTTGAAAAATGGTGCACAGTATTGCCAAATATTCCCATCATATGTGCCAGCGGTATATCAGGAACAGGCAGGTCGGAGGATATTAAGATCAGCAAAGCGGGTAACCTATATATGGTAGGTGACCAGTCAACCAATGCAGATATGGGATTATGCTCATCAAGGGTCGTTATTGCCTCAGCCATTCAGGCTAATCTGGCTATTGAACTGATATTAAAAAAGTCAGGGATATGATTACTGTAAACAACAGGGATAAGCTGGAATGGAAAGAGGGAATGACTGTATCCGACCTCCTTGCGGAAATGAACTATATATATTCCCTGATATCGGTTACAGTAAATGATATATTCATTTCCCAGGAGGAGTATAGCACATGCAAAATCCCGGATAATGCCAAGGTGATGGTATTTCACCTGTTTCACGGGGGATAGCCGTCCTGCCTGACCAGTTCTTTAATTTTCTTTACTGCATGGTTCTCAGGTTAGCATGAATAATCCATTTACAGCCATTCTCAGTCTTCTGCCAGGCGCTCAGCCTTGCAGATTTTCTGCCTGGAAGGCGTTTTCCCTCAAGGGTTTCTTCCACAGTAACAAAATAGGATACAACAATGATATTATCATTCTCGGTTGTAAAGAATCCTTCAAGAATGTATTCACCGAGATCAAGATTTTCTATGAGTTCAAGCTGTTCATCCCTGTTCCTTGGGCCATCCTCATGGATTGACTGGAACTGAGGCGATATATATTTGCTGATTGCCTCTACATCAGCATTTTTCATGTCGTCCCAGAGCTGTTTGACCAGGCCTGGTCCGGAAGATTCTTCCTTTTCCTCGGCACCTGTGCCATAAAGACCGCAAAGAAGAAAAATAGCCAGAAGGATTAAAAATAGCTTTGATTTTTTCATGTCAGCCTCCGCTAAATAGGTTTTTTTAAAAAATTATAAATCATGTAAAAAACAACATACCGTACAGAAGATATTTACTCATTTTGCTTTGTCAGTTCATCTTCCTGATTCTTATCTCAATTCCCTCCACATCCTTCATTATCTCCAGCAGTTTGTCAGTGTCAGTATTTCCGTAATGATAAGGGTAAAGCACTTTTGGAGAGAAGGCGGTAACTGCGTCCTTTACCATTTCCGGGGTCATTGTATAGGGAATGTTCATCGGAAGAAAAGCATAATCTATGCCTTTTAGTGCTTTTATCTCGGGGATGTTTTCCGTATCGCCTGCGACCAGGATATTTACGTCTCCGAAGGTAAGTACATAGCCGTTTCCCTCCCCCTTTTTGTGGTAGGGTTCGCCGTTGTCTCTTTTATGCACTATATTGTATGCAGGTATCGCTTTTATTTTTATGTTTTCGAAAAAAGCTTCATCGCCGTTTTTTAGTATTTCTCCGTATTTAAGATGATTATAACACAATTCGGTGAGGTAAAATTTTGTTTTCTCTGTTTTTACTTTGTCAATTGCAAGGATATCGAGGTGGTCACCATGGTGGTGGGTCAGCAGTACCAGGTCTGCCTTGGCCATGGAGCTGTAATCTGCCATGGCTCCGTAAGGGTCTATATGAATGATTTTTTCATCCCATTTCATCATTATTGTGCCGTGGCCGATAAAGGTTATTTCAAGATTGCCTTCTGATGTCTTTATGATATCCCTTTCATAATTTTCTCCTGAAAGCATTACAGAAGAGGCAAGCAAAAATAGCAACGGGAAAATGGCATAATTAATCATTATTATCCTCCTTTTAATATAGGGATAAGTATACTCTATTTAATATAATTGTCAAAGTATCCCTGGATATAAACTATAGGGGTCCCTTTGTCCCCGGAGCCCGATGTCAGGTCGCAGAGAGAGCCTATCAGGTCAGTGAGGCGCCTGGGGGTGGTTCCCTGGGACTCCATGTTCCCCCTTAAATCATCTTCCTTGTGTCTTATATGTTCAGATATGGCATTTTTCAGCTCATCCCCGCTGAGATGAGCAAAATTATTGTCTGCAAGGTACTTTATCTTGACTTCATTGGGTGTGCCTTCAAGCCCGTCGGTATAACCCGGGGAGACGACCGGGTCAGCAAGTTCCCATATTTTCCCTACTGGGTCCTTAAAGGCTCCATCCCCATAGATCATAACCTCTATGGTTTTGCCGGATATCTTCTTCAGCCTGTCCTGTATATCTCTGACCAGTTTATTGCTGTCTCTCGGGAAGAGTTTTACGGTGTATTCAGTGGCCTTGTTAGAGCCAAGAAGACCGTAGTCTTCATTGAAGCCGCTGTCATTTACAGGTTTGTCCAGTATCTCGTCAAGGCTGTAGACGAGTTTTGCACCCCTGTTCAGGAGTATATTTTTTGTCCTCTTTCTTGTATGTATGTCGCAATTTATTATGTATTTAGTATAATCCAGGATAGTTTCAGGATGATTGGCGAATATGACCCTGCAGTCAACACCCTCGCTTTCTATTATGTCCTTATAGTATTTTATATAATCCATCCCTGTAAAGGTGTGTTTTTCAAAACCGAAATGGTTTCTGAAGGCAGGTTCATCAAGTACATCAGTCCAGGGATTTATTCCTGCTGAATCCAGCTGTTCCATATATACAAGGTGGTTGCCCACTTCATCGGCCGGATAGCTGAGCATAAGGGTAATTTCTTTCCCCCCCAGGCCTGCGCCCCGGGCAAATCCCCTCAGGCACACTGCAAATCTGTTTCTGCTTAATATGGGAAATATAAGCGCGAATTTGCTGTTCTTAAATTTATTATAAACATCTCCAGCAATATGCTCAATTGTTGCATAGTTTCCCTGGGCTCTGGCTACAATGGACTCGGTTACCGCAAGGATATCCCTGTCCACAGGTTCTATATTTTCCGCCTTCCAGAAATTTTCAATTATACCGGCAACAAGCCCTGCCATATCGTCGCCCTTCTTTATTATAGGTGCCCTTATTCCTCTTACAACAGTTCCTACGATTCTCTCCATCATGTCTCTCCTGAATTGTTTATAATTGTACTATATTCTTATTTTTCCTGATGAAAAGCAATTTTTGAATTGCAGAAATATACGATTTCACCATAAACCACGCATATAAACCCAAAAAATGATTATTAATAATGTAGCAAATTTAATTGATTTATATGAGCCGTTATCTTAAAATCAAAGATGGAATCCTTTAACAGATTTATATTGGATGCAAAAATTATGGAAGGCAGAAAGCTTGGGACATTTCTAGGCGTTTTTACACCGACGGTTCTCACTATCCTTGGCGTTATCATGTATATGCGCCTTGGATGGGTGCTTGGGAATATGGGCCTTCAAAATACCCTTCTTATTGTCCTGCTTGCAAACTCCATAACTCTTATAACGACCCTTTCCTTTTCATCAGTTGCGACCAATTAAAGGGTCGGAACCGGTGGAGCTTATTATATTATCAGCAGAAGCCTCGGCCTGGAGATAGGCACGGCCATAGGCATACCCCTGTTTCTTTCCCAGGCCTTTTCGATAACGCTTTATTCCTATGGTTTAGCTGAATCATTCCGCCTTATCTGGGAGGATATCCCTCTGCAGTATGCAACTTTCATCATAATATTAATCGTTGCCGGTTTATCCTATAAGGGCGCTGAGACAGCCCTTAGGGTACAGCTTCCCCTGATGGGCCTCGTGGCAATTTCCATTATCGCCCTTTCTATAAGTTCACTTACAGGAAAAACCCATGGGTTCTTTCATGAAGCCTTTGGTGACATCAGCTTCTGGCAGGCTTTTGCAGTGTTTTTTCCTGCAGTGACCGGTATTATGGCAGGACTCGGCCTGTCCGGGGACTTGAAAAACCCCAAAAAGAGCATTCCCCTGGGGGCGATTCTGGCTACATTGACGGGATTTGCAATATACCTTGTAATACCCCTTATACTCTCCATGGGGGCAGACCCCGAAACCTTAAGGCAGGACAGCCTTGTATGGATACATATTGTCCCTTACGGAGCCCTTTTGATCCTTCCCGGGCTTTTCGGGGCAATTTTCTCATCAGCTGTAGGATCCATGCTATCAGCACCCCGCACTGTCCAGGCTCTGTCCTCAGATCATGTAAGAGACAGTTTCTTTTCCCGCTTTTTTGGCGGTGAAAAAAGCCTTAAAACAGGCTTTGTCATAACAACAGCAATTGCACTGGGTGCTGTTATGATAGGAGGTCTGAACCTTGTTGCAACCGTTGTTACAATGTTCTTCCTTACTGTATATGGTGCTATTAATATTGTTGCAGCCCTTGAGACAATCAGCAGTGAACCTTACTGGAGGCCCAAAATACGTTTACCCTGGCTAATACCTATGACCGGGGGCATTGCCTGTGTATTTGTAATGATCCTTATATCTCCAGCGGGAAGCATTATTGCAGTAGCCGTTGAATCCCTGCTATATGCCGTACTGGTCCGCAGGGAGCAGAAGAAACGGTATGGTGATGTAAGAAGGGGTTTTTATGAAGCAATGATAAAAAAATTCCTGCGCAGGCTGAGCAACCATCCCATGAGCGCCAGGAACTGGCGCCCCCACATACTTCTTGTGATCAATAATGTCGAGGATAATCTCGATCTTATCAGGTTCGGGAACTGGTTCAGCCAGTCAAGCGGCATTGTAACAGTATGCAAATTGAAAATTGGGGACCTTCTGGATAAGCACCTGGATATCGGGCGGGAAGTTCTGGAGATGCAGGAAAAGCTCAAAAACGAGGGACTTGATCTTTTTTCAGAGATAGATGTCGTTCCAGGCTTTACCGACGGCCTTGTCACGGTAAGCCAGGCAAACGGCATGGCAGGTATTCAGAGCAATACCGTAATGGTAGGCTGGCCTAAAAAGGAAAAGAACCTCGAAAACCTTTTTATTGCAATGAAAAAACTTTCTGTGGTCAATAAATCCATCATACTCTGCAGAATTAACCCGAAAAGACTTTTCCCTAAGGAGGCGGAAAAGAGGAACATCCATGTATGGTGGGGCGGTCTGCAGAGAAATGGCGATCTGATGATACTCCTGGCCCATCTCCTGGTTCAGAATCATGAGTGGAGAGGATCCAGGATTGAGATAATCAGTATTGCAAACGATGAAAGGATGGAGAAAGAAACAACAAGGTACCTTAAAAATCTTATTGAACAGGTAAGGATAAAGGCCGGTTTTAAGGTTATGATAAAGCCCCGGGACAAGGATTTTTCTGAAATTATACATTCTTACAGCAAAAATGCTGATGCTGTCATTATGGGCCTTAATACACCCGATGACGGCCAGGAGGAAGCTTATGCCAAAAAGCTCAAATCCCTGTGCGGTGATCTTCAAACAGTCTTTTTTGTAAAGAATTCAAGCCTTTTCTTCGGCGAACTT
>CAYSKJ010000105.1:0-11177 GCA_964431655.1 uncultured bacterium | reverse complement strand
AGAACATTGAAGGAACAGATAATATATGGCAGGGCCTATCGCAATGTAAAGGATCTATTCGATGCAATAAGAAAATTTATTGATGCTTATAATCAACATTGGATGCTGGAGAAAAATGGATATCTCTATCTAATTGAAAAAAGGAATGTATTTAATGTCTTTATTGACAAAAAAACTGCTTGGATGTATAAGCTTAGTTAGTGTCCAATTAATTAAGGCCGGTGAAGATACAGGAGGAGAATAATGAGCGGATCAAAAACAATAACCATCAAATGGCAGAGGCTTGTCTCAGAGGGTGAGACTTGTCCCAGATGCACATCAACCGGGGAAGAGCTGGACAAGGCAGTAAAAATCCTTGAAAAGACGCTCACACCCCTAAGCATAAGAGTAAGTCTTATAAAGGAAGAAATTCCTGTTTCAGATTTTCAGAATGATCCTATGGTGTCAAACCGCATATGGATTAATAACCGCCTCCTGGAAGACTATCTAAATGCTGGGACCGGGCAGAGTCAATGCTGTGATATATGCGGAGACTCAAAATGCAGAACCATTGAGGCAGATGGAAGGGTTTATGAGGCAGTACCTTCTGATCTGATAGTAAAAGCAGGTATATCAGCAGCTTCGGAGCTCATAGTCAAGAAAGGCGGTAAAACCTGCTGCGGGTAAATACAGATAAAAAGCTCTATACTAATTATCCCGATGCATTTTTCTTAAATTGCTTATTGGCTATAATTTTCATATAACAGCAACAGAAAAAAACGTCCTTTTTCAGTGTAGATATATCCAGTACGCTGTTCTTTGCCCCGCACCCCGCAGGCTGACCTTAATTAACTGACCTTATATACCTGTTTGTTCTTTTACACCTGCAGGCATTGAAATAACATCCATAATATCATAACAGGGATCTGTAACCCTGTGGCGAAATTAAATGGAACACAGGGCAACAGCGAAATTTTTACCGTCTTTATTCAGCCCAGCTTGATGCATGTTTAGAGAGTTCCTCTTCAACAGCTGTCTGCAGGTTTTCTTCATCAGGAACATCTCCGCATGAAACCATAGACCCATTGACAAATACAGAGGGAACCCTCTTCTGTTTGCCCTGGTTCATGTAACCTGCCGTCGGAACAGTAAAGGGCTGTGATCCTGCATAATATATATCAAGCCTTAGCTTCTCAGGGTATTTTATTACCTGAGCCTGCATCATATCCAGGATTGTCTTGCATTTTCTTGTGGGAGGTGAAGCGATCAGGATTTCAAGCCTCATCTTTTTATTTTTCACTGTATTTCCCTCATCAGTTTAGATATAGTCAGTTTTACATCAGAAGGCAGTTTTGAGTTCTGTATTATTTTCACACCGGATTCAGGATAATGACCCTTTACAGAATCAAGTGCTTCTTTAAGCAGGACCTGATCCGGAACCAGAAAATCTCCGCTGATCTTCAGGTCATGGATGATATTGTCTTTAACTGAGATAAAAAGGCTAATAACACCGCTTTCTGCCTTGGCTGAAACGAAGGTATCGTAGGATGGCCTGTTATTAAAGGTCCATTCATGCTGGGAATATTTCTCCTCATAGAACTTCTTGGCCAATGCGATTTCTTTAGCTGACAGTTCTCCATTATATAATTTAATTTCAGCCCGGCTTTCAAACACTCCTGCAAGCCTGCTCATCACATCATTGACATCGATTTCGGTACCCGTCATTAATAGCTCAGCAAGGTTGACAACCCTGTCCCTGACATTTTTAAAACCCTTATCTTCAAACTTGAGCATGGACGGCTTTAATGCTTTCTCCATATTTTCCTTACAGCAGTTCACCAGAAATGTACCGCTGTGAACAAAACAATCAAAAAGCTCTACCTGAGCAGAGCCGTATATTTTCCTTCCGCCTACGGTAATATCATTGACAGGGGATATATCACCCCTGATTCCATAACTGTCAAGAAGAGCAAGAACAGTACTGCCAAAAAAACCAAAGAGCTCCGATGAATCATTAATCCCGATATGCTTAAAAAATTCACCTTTTCTGAAAAAGGCAGAGTAGCAGAAACTGCCTTCATCCTGATATACCGCCCCTCCGGGATTAGGCCTCCTGATAACAGGTATATTCATTTTACGGCAGTAATCAATATCTACATCTTCATCAGCATACTGATAAACCCCGATGAATACACATGGTATTACCTTCCTTAGCCTGAGGGTACACGGTGAGATACTGCTTTCCAGGCATTGAAGAATAGCCTCCTCAACAGCAAAATGCAGTCCCGGTTCTCTTATATCATCCCTTAAAAGCCTCCATTTCTGCTTCATTCTACTTACCTAAATAAGGGCATCTATCTTTCTTGCAGTCTGAGATCTTATCCAGAAACATGCATCTTATATTATGCATAAACGCCGGGTAATCTTGATTATAATATTCAAGGATGCTCTTAAACCCTGTATGTATTGAGGCATAGACAGCCTGCTTACAGCATCTTGGTCCTCCCATTGATGATAATAAAATCATTGTCTCTCCTGCAGTTTTTAATACAAGGCTCCTCTCTGTATCAGATGAATATCTGGCCCCCAGGATAATTGAAACAGCAACCGCCCCTCCCAGCCCCGCACCGCAATCCCCTCTGCCTGCACATGCACCGTAAGGGATATTATTTGTCCTTTTTACAGCGCTGGTGATCTGATTATCAGCAATATCTGCAAGTTTCATGTTTCTTACTGCTGTAAGTATGCAGGGGGCAGCAACTGAATGATGCTCTGCACCATGCTGGTTAAATGAGGCATGATTCATGATCAGCTCTGCAATTTTAAATGGGTTTGTTTCATTACTAATTCTGCAGACGCTCTCAATAATCTCCGGGGGTGCTGCCAGTCTGCAGTTCTCACATACATAATGGCCATTGGGGCATATATAATCCGACATTTCTTTATCTCCGCAATATATACATTCCAGCCAGGTCTTTGAAGCAGTAAGGGGACTCCTGCATACTGTACAGTAGTAATCTTGCATAACTTGCTGTATTATATCATGGCGGGTGCAATTTTAACCGAATTTTAATTGCATTTGTTATGGAACAATATATCTTAATTTTTTGTAAGCCATAAGAGAAAAACGGATACTGATATGATATTCAATAAAGAAACAATAATCAAAATGGCAGTAATAGTGCTGACATGCCTGGTATTCGCCCTTTTATTCAACAGGTGTACGCAGAATGTTCCTCTTTTCGGATATACAGCCCCGTATAAAAGGATACAGCCAGAAACCAGAATGGATGATAATGCCGGCAATGAGGATATATTCATAGGGTATGAAGAGGTAATAGCCTGCATCGGCAATCCCGATTGCCTGATTGTCGATACAAGGAGCCTGAGTGATTATAATGATGGCCATATACCCGGGGCAGTGCTATTCCCTGTTTATGAATTTGATGAGTATTTTGAGGAGTTTATCTCCAGTCACCCCCCCTATCTTACCCTGGTTCTGTATTGTTTTGATATACATTGTGATATGTCAAAGGAGATGTACCAGCTCCTTGTAAATACAGCAAACTATGAAAAAATACTCATTTACTCCGGCGGTTATCTGGATTGGATAGAAAGATATGATTCTGAGGGAGAAAGGCATTCTGAATATGAATAAGAAACTCACATTTCCTTCAATTTTCTTCCTTCTTTTAAGGATATCAGTCGGTGTATTTTTCCTTTATACGGGCCTCTCTAAGATAGTATTCATAAGCGGTTTTGCGGATGATATATACAATTACCGGCTTTTTCCTGAATTCATAATCAACCTTGCCGCTGTATTTATGCCCTTTTTTGAAATAAACCTCGGGCTATTTATCATTATCGGCCTCTGGCTGAAAGAGACAACAATGCTTGTCCTTCTCAGCCTTCTCAGCTTTATTATTATGATTTCTTCCGCGCTGATAAGGGGACTTGACATATCCTGCGGCTGTTTCGGTTATGGAAAGGGACAGCTTGAAACAACCATGATGATGGATATAGCCATGTTCATACCGCTGGCATTTTCTCTCTTTTATAAAAACCATATATTGACTTTGGATAAACTTATTAGAAAAAAGGACCCTGAGTCATGATATGTCAATAAGAACCTTAAAATCCTGGATATCATTCATGACAGTGCCTTTATTTCTGATACCATCTTTATATTATCATAAAAGTATAGGACAAACAGATATAATTATTTCTAAAAGCATATATTTTGCCTTGTTTTGCAGGAGTGTTACAACCTGATTAGAGTGAAACATGAAAAAGAACATATTTGTTTTATGAGGACTACAATATTATTCTGGAGGTTTTTGTATGAAAAAAGGACTAAGAATCCTGATAATAGCAGGCCTTGCTGTTATTATTGCAGTAATTATAATCTTTAAGAATATCCCGGTTAAAGAAACCTATAAGGAGACCTTTACTGTAAGTGCAACAGATAAGCTTCTTATGCTTAATATGGACGAACCTGCAGACTCAGGCGATATTCAGGGGGAAGATACTCAATTAGATACTGATGATGATCAGACGAATTTACAGCCGGAAGTACCAGAGAAAAGCATCGTCAGCCCCTCTGAACCAGATATAGAAGTACAGACATCTGATCCTGATCTTAGTCCCTCATCAGTTAAAAAGGCTGAAGGCAATATCCTTGCGACAGTCAATTTCCATAATATCAGCAAATCTGATCTGGAGGAAGCATTCAGCAAACTCCCGCCTCAATACAGGGATATGTATAAGGATAATATGGACGGATTCCTTGAACAGATAATCACAAAGGAGCTGCTTTATCAGAAAGCCGAGTCAGAAGGCCATACATCAGGTCTTTCTGAAAATGAAAGAGCACAGCATATGGACCAGGCGGTAAATAAGCTTATAATGCAGATTGTTAGCAACATAGATATTGATCGCCAGGAGATAGAACAGTTTTATGAGGAGAATAAGAGCAATATGAAGGGCGCATCCTTTGAACAGGTTGAAAATGATATACGTAATTATCTTCTTCAGCAGAAAAAGGCTGACTATATTGAACAATATATCACTGAATTAAGGTATAATGCTGATGTTAAATTAAACGAAAAGTGGATAAATGAACAGATTGCCATGAAACCGAAAAATCCACTTTCAGAGGCTTTGGCAAACGGAATGGTGACAGTTCTTGATATTGGATCCAGCTCATGCATACCATGTAAAATGATGAAGCCAATATTTGAACAGCTTGGAAAAGAACTTGAAGGGAAAGCAAATATCCTGCTTTTGGAGATCTCGGATTACAGGTACATTGCTAATGAATACCGTGTCAGGGTAATCCCCACACAGATATTCTTTGATCAGAATGGGAAGCAGTACTTCAGGCATGAAGGCTTCATGTCTAAGGAAGATATCCTGAAAAAACTCAAAGAAACCGGAACCGAGCTATGATAGAATCTCTGTTTTCATGGCTTTCTTCAGCAATGAACTCAACACCTGAGGTTTCCCTGTTTGCTGCATTTATATGGGGTATCCTTAGCATAATACTAAGCCCCTGCCATCTGGCTACTATCCCTCTTATTGTGGGATTTATTGACGGTCAGGGAAAGATTACAACAAAAAGGGCGTTTAAGATTTCATTTCTGTTTTCACTCGGGATTCTCATTACCATAGGCCTGGTAGGGGTCATTACAGCAGCAATGGGAAGGATGATGGGGGATGTCGGCGTCATTGGAAATTATTTTGTTGCATTGATTCTCATAATAATCGGATTACACCTGATGGATGTAATCCCTCTCCCATTACTGGGAAATATAGGACAGCCCAGGTTCAGAAAAAAGGGTATGATGGCAGCCTTCCTGCTTGGCCTTCTATACGGCATTGCGCTTGGCCCCTGCACTTTTGCCTATATGGCGCCTGTACTTACCGTTGCGCTGAAGATAGCTGCAACACAGGCCGTTTTTGCCGGTCTGCTGATGCTGAGCTACGGAATAGGACACTGTTCTGTAATCGTAATTGCAGGTACCTTCACAGAAGTTGTCCAGCATTACCTGAACTGGACAGAGAAATCAAAAGGTGCTGTAATTCTTAGGAAAATATGCGGTCTATTATTGATACTGGCTGGAATCTACATGGTATGGAGCGCATAATTTCTAAATTATTCGTTTGAAAAGAAATCTTCCTGCAGGGTTTCAGTTTTTCATTTATTATTTTATTGACATAGTTGCGCAAGTATGCAACAGTAAATTAATTTTGCCCGTAATTATTTAATATGAAAAAATATACAAAAGCATTTAAGGCCCTGGGTGATGAGACAAGATTGAGGATATTGAAGATCCTTCTCCATGCAAAACATGAGCTTTGCGTGTGCGAAATCTCTGATTCTCTAAGGATTCCGGAATATTCTGTATCCAGGCATATGAAGGAGCTTAACAATGCAGGGCTTGTACAGGAAAGAAGGGACGGCAGGTTTATCTTTTTCTCAATCTGCTGGGATAGTACAGTTTTTACAAAAAATATACTGGATGCCGTTGATACAATTCCATCTTCTGCCAGGGATATAAACAACCTAAAAAAAAGAGTCACCTTAAATTCAATCAGAAAGAACTGCACTGAGAAAAAGGAGTAAATAATGGTAAAAAAATATAAATTTCTTCTTATTGTTATAGTATTTTTATTCTTTTACTTTTTCCCCTTTGAGAATATATCCTTGCCGGGCCCTCTGATGGAATCCCTTATGATGCTTCAGGAATATGCAAGGGAACATGTCCTTTTATGCCTGATACCTGCATTTTTCATCGCAGGTGCCATTAGCAACTTTATCAGCCAGGGTGCAGTCCTGAAGTACCTCGGAGCCAATGCCAGCAAGGTATTAAGCTATGGAGTCGCTTCTGTCTCAGGGGCTGTCCTTGCTGTGTGCAGCTGTACGGTACTGCCTCTATTCGGGGGCATATACAAAAGAGGAGCGGGACTTGGTCCTGCAATTGCCTTTCTGTATTCAGGCCCGGCAATAAACATATTAGCAATTATTCTTACTGCAAGGGTTTTAGGGTTTGAAATGGGTGTTGCCAGGGCTGCAGGCGCTGTAATATTCTCAGTAATCATTGGTCTGGCAATGCATTTTATATTTATAAAAGAAGAAATACACAGAAACAAAAACCTTGAGCTTATGATACCGGAAAACGAAGAATCCGGGCGGACACTTTTCCAGACTGCGCTTTATATCTTCTCAATGGTGGGGATCCTGGTATTCATGAACTGGGGCAGGGATGAGAGTATGGACATATGGAATACGATATACAACCTTAAGTTCTATATTACAGGCTTTTTTATGATCCTGCTCTTCATTATGATTGTGCTCTGGTTCAGGAGAGATGAACTCAAGCTCTGGACAGTCTCCACTTATGAGTTTTCTCTTCAGATAATGCCTCTTCTTTTTATAGGGGTACTTTTGGCAGGTTTTTTCCTTGGAAGGCCAGGCCAGGAAGGCATTATACCCTCAAGTTGGGTAACCGGTCTTGTCGGGGGAAACAGTGTTTTTTCAAACTTTTTTGCATCAATTGCGGGGGCTTTTATGTACTTTGCAACTCTGACTGAAATACCCATACTGCAGGGTCTTTTAGGGAGCGGTATGGGCAAGGGCCCTGCGCTTGCTCTGCTATTAGCCGGACCTGCCCTGTCACTTCCCAGCATGCTTGCCATAAGAAGTATGATAGGTACAAAAAAAACTGCTGTATATATAACTCTTGTAGTAATCATGTCAACATCCATCGGCATGCTTTACGGGATTCTGTTTCCATAGGCCCAAGGAGGAATTAAATGGACAGGAAAAGTGTATTATTCATTTGCATACATAATTCAGCCAGAAGCCAGATGGCTGAAGCCTTTCTAAACCGGCTTTCAGACAGGTTCATCGCTGAAAGTGCAGGATTGGAGCCTGGAATGCTCAATCCCATGGCTGTTAAGGCTATGGCTGAGATTGGATATGATATATCAGGCAACAGTGTAAAAGGCATATCAGATATGATTGAAAAAGGCAAAAAATATGACTGTGTTATTGCTGTCTGTGATCCTGAGGCAGCCGAGCAATGTCCCATATTTCCGGGAGAAACAGAAAGACTTCACTGGCAGTTCCCTGACCCCTCTGCCATTGAAGGCTCATATGAGGAAAATTTGGCTAAGACAAGGAAAATCAGAGATATGATTCTCAATAAAATAATTGAATTTATAAAACAGAAAGGAGAAGAATAATGGATATCAAAATACTGGGAAGCGGATGTCCAAAGTGCAGGACACTTGAGGCAAATACCAGGAAGGCATTAGAAGAAATGGGTCTTGATGCAAATATCACAAAGGTTACGAAGATAAGCGATATTACCGAGTATGGTGTAATGATGACCCCGTCACTGGTAATTAACGAAAAGGTAGTTTCTTCTGGAAAGGTATTAAGCCCAGCTGAGATAAAGAATTTCTTAAAGAACTGATTTTTTTCTTACAGGCCTTTGTATTAATAAAGTTATATTCCAATATCAGGACGGGGTCTTAAAAAATGAAGAAGTTGCTTTTTATAACCCTAATACTTCAATTTTGTCACCTGGCGTATTCACAGCCAAAACCTCATGTTGCAAGTGAGAAGGTCGTCTATGAATAATTCAAATATCAGCCCTTTATAATACACATCTTTGAGATAAAGAATGTGGGGGATGAACTCTTAAGCTGCTCATAGCCAGACCTACCTGAGGATGTTCGGCCGCTAACTGCGACAAAATAATCCTGCCTGATCAGACAGGAAAAGCAGAACTTAAAATTAATAGGCAAGAAGACAGGATCGTTTTTTCCTAAAATGGATCACAGATTAGCAGTTTAAGGAAGAATTATACTGCCACCAATTATCTTGGACACAAAATTAGCTTAAATTTAAAAAGAAGAAGGCTATATTTTATGTTCAGAAGAGGAAGAAAAAGTAACACTCCACCCCCATGGGGGTGGAGCCGCGGCGTCGAATCAGCCGTATCACCTGTCGTTGCCGGTTCTAATGTGAATTGTCGCAAAAACCGGATGTATTTTATGCTTTCAGGAAAATTAAATTTCCGTATTATCAAGCATAATATCAAAATCTGAGGGTCGTATGTCTGAGCAGAATAAAAACCCTGATAAGACTGATAATCAATCATCTAAAGACAAAAAATGATTTTCCTATCAATTTATTGCGATAATGCAGGCAGTGAATAATTTTCCCACACTTGCCATATGATTAGGCTGACCAGGATGAGTGTCAGCTCCTTCAGCAATATTTAAATGGATCCCTGATTTATCTGAATGCACAAGGAGATAGGCATTCCTGACCCTACTGTCATTCCCTGCCTGCCTTCTGAAAAGAGCCTCAATTTTTGACTCCATAGACGTTTTATCCAAAATTATCTCCTCTGGTATCCAAATATGAAATTAAATTTTATTCGTCCATGTTAAAGTGCTCTGAAATCCTATACCTGGTATGGCAATTATCAACAAAAAACGGTAATTAATAAGCAAAATTCCAATTAAACAGGAGAAGAAAGAAGAAATATTTTTAATTGTTAAGAGCGGAAGTCTGTACTCAGGCAGTTATTTCTACCTTCATCCTGTCAGGATCCTCGAAAAATACTGCATAGTAATCAGGACCACCTGCAAATGGATGTTTGTCTTCATATAGTATATTTACCCCCCTTTTACGCAGTTTTGCTGTTATCCTGTCAATGAATTCCCTTGAACCGCCGTAAAATGCCAGGTGGTTCAGTCCTGCCCGGCACCTGTGATACTCAATATCCAGGAATCTTTCTTCTGCCTGGACAAAAACTATATATATCCGGGAGGGTTCATGCAAATAGCTTATACCGCAAGCCCATTCCTGGTATTTAGTATAGCCCATTTCTCCCAGAAGCCATCCCCAGAATTCCCTTGTCCTATTCAAATCCTTAACATAAATCTCAATGTGGTTTAGGCTTCCTTTCAATTCATCACTCCTTTCAAACTGTATTTATAGTATATATTTTTTTCCCGATTTGACTGAATTTTTTAATCACCCGAATAGATTCATTTAATTTTATGCTTTCTGCCATAGAGAAGATCATCCATGATCAGTGCAATATGCTGGTTAATAAAATTGCGCCTGATGAAAAAGCGTATGAATTTGTGAAAGAGATTATTTTTTTTGGTATAGGGGCATACTCTTATGCAGAAACCACAGTCTGTACCGATGGATTTCCAGAAGCTATAGCATTTTTCCTGATCTATGGACCAGTGGGCTGTACCGCGACTGACTGGTGGCATATTCTCATAAGATATGGACTTTGACGGGCAGTTGATGGCGCATTTCCTGCATATTTTACAAAAATAGGCAGTGCTTTCATCTCTCCTCATGCTTTCACCCACTTCAAGATCAAGGGATGTGGTTACCATTGATATCCTGAGGCAGGGCCCCAGGTCTGGATGCATGAGAAGCCCCATCCTGCCGATTTCACCAAGCCCTGCATCAGAAGCACAGGGGACCAGTATGGTATCATAATTTGCGTCAGTATGTTCTTTTGCACTAAACCCGAAGAGCCTTATATATTCTGCAATTACTCCTGCTGTTTTTCCAGCTTCGACATAAGAACGGGCAGATTCATTGATAGTTTCAATGCCTGGAGCTTTTTTTATTGAATCAATGTTCATTGCAATAATAATAACTATTCCAAATTTATGTTCAGGGACAATTGGCTCTCCCCATTTATCCCCATGTCTTCCGCGATGGCTGTAGAAATGGTGTTTTTTGAGCCTTAAAAAGCCTATATCATAGGCTCCGTAATTTTTTGCTATACTGATTATTGCATTTCTTAATTCCTTGACAGAAATATCCGAGACTTCTGCGTTTTGAGGCCCCTGGTCTGCTTTGTTCAACCTGGACAGAAACCTGAATCCAGCCCGGAATGATTGCGAATAATACTTATCATAATAGACTGAACCGTTCTCCCCCAATTCCTTTCTTGCATGAATTACCTCATCGGCTTTCCTCTTTTCTGGATGCAGGCTATAGTATCTTTCTCTCAGCTCTTCATTATATTTAAGTGCATTCCTGGAAAACATATGGTCTCTTTCGTCATACTGCAGTATTGACTCATGATTCACAGGGTCCATTGGGGGAAAATATCTTATTAAAGAAATGGCGCCCATAATGGCAAAAG
>CAYSKJ010000104.1:0-11249 GCA_964431655.1 uncultured bacterium | reverse complement strand
AGCCCGTTCAAGGGTAATAACAGGCGATCGGGCGCTGCATCCCGAAGCCCTGAAGGCACTGAAGTCCTTCTGCCCGGCAAACATGCCTGTTGCTTTCTCCATTGATTCATAATCAAGAGTTTTTCTTATATTCAGGGAATAGCGGGACAAGAAGGGCAGAGAAACAGGCATTGCTGTTATAATATAGGTATAAATCTTATAGATTGCGGAAAACCTTGAATGAAAATTACTGCTGACCGGATTGACACCCTTTATTCTGACATCGTATGGAAGTATTGAATTCATACCGTCAAAAAGCATACTGTGAGGCAGTTCTTTATCATGATCAAAATGGGCATACTGGTCCAGGGCATGAACACCTGTATCAGTTCTGCTTGCTCCTGTAATCCTCACCTGCTTTTTCATCAGGCTTGAAAGAGCATACTCAATGGTATCCTGGACAGTCCTGCCATTCGGATTTGACTGCCAGCCATTAAACTCTGCACCATCATAAGCTATGTTAAGAAGATATCTCATCTGGTCCGGGCTTTAGTCCTCTGATCCATATTCCATAATTGCTCTATTCCGAGATAATAAGGGTCCTGATGATTATTGTAAAGAAAATCAAAAAACAGGCAGTACCCTGAAAATATCAGCATAAACAGAAGAATTATCCTGATTTTTGATCTTATCCAGGATAGAAACACGGCAGAAAAAACTGCAACGGGGAAAAAACCCTGAAGATAAGGTCTGCCGTTCCAGAGGTAATTTACTGTAGAAACTCTGTAGAACTGTATAAAGAGTGCAAAAATTGATGCAAATACAAGCAGGAGAAAAACCAGCACCCTCCTGTCCTTTTCCTTGTAAAAGATATAAATCCCTGCCAGCATAAACATTATCGCAGGCATGGCCAGAAATATTATCTGGGGTGATGTTATTATATTTCTGAAGATATACAAAAAGGGATACGGAGGGTCTCCATTTATGAAATACTGGAAACTAAAGCAGTTTTTTGGTATCTTTAATGGCATATCGCCCACATGGTAGGGGTTTTGAAGTACATTTCCCAGTACCCGGTAATTATAGACAGCATTAGGCAGAAGAAAAACAAATATTCCTAAAAGGAAAAATAACAGAACAGACGATGTCTTTTTCCAGCCGGCCTTTTTGCTGAAAAACAGGATAAATATAATTATAATGAAAACATTCCCATACCCTATTATCCTGGCAAAGGATGAAAGGGATAAGGAAATTCCTGAGATAAATGACAAAAGGCAGTTAAAAACCTGTTTATTTTGATAAGACACAGCACTCAGAAAGCATGAAAATCCTATTACTGTCAGGGAGAAAGAAAAGAAATCCACCATATAAAACCTGGAGGATGAAATCAGAACAAGGGGACAGACAATGACAAGAACCGCAGTATAAAATCTCTCCCTTTCATTAAAAAATTCATTTTTAAGAAGGAAAACTGATAAGGGCATAAGTATCAGAAGTATAATATTGGGAAGCCTGGGGGCATTATAACGGTGGAAAATGGAAAGAATCAGGGGATAACCGGCCGGTTTCTCTGAAACCCAGAAACCGTCATTCCTCTGCCTGTACTGAGTAAAGTTGCCTGTATTATATCTTGCGGAATAAATCCTTGCCAATGCCCTTTGGGCTTTATATTCACTGTCAGTCAGAGAAAACCTCCCCTTTGAAAAATTTTCAGCTGAAAAATAGAAGGTCCATTCATCATCCTCAAAAAATTTTATATCAGTAAAAATAAGAAGGCTGAGCTGAAAAACAAGAATCAGCGCTATTATCAATAGGTACTTTTTGCTGTACATTGTTTTGTTTATTACTTATTATGGCACGCTGTGTCAATTTAATTTTGACATTGTCAATTACTTGATTATATCTTAACCCCTATGAAATATTTAATGGTTTTCTGCCTGTGCGTGCACATAATACTGACCGGTGCATTTGTCCTGTCTTTTGGTGCAGTATGCACTGATACAGAATTTTATATCCTTGTAATCCTAATAATCCTTGCATTTCTCAGGACAGGGTATATCCTCTACGGTTTTATTCTACTTCTGCCCTTTACAGGGAATAATGCCGGGAATGATTATATCCCCCTTTTGACAATAGCCGGCCTTTTTTGCGGTTTTAGATCTATACCTTATTTTTTTGATAATTTCAGGAAAATCATCAAAAACAGAGTAAATCTTTTTTTTCTGCTGTTTATGGCTGCAGGCATAATACGCTCCCTCCGCATATCAGGCATAGAGTCTATTTTTAACCGCTATTTTATCACAATTCTGTATTTTCCGGCCCGCATACTTTCTGCTCAGGAGAACAGTCTTTTATACCCCCTGAGTTTTTTGATGCTTTTTTATATTTCCGTACATATTTTCATATACATCAATAAAATGATCCAGGAACATAGAATTAAAAGTTTCATACTGCATTTTCTTATATTTTCAAATCTCCTGGCAGTTGCAGGGCTGTTGAAATACTATTATCACATAAATATCCCTCTGTTTTTTGAAAGTACCTATTCATATATGAATATACCCAGGCTTTCAGGGTTTTTTGCCAATCCCGGGTGGTATGGGCAGTTTCTGCTTTTTTTGATATTCCCCAGTCTATATTTTGCAATCAGCAGTAAGAAACGATATATGAGGATTGTCTTTGCATTTTTTTCCTTAATATCCCTTATCAGCCTTGCCCTTACATTAGCAAGAGCGGCTTATTTTTCAATCCTTATGCTTTTTTTAATGTCCATTGCTTACCTTGTTTACCGATTCACAAAATCATGGAAATTTTCAATGAGACTGTCTTTTGTTACTGCCCTTATACTAATCCTGATTTTCTCAGGCTTATATTTAATCAAAACTGACATCAGATCACACATTGCAGACAACCCCAGATTGCATCTCTACCGTTTTGCCCTGAATATTTTTTATGAAAATCCTGTAATCGGTTGCGGTATAGGGAGTTTTCCTCAGAATGCCCGGAGACATTTCACAGAGGACACACCAATGATAGTAAAATACTATCATTCAACTGCCCATAATACTTACCTGCACCTTCTTTCAGAAGGGGGAATCCTGATGCTTGCTCTTTTTGCAGGATTGATATTGATGCATATATTCAGACCGGCTCAGGACTATTTTCAGATTGCAGTAATGATAAGCATTCTTGCCCTGATTTTTTTAGCCCTTTTTCAATATATATTCTATATAAACCTTATAGGCATCTGGTTTTTTATATACCTTTCAATAACGGCAAATTACAGTGATAATTATGCTTAGTATATACATATCAGCCGGAATCCTGCTTTTATTTGCAGTTTCAGCAGTTTTTCTTCATATTATTACGCCAAGAAGAGTTCTTCTGCTTTTGCTTTTAAGCCTGTGTATAATTGCCTTAAGGGCTTATTATAATGATATCCAGCACAAAAGAGCTCTTTCAGTGCTCCCATACAGTACCAATCTTTACCCGGTCAATATTTCTCTTAACCGTAACGCAATAATAGAGGTAAGAAACACCGAATTTATTGAGCTTTCGTGTAACAGCCCGGTTTTCATGGCCCTCCAGGTACCTCAGGATGGATATATAAACACAAGGGTCGAAACAAAGAAAAAAACAGTAAGGAAATCAGGCACCAAGGATCCTTCATACAGGTTTCAGATTCATATAATAGATGAATTGCTTAGATTAAAAACTATTATTGATATCCCATTCAGTAAAGATGCAAAATACATAGGCAAAGATATAAATATTGACCTTTCACGGTATAATGGACAATATATCAATATGACACTGACCCTTCAGCTGACAGGACCAGAAGAATTGCTCACAGGAAACAGCAAAGATGTGGACACTGAAAACATACTGGTGCGCTATCCTGTCCTTCACAGAAAGGTCAGGCTGAAAAAAAAGTATGACTCCCTCATACAGCCCAGGGAAATCAAATTTTTCAACATGGAGGACTACAGATGAACAATGGGAAATATTACGAGCTTTCAAAAAAAGAAAAGATAAACCTGGCCCTTTTACGTGCTTACAAACCAGCTCCAAAAAGCTCTGCAGAAATACCCATAGGGCTTCTCTATATAATTTCTGCCCTGAGGAATAAATTTCCAGGGAGATTTAACTACAAAATTATTGACATGCCTCTTCATACCATGTCAGTTAACAGCGCTTATAAGGCCCTTACTGACTTTAAGAGTGATATTGTCGGTATATCAGCCTTCACTTACGAAAACCAGATAGTAAGAAGCCTTGTGGAGAAGATAAAAGATAATCAACCCGGTATTCCCGTAATAATCGGAGGTCCATACGCATCAGCATCAACCGGGCTTGCACTTAAAGAAAATCCCCGGGCTGATTATATATTCATCGGAGAAGCCGAGATTCGACTTCCATTACTTATGGATGCCATTATATCAAACAAAAGTGTAAAGGATATTTACGGCATAGCTTACTGGGAAAATGAAAGTCCTGTTATTCACAAACCTGCAGAATATATACAGGATCTGGACTCTCTGCCCAACCCTGCATGGGATATGCTGGACATTGATTCCTATAATAAGAGCCCGTTAAGGCCCACAAACCATTTCCGAAAGCAAAAAAGGGTAGTTCCTGTCTTCTCCACCCGGGGATGCCCTTACAGGTGCGCCTACTGCCATAAGATATTCGGCAAATCCCTCAGGATCAGGTCTGCTGACAATTTTTTCAGCGAGCTTATGGACCTTTATGAGAACCATGGAGTCAGGGAAATACATGTCTTAGATGATGCTTTCAACCTTGCAAAGGAAAGGATGAGGGAGATCTGCAATCTGATAATTAAAAACAGGCTTAGGCTATCCATAGGTTTTTCCAGCGGTCTCAGGGGGGATCAGCTCACCTTTGAGGATGTGGACCTTCTTAAGAAAGCCGGAGCTTATTTTATAAGATATGCTGTGGAAACTGCTTCACCAAGACTGCAGGAGAAAATCCACAAATATGTAAACCTGCCCAAGCTCTCGGATATAATAGAATATACAGCAAAAAAGGGCATCTTTACCCAGGGTCTTTTCATGTTAGGATTCCCCACAGAAACACTGGATGAGATTAATACTACCGTTAATTTTGCATTAAAATCCAGCTTTCATTCCATAAGTGCCTTTCAGGTAGTTCCTTTCCCGGGTACTGACCTGTATGACATGGCAAAAGAGATTTACCCCGATTATGAATACAATGACAGCTATCTATTCTTTTCCGGAAAATCATTTTACCAGGAGTACACAGGCATAGATCTTAATCCTATACAAAAGAGGATGTATCAGAAATTCTATTATAATCCCCTGAGGATATACCGCATAATAAAGGATCTGCCAGAGAAATCAAGCCTTATCAGCAGTGCGGGAATAATTCTTAATAATACCATCCTCAGAAATATCTGGGTAAAAAAGAACTGATAATTCTTATCTTTAAGAAGTTTTATCCCCGATCCTTCTCCGGCCTTATTTTATTTGACATAGATATCCAGCAGATGCAATGATACCTGGAATTATCCATAAGGAGATTGAGATAATGGAAAATACACAAAAACCAGGAACAATAAAAATCAGTCAGCTTAAAAAACTCAGAGATGATTTCCTGGGTAATAGCGGATTAAAAGTCGCCATGAATGCGGTGACACGGGGAAGCCTCACCGATATTGCTTTGAACAGGGACATCATCAACAGCAATAACTGGGCATTTTCCCATGAAATTGAAGAAAAGGCAGAAATTACCGATCAGAAGAAATCTGGAACCTGCTGGCTCTTTGCTGAGTTTAACTGGCTCCGGACAATTACCATGAAAAAATTCAGGATGGATAATCTTGAATTCTCTCAGAACTATCTTATGTTCTACGACAAGCTGGAGAAAGCCAATTTTTATCTGGAAGAGCTAATTAAAAGGCTTGATCTTGATATTGATGACAGGTACATCCGTTTTATCCTGGATAGACCTGCCAGAGACGGCGGTGAGTGGCACATGCTTGTGAACCTGTTAAATAAATACGGCATTGTACCCAAAGAGATAATGCCCGATACATACAACCGGGAAAACAGCAGGCATATAAACGAACTGATCAGCTTCAAAATTCGTGAAGCATATGCATATATGCGCAAATTATTCCTTTCAAATAAAAAGGATTCAATAATACGGCAATACAAAGAAAAAATAATGTCTGATATATTCAAAATACTTGCAGTATGCATGGGGATACCGCCGGAAAGGTTCGACTGGTCCTACAGGGATAAAGACAGAAAATACCACAGGGAAACAGGAATTACACCCAGGGAATTTTATGATAAGTATATCGGTCTGGATCTGGATGCATTCTATACTCTCGTGGATTGCCCGACAGTGCAGACCCCTTATGAAAGGACATATACCATCGATCTTTTTGACAATATGCCGGGACAAAGGGGATGGAAATGGCTTAATGTACCCATTTATGAAATTAAAAAAATAGCCTTGAAGATTCTTAAAAACGGCGAAGCGGTCCTTTTCGGCTGTGATGTTCTCCAGGAATCCCACACAAAGGAAGGTTACCTTTTGACCGGCCTCTATAACTATGACCTTTTATTTCAAACCAGCTTCATAATGGACAAAAAAACCCGCCTGGAGTGCGGTCATGCCCGGCTTACCCATTCAATGGTTCTTACAGGGGTAGAGCTTGAGGGGAAAATGCCCGTCCGGTGGAAGGTTGAAAACAGCTGGGGTACCGATGCCGGCAGAAAGGGCTATTTTGTGATGTCAGACCGCTGGTTTGACGAACATGTACTGGATCTGATAGTACCCCCGCGGTACATGCCTGCTGTCCTGAAGAAGAGATTTTCACGCAAGCCTGTTATACTGCCCCCATGGCATGTAATGGCATGATGGCAAAGGATAGAAAAAGGGGTGAAGCAAAAAGAACCGTCCCTTTTGCTTCACTTTTGCTTCACCCAAATTAATCTAGAGGGATTTTATTATCTCCCGCGTGAAATCATAAAGCTTTTCAACGGTTTCGACACATACCTTTTCATCAGGTGAATGCGGGTGATAGAGATTAGGGCCTATGGAGATCATATCCATATTATCGAACTTCTTCCCTATTATTGCTGTTTCAAGGCCCGCATGGATTGCCTTTATCTCGGGGTACTGGCCGTATTTTGATTTATATGCCTCTTTGGCGGTATTCAGAAGAGCTGACTGCAAATTGGGTTTCCATCCCGGGTAACCGGGTGTCAATTCAACCTTTCCCCCGCACAGTCCTGTTATAATATTAATCCTGTCATTGAGCTCATCTACAGATGTATCAATGGATGAACGGCTGAGAATCCTTATTGTGAAAGCATCCTCTCCTGACTCAATAACACCGAGGTTTGTCGAAGTTTCAACAAGCCCTTCTATGCTCGGACTCATGGCTATAACACCATTGGGAAGAGCCATGAGAAGGTTTATCAGCTGTCTTGTCCTTTCTACAGTAAGGCCCTTTTGACCGCTGGAACCGTTTTTTTTGAGAGAAAGGGAAAAATTTTTCTCAATCTCGCCGAATTCATCCTTAAAGATCTGACCGTACTGGCTTACTATAGATTCAGCTTTTTCAAAGGCATTCTCCCTTATAGCAAATAACGCTCTGGCTGAAGCAGGTATCGCGTTTCTCTTGGTACCCCCGGAAATATCCTGTACTGATATATCCGCAACCTTTGACAAAGCCCGAAGGACTCTTGCAAGAAGCTTGTTCGCATTTCTCTTTCCGGAATGTATCTCTATGCCGGAGTGACCGCCAAGCAGATTGTCTATGCAGAGTTGTGCTGATATATAACCGTCATAAGAAGCATTCTCCCCTTTGCTGAAGGTAATAACCGAGTCGGAAGCTCCGGCACAGCTGACATAGATGCACCCCCACTCTTCCGAGTCAAGGTTCAGAAGCAACCTTCCCCTTAAAAAGTCCTCTTTCAGGTTTCTTGCACCGGTCATTCCAGATTCTTCGTTTATCGTAAAGAGAAATTCCAGGTCTACACAGTCAAAATCCTCTTCCATGAATGCCATCATAAGGGCAACGCCTATGCCGTTGTCCGCGCCGAGGGTAGTTTCCCTTGCTTTAACATATCCATCCTCATAGAAGATATCTATAGGGTCCCTGCCGAAATCATGATTACTTCCGGAACTTCTGACTCCAACCATATCAACGTGGGACTGGAGGGTAAGTATCTTTTTATCCCTGTTTTCTTTTTTTGCCTTTTTATAGACAATGAGATTATTGACCGAGTCCCTTTTGTTATCAAGGCCAAGACCGTCTGCAATACCGGCAATATAATCAATAACCCTTTCCTCGTCAAGGGAAGTCCTCGGTATCTTTGAAATTTCATTAAAGTAATGCCATAATCTTTCAGGTTTCAGTGAACAAATCTTGCACATTTTTTCATCTCCTTTGGTAAATTAATATTGTCTTATATCAGAAGAAACCCCTTTCCATGCAGTTCTGTATGAAGGGTATGGAGTTTCGTTCAGCGCTCTGGAAGTAATGATAAAGATAACTGCCGATATCAGGATAAAGGTGCCTTTTCGGTATATCACCGATATCAAGCCAGACAGCTTCAATGGAACTGGTATGTTCAGGCCTTACCTTGGGATTGCCGTGTATCTCCTTTGCGAGGAAAACAAGGTGTATCGTCTGGGGATGCCTTTTTGCAGAGGGAGCTTCACCCACAAATATTATATCCCCTATGTCAACCTTCACGCCAAGTTCCTCTTTCCATTCATCATTCAGAGAATTTGCAATAGAAATATCTTTATCAACGCCCCCGCCGGGTATACCGAAAACTTCCTTGCCCCCGTACATGTATTTCATGCAAAGTATTTTTCCGTCATTTTCGTAGACGGCACTTGCTCTGACTCTCATTTTTCAGCCTCCCATTCCTGATTTGTGCATTTATTTTGACCCATAAATAATATTTTAAAATTAAAACTTGTCCATGAAAAATATCTTTGACATCCCTATGCTAAAAACTTAAACTGATTTCATGCACCATTCATTATCAAAGCTTACAGCATTTCTTTTACCTTTTCTCCTGTCCCCGGTTTTGCTTTGCTGTGATGTCAGCGTTTATTTCTCCCCCTCCCGGGAGGTTCTTGATGCCCTTCTGGAAGAACTTGATTCTGCTGAAAAGTCAGTTCTGGTATGCGTATATACCTTCACAAGCCGCAAGCTGGCCTACAGCCTTGTTAATGCCAGGCAAAGGGGGGTTGATGTAAGGGTGATAGTTGATAAAAAGAGTAATGAGAACAATCAGTTTGCAAAAGCCGGCTTTCTTATGTCCAACGGAATAAAAGTAAAAATAATCTCAGGGCTTAAGGCATCAAGCCCCCGGGACTGGGATGGAATAATGCACAACAAATTCGCCATTATTGACAGCAGTACCCTGGTGACCGGCTCCATGAACTGGACTGCATCAGCGGTTGCAAAGAATTATGAAAACCTCCTTATAATGAAATCATGCCCCGTTTCCCGCAAATACCTGGAAGAATTTGAAAGATTGTGGCAGCAGGAAGAATAAACCTTCTTTTAGTCCCGGTCTGCCTGCCCTGCCTTCTTATCCTTGGGAATATCATATTCACCTATGACCATTGCCTTAAACCACTGGAAGAGGTTACTTTCTACGGTTCTGTAATAGCAGTGGAAAAAACAGGCCAGACCTGTAAAATTTATATTTCTCCCGGTCCAGGGGATGTGTTTATAGTTTATACTCCCGCGAACTTTCTAATACTTGAGAATCCTGACATTCTGTTTTCAAACCCTGTATGCATAAGATCAAGGTTCTGGAGCAGTTATTATGAGGTTTACAAACCCGGGGATATAAGGTATAAGAAGGCTCCTTAAAAGAAAGCACCGTTTATCATGACCCTTTCCACCAGGTTTGCAGAGTAGTTGTATATAATGTGCTTATAGTTTTCGCAGTCCAGTATGAGCAGATCCGCTTTCTTGCCCTTAGCGATGCATCCCCTTTCAGGAGCAAGATCAAGGCTATAGGCGGCATTGACCGTAACCGCATTATAAACCTCATTGATATTCATGCCGTAACCCCATACAGCAAGAAACATGGCCATAGGCAGTCTCTCGAGAACACTGCTACCGGGGTTCAGGTCCGTACTGACGGTAATAATGCAGTTTTCTTCAATAAGATGCCTGGCCGGGGCAAAGGGCTTTTTCAGATAAAAGGATGTACCCGGAAGAAGGGCTGCCGCCGTATCTGAGTTAGATACAGCCTTTATTCCTTCATGGGAAATCTTAATAAGGTGATCAGCGCTTTTTGCACCGTATTTGACTGCAAGCTCAGCACCCCTTGTATTATCTATCTCATCAGCATGCAGTCTGATTTTTAAGCCTATCTCTGATGCCTTCTGCAGTATTTTTTCCGTTTCTTCATAGGAAAAAGCGATGGTATCACAAAAAACATCAGCATAATCAGCCAGTTCATTTTCTTTTACATAAGGAAGCATTTTTTCAATAACCTTTTTTATATAGGCTTCCCTGTTATTCTTGTATTCCTTCGGGATATCGTGGGCTCCCAGGAAGGTAGCCCTAATATTTACGGGAAAATCCTTTTTAAGCTGTTTTATGACTTTAAGCATTTTTACTTCATCCTCGAAGTTTAATCCATAACCGCTTTTGATTTCAATGGATGTTGTGCCGTTTTTTATTACTCTTTCCATCCTTCTACTGGATTGATCATAGAGCTCGGTAAGGCTTTTCTGCCTGGTTCTGCTCACTGTACTGGCAATACCCCCGCCTGCCCTTGCTATTTCTTCATACGGCACGCCTGTCGCCCTCTGTTCAAACTCTTCTTCCCTGAACCCTCCCCACACCAGGTGAGTATGAGAATCAATAAGCCCCGGAATTATTGTTTTCCCTGTGCAGTTTACAAAATTGTCAAACCCGGAAGGCAATTCATGGCCTTTTCTTATAAAATCCTTTATCCTGTCATCTTCAACAAGAATATGGCTGTCATCTATCAGCATGATATTTGAAAGCTCCTTCCCCCTGACAGGATACCGGTCATAGGGAGTTGCTATCTGTATCGGGTTGTAGAGCAGAGTAAGCACATATTGCCTCCTTGTAAAAAGAATTATTATTGCTGCTTGAATCATACCATTAAAAAACCTTTTGTAAAGTCAAGAATTTTGAATGGTTTTTACTGTTTTACTGTTGTACCAAAATGATAATGTCCCCATTGAGCAAAATAGAAATGTCCCCA
>CAYSKJ010000103.1:0-11249 GCA_964431655.1 uncultured bacterium | reverse complement strand
GAAAATAAGAAACTGACGGAAATCAAAAACCAGTAAGATACCCTAGACTACTCCACTGAAAAGACCCTTAATGAAAACAGGGACAAGCTGGACCAGAATGAAGCAAGAGAGATTGAGCTTGCAATAAATGATCTCCGTGATGCCATTAAAGGTGATTCCTATGACCTCATCAAGAACAGAATGGACGATCTCACCAAGAAAGCCCACAAGATTGCAGAGATTATGTACAAACAGGCACAGCAGCAACAGCAGGGAGATCAAGGAAATGATGCCGGCCAGCAGCAGTCCGGCCCCGAAAAAGGTGATGATGTTATTGATGCGGACTATGAAGATGTAAAATAACCGATGAAGGGATAGGGGATTTTCTCCTATCCCTCTCAAATAAAGGAGAAATCTCATGGCAGACTGGAGAAACCTTTCCAAGCTGATCAGGCTTCATGATAGAATCTCATGGCTTTTCAGCCAGGAAAATATGGATATCATCAATAAGCTGGAGGGTATTGACAATACCATTTCAGCACCGGTTGATATTGCTGAAAATGAGGACAGCATATATATATATATATATGGAAGTCCCCGGTATAGACATCCATAAGGTAAGTGTCTTTTATAAAGATGGAGAAATTACCATAAAGGGTTCAAAAGAATCAAAACCCCTGGCAGAAAATGAGAAAGCCATACGCATAGAGAGATATTATGGTAATTTTGAAAGAACCTTCAGCATCAAGTATCCCGTCAATGAACACAGCATAAAGGCATCTCTTACCGATGGAATACTTACAGTGACCATGGATAAGATATCTGAAAAAAAGAACATTGATATCCAAACATAAAGGGGATAGGGTATGTCCAGGGATTATTATTCCGTACTTGGAATTTCAAAAGGAGCAACAGAATCTGAGATAAAGAAAGCCTACAAGACCCTTGCAAGAAAATACCACCCTGATCTGAACCCCAATGACAAGGTTGCTGAGGAAAAGTTCAAGGAGATATCTGAGGCCTATTCTGTACTCGGAGACAAAGAAAAGAAAAAGATGTACGATCAGATGGGTCCCGATGCCTTTGGAAAATACAGCCAGGGCGGATATTCATCCCAACAGGGCCCCTTTTCCAATAAGGGAGGAGGCAGTATATTCGATGACCTGGGATTTGATTTCGGTTTTGGCGATATATTCAGCAATATTTACAATAAGAAATCTGGAAATAAAAACTACAGTGCCCAGGACGAACCGGCCAAAGGCCAGGATATCCAGTATACGGTGGAGATATCCTTTCTAGATGCACTTAAAGGCTTTACAACAACCATTTCCTACGACAGGCTGGTACATTGCAGAAACTGCGGAGGAACAGGGTACGACCGGCAAAGCAAGTCTGTGACCTGCCCTGATTGCAAGGGCACAGGTAAACTAAGCATCGGTCCGGGTTTCCTCCATATCCCTCAGCAGTGCAGTCGCTGTGGGGGAACGGGACGGATACATACATCTAAATGCAGTAACTGTAAGGGAAGGCAGTTCATTACCTCAAAGGAAAAGATAAGTGTAAAGATTCCCCCTGGTGTTGATAACGGTTCCAAGATAAGAGTAGAAAAAAAGGGAAATGCAGGCAAGAATGGAGGGCCTTACGGTGACCTCTACATTATCACGAGGGTTCCCTCTCATCCCTTTTTTGAAAGAAAGGGAAATAATATTTATACAGAAGTCCCTATTACAGTGAAGGAAGCTGTGCTCGGGGCCAAAATAGAGATCCCGACCGTCGATGGCATGACCATGCTCCGGGTTCCCCCCTATACCAGCAGCGGACAGGTTCTCAGACTTCGCAGCAAGGGAGTGCCTGACCAGAAGGGTGTCTTAAGGGGTGACCATTTTGTTAAGATAAAGATCGTTGTTCCCGATTCTGTAGATATTGACTCTCAGGAGCTCATAAAGGAATTTGAAAAGAGAAACCCCTATAATCCCAGAAAAGAAATTTTAAAATACGCTTAAACTGGAGGACAATAATGGGAAAAAAAGGCTTGTATTCAATATCTGTTGTATCCAGCCTTCTGGATGTGCATCCCCAGACCATCCGCTGCTATGAAAGGAAAGGACTTATTAAACCTACCCGGACAGAGGGGAACACACGATTATTCAGTGATGAAGACCTGGAGAAAATAAAGATGATACTCAGGCTCTCAAATGATCTGGGGGTCAACCTGGCGGGAATTGAGGTAATCTTCAATATGAGAGACAAAATACAGCAAATGGAAAGAGAAATGATAGAGCTTCTGAGGAAAATCTCTCAGGACTATCAGGACTCCCTTCAGAAAAAGGATGCGGAGAATGCCCTGGTTCCGATCTCCGAAGCACGGATGAGAATTAAAAGATTTACTGAAATGGATATGTTTGACGATTTTAAAAACGCTGAAAAAGATGGTCCAAAAAAATAAACCTAAATGCTGGAAAGACTGTTAAAGAAAAAAGGAGGTGGCATAAATGAAAAAATATTTAAAAGGAATTATAATTAGTTCACTGATATTAGCTGTAATGATTCTCTCATTCTTTCTTGGCATCACTTCCAGGAACAGCCAGGGCACAACGCCGTTTTTTCTCTCCAATGCTTCCGCTGGTTCTATAGATGCGGTACTGCCTGATATTTCTGATAATTACAGCAATCCCTTCGTCGAACTTGCCCAGGCTTTAAATCCCGTGGTGGTGAATATAAACACCAGCAAGACGGTGCAGAGGAGGTCTCCGTTTCGCAATGATCCCTTCTTTGACGATTTTTTCAGCCGGTTCTTCGGTGATAACTACGGACAGCCTAGAGAATACCAGACCCAGAGCCTTGGTTCTGGTTTCCTTATCAGCAGTGACGGCTATATTCTAACCAATAATCATGTAATTAAGGATGCTGACGAGATTGATGTCATACTTTATGATGGTACAAATTACTCAGCTGACATTATTGGAAGAGACCCCGATACTGACGTGGGGCTCATAAAAATTGATGCAGAGAACCTGCCTTATGCTGCTTTAGGTAACTCTGACGAAACAAAGGTAGGTGAGTGGGTCATAGCTATAGGCAATCCATTCGGCCTTTCCAATACCGTGACTAAGGGCATAGTCAGCGCTAAGGAAAGAAGCCTGGGAAACAACCAGTATGATAATTATCTCCAGACTGATGCATCCATAAATCCCGGCAACAGCGGCGGACCTCTGATCAACCTCAAGGGAGAGGTAATAGGAATAAATTCAGCCATTATTGCCAATGCCTACGGCCTCGGCTTTGCCGTTCCCATAAACACCGCTAAGTCTCTCCTGCCCCAGCTCATGGAGGGGGATGTAAAGAAAGGATGGATCGGCATATCCATCCAGGATCTGGATGATGAACTGGTCCAGGCCCTCGGACTGGATTCAAAGGATGGTGTGCTGGTATCTGATGTAACCGGGGACAGCCCGGCGCAAAAAGCCGGCATAAAGGCCGCTGATGTAATAATAGAAATTGACGGGACCAGAATGAAAAACTCAACCCAGCTTGCCACAACTATTGCACTCAAAGGCCCGGGCGCAGAAGTCTCATTAAAATTGCTGCGCAAAGGCAAAGAAATCTCTGTGAAGGTAAAACTCGGGGAAAGGGATGAGTTTACGGGTTCAGGCACAGAACCCTCATCGGAAAAAGGAACAAAAGAGTTTAAGGAACTGGGTCTAACCCTGACTCCTGTTGATGATCAATTGAGAAACAGATTTTCCATTCCCCGGCAGGTTAACAGCGGTCTTGTGATAATCAATATAACCAATACCAAAAACTACAGGCTTAGCCGGGTTCTCAGCGTAGGAGATGTAATTATCGAGGTCAATCAGAAGAGCATCGACACCCTAAAGGATTTTGAAACAGAGATCAGCAGCGTGAAGGAGGGGGATGTAATCCTTCTTAGAATAGTCCGAAGAAACCAGCTTTTATATATAACCATAACAAAGTAAAGCTTATCATTGCCAGATGGAAAAAAGGGAATAAATATGATTTATTCCCTTTTTTCTTTTCAATTTTATAACATGGGATATACTTCCCTGGTATCAATACCGCGAGGAACAAATTATTGCTTATTCTGCCGGAAAAGTACCTGAACACTGAAAAGAATATTTTTAAAAAAACTGCATCCATATTTAAATCTGCCGGAAATGAGGGATTGCCTGAAAAAATAGAAGAATTGTCTCAAAGCCTTGACAATCCCTTTACCATCCTCATTGCCGGGGAATATAATTCAGGCAAGTCTACCTTCATCAATGCCCTTTTAGGCTCCGAAGTCCTTGCAACCGGAGTAACCCCGACAACTGATAAAATCAACATAATTACCGGCAGAAACATGCAGTCCGACAGCCGGATAGAATACACCCGGACTGAGAACAGGCTGGTTCAGCAGATGGATATTGTAGATACACCGGGAACTAACAGTATCTTCAGGGAGCATCAGGAGATTGCTGAATCCTATATAAAGCTTGCTGATTTTATTATCTTTCTTACATCTACAGAGAGGCCTCTTACCGAATCTGAAGTCAGTTTTCTAAAAATGATAAAGGGAAAATGGGACCGTAAACTCATATTCTGTATAAACAAGATTGACCTTATAAACAGCCAGGATTCAGACACCATCCATAATTATGTAAAGGAAAACCTGGTCAGGATACTTGGAATAACACCTGAAATTTTCCTCATTTCTTCAAGAAAAGACAAAAAGGGCATATCGGAAGTATTTGATTACCTGCTGAAAAAACTGAGCTCCAGAAATAAAGTATGTCTTAAGCTTACATCGCCACTAAGAAGCCTTATAAGTATCATAGAGGAAAATATGGAGCGGATTTTAAATCAGCTTGAGTATATAAATACAGACCTGTTTTATATTGATAAGCTTGATTCCTATATAAATGTAACAAAAAAGGATATCCTGGAAAATATCAGCCATTACAGGGAAAATATTGATGACATATTCTCACATTTTATAGAGAGGATGCTGCTTTTTATAGATGAGACCATTAACCTCGGATTCGTATTCAAGCAAATCTTCCGTAAAACGCATATAAGGCTGGAGCTTGAAAAGGTGCTTAATGAAAAAGGAAACCCTCTGCACCAGATTTCCATGGAGATTGACAGGTTAAGCCATTTTACATCAATAAGCTGCAAGTCTTTATACAGCCAGTCCATAGATTATATCACCAATAATATTACAAAAAAAAATACTGATATGAACCTGATGCTGAAAAGGGAATATGTCGACCGGGAGAAAGAGCTTTACCTCACTGCTCTGGAAAACAGCAGGATTTACCGGGAACTTGATATAGAAAAAGAAAGCATGGAGCTAAAGGAAAATATAAGCCAGAGTTTCAGGGGCTTTATAACCATGCAGGGCCTTGCGGTGGGTACAGGCATCACTCTGGTTGGCATCCTGCAGGGAGCGCTGATTGATCTTACGGGTATCGTGCTCAGCATCACTCTCGCTGGCTACGGATTTATTCTTTTCCCCTACAAGAGGAGAAAGATGAAGAAGGAATTTCAGCAGAAGTCAATGGAGCTAAAGGATAACCTTTGGAGCATTCTATCCAGGGAAATGTCCCACCATATACTGGAGGTTGAAAATAATATAAAATCCATATTCTCATCTCACAGGACTTTCCTGCTTAAAGAGAAGCAGGTTCTCACAAAATCGGTAAAAGAACTTGAACTGACCCTTCAGGAATCAAAAGACCTGAGTTACAAAATAGAGAAAGAATACAGCTGATATGTCTGCCCCGCTTCTGTGTCTATTATTTTACCTTGCAGGCTCCATACCATTCGGCGTCATCTTTTCAAGACTCGGCGGTAAGGACATTCAAAGCCTTGGGAGCGGTAATACGGGAGCAGCCAATGTTTACAGGAACCTTGGTTTTATCTATGGACTTGCCACCTTTTTAACTGATTTTTCCAAGTCCTATTTTCCCCTTTCATTATATAATCTGTATCACCCACATGACAGGCTTATTTACTGTTTAGCTCTATGCTGCTTTCTCGGGCATTGTTTTTCTGTATTCCTCGCTTTCCGCGGGGGAAAGGGTGTTTCTGTCTCCATGGGCATACTTGCCTTTTTCAGCTGGTACTATGCCCTGATATTTGTTGTGGCCTATGTTTTTTTCCTGATTATCTTAAAGATATCCTCCCTGGCATCTCTGGGAAGTTTTCTGATTTCTACGGCATGCATCTATTTTCTGCCAGTCAAAAGTGATGATAAAACTCTTAACATATTTATATTTTCTGTTATACTTTTTATTCTTCTTTTATTCATGCATGGAAAAAATATCAGACGGTTGATAAACAGAAATGAATTACAGATTTGATAATATTACAGTATTCGGTGATGGAAGCTGGGGCACAGCATTATCAAACTTATTGGCCGACAACGGAATGGAGGTTTGCCTGTGGTGTTATGATAAAAGGGCATATGAAAGCATACAGGAATCAAGGGAAAACAGAATTTACCTTAAAGGCATAGCAGTTTCCGACAGGGTAAAACCGACCCTTTCTCTCCATAAAGCCTTTGACTTTTCTAATCTTCTTCTTTTTGTCATACCCAGCAAGTTTTTCAGAAACATACTTTCAGATTCGTCAGAATTAATACGATCCGACCATTACATAATTTCAGCCATCAAAGGAATAGAAAACGAGACACTGAAGCTTCCGGGGGAGATAATAGAAGATTTTCTGCCTGCGGGATACAGCAAGGCACCAGCATTTTTATCGGGACCCACCTTTGCCCTGGAGGTTGCAATGCGACAGCCCACTACCTGTGTAATAGCATCAAGGGACATGGAATACTCAAAAAGCATACAGCACACCATATCCAATGACTACTTCCGCTGTTATACCAATCAGGACATAACAGGGGTTCAGATAGGGGGTGCAATCAAAAATATCATAGCCCTTGCCTCAGGGATTCTGGACGGCCTGGGTCTGGGCACCAATTCCCAGGCCGCTCTGATAACCAGGGGACTGGCGGAGATAGCAAGGCTCGGCGAAAGGCTGGGTGCTGAAAAGACAACCTTCTTTGGCATAAGCGGTTTGGGCGATCTGGTGCTGACAGCTACAGGAAAACTCAGCCGTAACCGCACTGTGGGCTATGAGCTTGGCAGGGGAAGAAACCTGAAGGACATACTGTCCTCAAGAGAAAGTGTCGCTGAGGGCATCAGTACTACAAAATCCGTATATTCCCTTGCAAAAAAACTCGGGATTGAAATGCCTATATGCTTTGAGGTCTATAATATACTCTATAAGAACAAGCCAATCAAAGATGCAATTAAGAGCGTGATGACGAGAAGTTTGAAGGATGAATTACATTCTTACTGAAAAATCAAACCTATGAGAATATTATAGAAATATCTCCTATCTGTATCTCATCAAACCTTTCCAGTTCCTTCTCCAGGTATTCCTGATTATTGATGACAAGCATCTTTTCACCGTTTGAGCGTATATAATAGCTCATTCCCTCCAGGTAGATGGTGGCATATCTCAAGGGAACATCGAAAGATTCTGTCTTTACCGGTACATCACAATCATTGCCCGATCCTATGATCATAGGCTCACCGGTAATAATAAGGGTCCTTGTTTTTATCCCCTTTTCAGTTATTACAATCTTCCCCCTGATAACTGTCTGGGATGTTACCATTTTATCCCTTGTTTCTTCTGCCTGGACATCCCTCTGTTTTTCCTGGATTTCCTGTTCGGGCTCCCTTTTGCGTTTTGATCCGGCTTTCAGTGTTTCCAGGCTGAAAATGCTAATGGAAGAAGAGGATTCTCCCATATCCGGGCTTTCAATATCCCCTTTTCTCTTTTGTGAGGGCAGTATAATATTCTTCTTGTAAAGGTCAGTTAGTATCTTCAGGGTTTCATATTCATTAAGGTATTTGATCTCTTTGCAAATATCAATGACAGACCTGTGTCCGTTAACCTTGCCCAGCACCCTCCATTCCAGGTCGCTCAGGTCCATTTTTTTGCTGTTCGGGTCAATATCCGGGTTTACCTGCAGTATAATATCCTCCTGAGGGGAATCCTTGTGTATCTCCTCCCATTCGTCACTCATCCGGACTCCTTCCATTACAAGGCTCTGGGGGTCAATATTTACCAGAATAGCATGCTCCGGCAGCCTTCCGAAATTTGAAAACTGGAAAATACCATTTTTCCACCTGAATAATGAAAAAATAAGCTGTGAAATATTGTCCTCAGCGGCCTTTTTGAGTGTCCTGCTTTTAAGCAGATCCTTTTCAACCAGTATATCCCAGGGTGATTTATATTTCTGGGGATTCTGCTTCATTACCTTGAATCCCTTATTCAGCATTTCGCTTGTGATATAATTGTTCTCTACCATGTATTTTGCAAGGCTGTCCCTGTAATCGCTGGAAATGGCAAATACAACAATACCCTGGTGCATAAAAATCTGTCTTTTCTCTTCCTGGTTCTCTATGGTAAGGACACCTGTCTTCCTTCCAAGATGCAGAAGCATGAGGATATCATATATATTAAAATAGTCCAGGTTCCCTGATAATGAAACTATAACCTTTTTTTCCTGCATAAATCCTATTTATAATACTTCAGTTACTTTGGGTCAATTAAATAATTTCTTTACTTTTGCTGTAAATAATAAGACTTCGGCTGAGGCTGGTGCCCGGTATCCTGTAATCAATTCTTTCCTGCAGAATAAAAGACCCAAATCTTTGCTTTATCTCAGCCCCTACATTCGGGCCCTTCATGAAGAAAACCCTGGCTTTCTGGGGAAGCAGGCTATCTGTCCTTGCAAGGGTCTTCTCTATGCTTTCCACCGCCCTGGTAATCACAGATCTGCATGATACCAAAGAATTATAATTAATGCTGTGGGGATAGGTATTGATCCGTTCCAGTCCCAGGCGCCTGATGGCCATGTCCAGGAATTCTATTCTTTTTAGCCTTTTTTCAGCCAGTATCATTTCTTTCTCCGGAAACATTATTTTAAGCGGGATGCCAGGAAACCCTGCGCCGGTCCCTATATCGAGCAATGGCGGCTCAAAATCCACATACCTTGCAATATAACAGCAGTCAATATAGTGTTTTTGAACCAGATTTTTAAAATTGATGGTTCTGACAAGGTCATATTTATTGTTGAATGATCTGACAAGATGATGGAATTCATAAAGACTTTCCAGCTGGCACTTTGAAAGGATTATATCAGATTTGATAAACAGCTCAAAAAACACCTCTTTTGAATAACTGTTCTTTTTTGCCATGGATTTCAGAGTAGATTCAGCAGCCTTTCTGCTTCTGCCTTGCTAATTTTTTTTATGTCCGGCTCTTTTCTCAAAAAGCAGACAGCCCTTGCATAGAATTCTGCTGACTCAATTCTGCAGTATGCTTCCACAATATCACCCCCAGCTGCAGTAACTCCGTTATTTGCCATAAACACAACATTAGATGCCTTCATCGCTTCTGCGACTTTTTTAGCAAGCTCTGCTGAGGAGGGCATATAATAATTTGTCCTGGCGGGAAGACCAATACTTATAAGGGATTCGGAAAAGATCCTGAAATCTGAAAAATCCAGGGGCAACAGCCCGATAATTGAGCTGTAAAAGCAGTGGGAGTGAATAATGGAGGATATATCCTTCCTTTCTCTGTATATCTCCAAGTGCATCCGGTATTCAGCAGACGGCTGTATATTGTTCAGCACCTCCCCGTCAAGCCTGATTATTGAGATATCTTCAGGCCTGAGATAGGACTTGAACATGCCGTGGGGGGTAATATACACCAGTTTATCATGCAGTATGCTGATATTACCGCTCATGGCCAGGTTCAATCCCTTTTCATAGAGAAGCTTTGAATATTTTATTATTTTTGCCTTCAGCATTCTATTGACAATATCCTTTCTGCTTTCAAAATTGCAGGGAAGCCTTTACTAAGATGCCCTACGGTTAAACCCTGCCAGGAAAATTATATTAGCAATTTATTAAGTTGTAAAATGAATTCATATAAATTATAATCCCCTTTATGATAGGAACAATCATACAGGACAGGTATGAAATTACAGAAAAGATCGGCGTAGGGGGCATGGGCGCAGTTTATAAAGCCAAAGACCTGCCGACCGGGGAAACCTGCGCCCTTAAAATGATATACAAGCCTCAGGATGTAGAGCTGAAACGCTTCAACAGGGAATTTTTCGTAATGTCGAATATCTATCACCCCAATATCGTTCAGGTTGTTAATCATGGGCAGCATGGCGATTATCACTTTATCATAATGGAGTTTATAGAGGGCAGCAGCCTCAAGAAATATTTCATCCAGGCAAAGGATTTACTAAGCAAGGAGAAAGGCAATAATTATTTTGATTCCTATCTTGTATCTGTTCTGCATATCTTTATGCAGATTTCATCTTCCCTGTCCTATATACACTCCCTTGACATAATACACAGGGACCTTAAGCCCACCAATATAATAATTACACCGGGCAATGTTTCAAAGCTGATGGATTTCGGACTCTCCAAAAGGGTTGGCATAACATCCGGGGAGTTTACCCTGGGAGGGGCGATTACCGGAACTGTTTCCTATATGTCCCCTGAGCAGAGCTCAGGTACAAAGATTGATGTCAGATCTGACTTCTACTCCTTCGGTGTAATACTGTTTGAAGTAATGACCGGCCAGAAACCTTTCACAAGCGACAACCCCATTGAGATACTTATGAAACACATCAATGAAAAACCCCCCAGACCCTCCGCCATAGAGCCGAAGATCCCAAAATCCCTGGAAAAAATTATACTTAAACTGCTGGAAAAGGACCCAATTGACAGATACCAGTCAGCTGATGATATACTTGAAGACCTGTCAGGCATAGGAGTCATAAAGCCTGCAGTTTTTATAGAATCTGAACTGCCCAAAGAAAAGGTGCATACAAGGCTTTTCGAACCTGCATTCATAGGCAGGGTAGAGGAAATGAAAAGGTTTAAGGAGATGACAAGCGAAGAGAACAGGTTCCGGTCCTTTGTTCTTTTCCTTGAGGGACAGCCCGGCATTGGAAAGCTGAGGCTCATGTCCGAATGTGAAAATCTGGCCAAAAGACTTGGTTACCTGTGCCTTTCAGGAAGGTACTTCCCTGAACATAAGGGCTCTTTCCAGGCCTTTGAAGATATATTTGAGAATATAATTTATTTTCTGGAAAAGGGCAATATCAAGATTCCTGAGGAAAGGGTGGAAGAGATATATTCTTTTTTCTCCAGGTTCATCCCGAATAT
>CAYSKJ010000102.1:0-11341 GCA_964431655.1 uncultured bacterium | reverse complement strand
ATATGCCTGTTCTTACAGAAGGAATTTCCATTTGATTATCAAACATGATAAAAGTCAAGCAATTTTTTTCTCCTCCTCCATAATTTTTAGAGTCTGCTCAAATTGATCTACCTTTTTATTGTAACGATCAATATCTACACTCCTGAAATGTTCTTCTGCAAGAATATTTCTTCTCATTAATCCGCATAATTTTCTGATTAAAGCAATTCTTCCTCTTCCTGCAACTCTTCGTCCCTTTACATTTTCATAAAAATTGTTCAAGTAGGTTGACGCAAACATTGCCTGTATCAGAGACTGGCTAAATAGAGTTCGAGTAGTTTTACGGGAAGCACGATTGATATGACCTGCCCTGGATATGTCACCGCTCTCTTTCAATCCAGGCACAAGACCAGGATAGGCGTACATCTTCCTGGCTGTTCTAAAACGGCTAACATCACCGACATCAGATATAAAAGCTAAGGCTGACAGCGGAGTAATTCCTTTGATTGAAATAAGCAGTTTTACTTCTTTTCTAAACGGTTTCCCTGCATAAAATATTTCTTTACCCAGCTGCTCCTTTTGCTCCTTCACCTTCCATAATATCTCCAGGCTCATCTGGATACTAATTCTGCTTGCCTCAGAAATATCAAGCTTATTAAGGTAAGATGATCCTTATTCCTCTGATAAAAGCAGTCTCTTACATTCTTTTGAAAGTATATTGCCATTCTCTGTAAGGACTGCCTGGATGCTGTTCTTAAGCATTACCAGGTGTTTATTCAGGCTCTCATAGATCGAAAATAGTCTTCGTAATTCCCTTACTTCACGGCTTGGTTTATATACTACCGGCAGGCCGAACTCACCGGTAACAACATGTACCCAGAGTGCTTTTACCATATTTCGGCTGTCATTTTTATCTGTCTTGTTCCAGAAGTCTTTTATAATCCTGAATTTATACGGATTAATTATAAAGCATGCTGCCCCCTTCTCTTCAATCTTGTCTGCCCAATAGAAACTTCCAAGACCAGTTTAAAAGACTACTGCATCTTCAGGGCCAAGCCTTTGAATGTAATTATTCAAATTGTTGCAGGAACCTATAAATTTTATTTCCTTCCCTTCCCGGTTCATAACCGAAATGGTTGCTGACCGTTTGTGCCGGTCAATTCAATGTGCTTTTTGTATCATCCCTTCCCCCTTTGTATTTGCTCAGAGAAAAAAGGAGCGGAGTACCTTGGTGGTTATGCATTTTTCCATTCCACTATCCAGCATCGCATATGCGTTCTATTTTGTCGGGACAAAGATGCAGCAGGCGGTCTGACCAAACCTATCAACGTGGTCGTTAAACGCCACATAAAATCAACAGACTACCTGCTGTCCTTTTCCTTATTTTCCCGGGCAAGGATATTAACAGTATACAACCACCCACTACAAATAAAAGGCATAAATCTCTATTGACCAAAGTACTTTATTCTTTTATCATAACAACCTATAAGTCCCCGAGGCTGTTGCTGGCAGCCTGGCAGTGAACCCTTGGAACCTGCATAGCATTTACAGCAATGTGTTTGAATGGTGCTGGGACTGGTTTGGCAACTACCCGGAGAGCGCTCAAATGGTTACACAGGACCGAAATATGCCGGGGATCATAGCCCTTAGAAAGAGGATTTGGCTGCCATGTTAAGGGGCGTAAGCACTGTCATGGAAACACGTAAAATTTAATGCCTTCATAGGCGTACTGAGGCAGGTTTTCTATTATGTAATCCCTTTCTACCTCGCTTATGGTATACAGATATCCACCCCTTTGGGTATGAAAAAATCTATATACCGCCGTGGTATCCACAGGCCGGATGCCTGGGCCGTACACATAAAATTTGATTCCTTCATACGTGTAATGGGGCAGGTTGGCTAAAATGTTGTCCCTTTCGATTTCACTGATAGTATAGAGATGATTGCCCGTTTTTGTGTTAAGAAATCGGTAGACAGGCTTGGTATGGTCTTTCTGTGAGTCATAAACAAAAAATTTAATACCCTCAAATGAGTAGTGAGGCAGGTTTTCTATGATAAAATCGAGTTCTCTATCATTTATTGTATAGAAATGCCCGCCACTCAGTGTATTGAAGAAACGATATACAGCAGCCAGGGGAGAGTGGCAAATGGTGCGCGTATACAAGCCATCATCCGTTGCTGCATAGATGGTATGCCTGGAACAAATGTCAATAGCCACATCGTTTACTGGAACATATGGCAACCCTTCATTAAACTCTATCCATGTTTGCCCTCTATCTGTGCTTTTATAAACGCCTTCACAACTCGTGCCGCCCATTGACACATAAACAACATCCAGCGAATAAGGGTATATTGCGATACCATAGATATCATCGAATGTTCCGGGATCTATGTTTGTCCACGTGTCTCCTGCGTTAGAGGAAACATAAATCTTTGGAGAATCACTAAAAGCAGAAATATAAATAATATTTGATTGAAAAATATGAATTTCTATATTCCCAAATATGCCGCAATCAGTCTGCCCTGTTTGAGTCCAGTTGGTTCCTCCATCAATGCTCTTAATGATTGAATTATGAAAATATGCATACACTATATCCATATTTATTGGATCCGCTTGCAATGTATATCCCCTGGGGGGATGAATAAAAAACCAGTAATCACCGCCGTCCACTGTTTTGTAAAAACCATTGTAGTCTGCGGCATATAGGTTGTTGTGATTTTGCGGATCAATTGTAATGTCATAGACATTCTTGCCTTCAACTCCGTCAGGAATGCCGTTGTTTATTTTCTCCCAGGTATACCCGCCATCAACGCTTTTTAGTACTCCGCCTCCATCTACTGCTGGGATATATATGATTTGAGGATTAACTGGATCTATGCAAATGTCGTTACACATGTAAAGTGATCTTCCTTGTGGTAAATTTCTTGAGAACCACGTGGTACCCCTGTCCTTGGTTACATATATTTTCCCATTACCTGCATTTACTCTAACATACAGATTATTCGAATTCGTTGGATCTATGGCTATGCTTTGTGTTTCTGTCACATCCGGAATGTCTATTTTGGTCCATGTATCTGTTGCGCAATACGCGATCGCCTGCATAACGAAAAAACACACAATGCCCATTAAAAATACTCTTTTATAAAGCATTCCCCTGCCCCCTTAGATATTATTTGATTGGAAATCAGTTGCCAATGTGTGATAACTGATTCCTCCATTCACATCATGATAAAACAAGGTGATAAAGTAACCTGTCTGGCAAGTTCCAGTTATCTTTCTCGTATGTCTGATTAGCTTTGATTCGGATATATTGGCTAAAAAAGTTGAGTTAAATTCAGGAAGGAACTCCAAATTTGCGGATATGTTTAGGCAATTTTTACCAGGGATTTCGCCTGGTTGAATATTGCTGATTTTAAGCACAAAGTTTTGCAGATTGCATGATTCGATTCGGTGGATGACCACGAGATCTTGATTGTCCGCATCGTCGCTCATATTGCCAGAATCCAGATGAAATACCTTGCATGCCATGGGAATAAAACAATCATTGGAATCGGCAACTTTTAGGATTATTTTGTAGTTTAAGAAGCTATTTTCATCAGGTTCTCTGACATAGCGAATAAATGAGCAATCTTCATTGTATGGATATACACAATCCCGAACCATTGCAAGATTTCCTTGTAATGATATACCAGGAGGTTTATATTTTAACTTCATAAATACTATGCCATGATCGAATAAGTAATTGCATTTGAAATGGTCAGCCTGGCTATAGCGTAAGGTATTGCTTTCATTGCCTATTTGATGAATATATAAAACATCATCATTTTGCGTGAACTTCCCGACACATTGCACCACTAAATCATATGTCAAGGCTTTTTTGGAAACTCCCATATAGTGCACCGAATTTGAGTAAGTATAATCATTTCCATTCCTTGGAAAACGCAATCCATTGGAATAGGTATATGCAGTACTATAAGATATAGCATCTAATGAGCCATGATATGAGAGTTTTAGCGCCTTAAAAGTCGAGGCCTCTTTGTCGTTTATAATGCAATCATAGCCAAAGAATAACCAGCATAATTTCCCTTGTTCGGAAATAGGAGCCAAAGTAAGCTTTCTGAATAGAACAGCATCCTGCCATAATGAGCCATTAAAAGAATCAACTTTTTTCAAGTTCCAGCTTGAATCAAATACAAAGTAATATAATTTGTTTGTATCAGTATCTTTCTTTCCGTACCCTATAAATACAAAAAATCTTTGAGCAGAACCTGTTCTGTCATCAAAGAGCGCAATAGAGGCACTGTTATAATCCATTGGTACTGATATAGACAACTCTTTTAGATTCTTATCACATCTTATACTCCAAGTTTGCATGTTTGGCAGGAATTCACAAATAGTAAGATAGATCTTAGCGTTATCGGTATCTTTGCTTAAGAAGGCTAAAGCTCTGTCTCCTTCTTGTTCAATGGGCAGCGAGTTGTTTTTAAAAGTAGCAAGGGGCAGGGATTCAGCTTTATCTGCTTCAAGTATTGTGCGATTGGGTAAAAGGGTTATCATAATAAAACCTTAGTATTTATAATATAATATGAAAGTGCGAACTTTTCAAGTGTTAATGATCAAGCTAACTGATGGTAAAATTGTGAATTAGAAGAGACGGTTCTTTTTGATTAGAGGCCTTTTGCTTCGAATCTGCCAGCCGATCAGGCCTGTAAAATATCCAGTAAAATATGCCTGTTCTTACAGAAGGAATTTCCATTTGATTATCAAACATGATAAAAGTCAAGCAATTTTTTTCTCCTCCTCCATAATTTTTAGAGTCTGCTCAAATTGATCTACCTTTTTATTGTAACGATCAATATCTACACTCCTGAAATGTTCTTCTGCAAGAATATTTCTTCTCATTAATCCGCATAATTTTCTGATTAAAGCAATTCTTCCTCTTCCTGCAACTCTTCGTCCCTTTACATTTTCATAAAAATTGTTCAAGTAGGTTGACGCAAACATTGCCTGTATCAGAGACTGGCTAAATAGAGTTCGAGTAGTTTTACGGGAAGCACGATTGATATGACCTGCCCTGGATATGTCACCGCTCTCTTTCAATCCAGGCACAAGACCAGGATAGGCGTACATCTTCCTGGCTGTTCTAAAACGGCTAACATCACCGACATCAGATATAAAAGCTAAGGCTGACAGCGGAGTAATTCCTTTGATTGAAATAAGCAGTTTTACTTCTTTTCTAAACGGTTTCCCTGCATAAAATATTTCTTTACCCAGCTGCTCCTTTTGCTCCTTCACCTTCCATAATATCTCCAGGCTCATCTGGATACTAATTCTGCTTGCCTCAGAAATATCAAGCTTATTAAGGTAAGATGATCCTTATTCCTCTGATAAAAGCAGTCTCTTACATTCTTTTGAAAGTATATTGCCATTCTCTGTAAGGACTGCCTGGATGCTGTTCTTAAGCATTACCAGGTGTTTATTCAGGCTCTCATAGATCGAAAATAGTCTTCGTAATTCCCTTACTTCACGGCTTGGTTTATATACTACCGGCAGGCCGAACTCACCGGTAACAACATGTACCCAGAGTGCTTTTACCATATTTCGGCTGTCATTTTTATCTGTCTTGTTCCAGAAGTCTTTTATAATCCTGAATTTATACGGATTAATTATAAAGCATGCTGCCCCCTTCTCTTCAATCTTGTCTGCCCAATAGAAACTTCCAAGACCAGTTTAAAAGACTACTGCATCTTCAGGGCCAAGCCTTTGAATGTAATTATTCAAATTGTTGCAGGAACCTATAAATTTTATTTCCTTCCCTTCCCGGTTCATAACCGAAATGGTTGCTGACCGTTTGTGCCGGTCAATTCAATGTGCTTTTTGTATCATCCCTTCCCCCTTTGTATTTGCTCAGAGAAAAAAGGAGCGGAGTACCTTGGTGGTTATGCATTTTTCCATTCCACTATCCAGCATCGCATATGCGTTCTATTTTGTCGGGACAAAGATGCAGCAGGCGGTCTGACCAAACCTATCAACGTGGTCGTTAAACGCCACATAAAATCAACAGACTACCTGCTGTCCTTTTCCTTATTTTCCCGGGCAAGGATATTAACAGTATACAACCACCCACTACAAATAAAAGGCATAAATCTCTATTGACCAAAGTACTTTATTCTTTTATCATAACAACCTATAAGTTTACTATCAGTTTGTATTCAGGGAGGAACTCTGAATGGCATCTGATAACATCTGGCCTGATATATACAGCCTTGTCAAATGCCATATCTTACAGACAGAATTCCTGTGCATGAAAAAAAATAAAATTATTTGCCAAAAGCATAATATTTGCTAAGCTGTTTTTCATGGAAGAAATAATGCTTGATATCAAAAACCTTTCAAAAAGCTACGGGGATATTACCGCCCTTAATAATTTCAGCCTTTCAGTTAAGAAAGGCCAGATACTGGGATTGCTCGGCCCCAACGGCGCTGGTAAAACCACACTGATCTCAGTCCTTTCGGGTACACTGAAGGATTTTACAGGATCAGTTACCTTCAGACGCCAGGACCTTTTTTCTAATCCCGAACTGAAGAATTATATGGGAATAGTCCCTCAGGATATGGCTTTCTACGAGGAGCTGAATGCCATGGACAACCTGCTCTTCTGGGGAGGGCTCTATGATCTGCCCAGGCCCATCATAAGGAATAATGCCGGCGAGATCCTGAATCTTGTGGGATTAAGCAGCCGTTCCAGGGAACCGGTAAAGAATTTTTCAGGGGGGATGAAACGCCGGCTTAATATCGCCATAGGCATGATTCACAAACCTGAGCTCCTTCTTCTGGATGAACCGACGGTGGGTATTGATGTCCAGACCAAGGTTAATATACTTGAGATTGTAAAGAATGTGGGAAGAGAAGGCACATCGGTTATATTCACCACCCATCAGCTTGCGGAAGTGGAGGAAATCTGCACCCGCATTGCAATAATGGACAGAGGTTCGGTAAGGGCAGAAGGCACGCTTGCAGAGCTTATAAAGATTGTGGGTGAAAAAGAGATGGTTGAGATCAGAGGCGAATACAGCGCTGAGACTATGTCATCCCTGCTCGGGGATAAGGATCTGCCCGGTTTTGATGTCCTTTCAGTGAGGGAAAATTCTGTAAACCTTGCCTTTGACAATACGGAGAAGATACCCTCGCTCCTCGAGCTTCTCTTCCGCCACCATATACATGTATCAGATATCAAGATAAAATCCCCCAACCTGGAGGCTGTATTCCTTAAGCTTACGGGAAGGAGCCTGGAGGATTGAGAAGAATCCTGCTTGTATTCCTTAATGATGCCAGAAGAAGATTGAAGTCTCCGGTTGCAATTCTGGTACTCATGCTTACCCCCCTGGTAATGACAGGCATAATAGGCTCAGTTTTCAAACCCTCGGGCAATAATACTGAACTGCCGAAGATAAAGCTTTTGATTGTGGACAAGGATGTCAATATAGGTTCCAGATTTTTCCTGGGGTCCTTCAGTTCTCCGCAGATAGAGGATATGTTTGATATCAGCGTGGTGAAAGAGGAAGAGGGCATGGATCTGATATCAAAGGGAAAAGCGTCAGCACTGGTCATTATACCTGAAGATTTTTCCGAGAGGATCATTAAGGCGGAAAAATCTGAATTTACAGTAATCAAAAATCCTTCGGAGCAGTTTCTGCCCCTGATAGTTGAAGAGTTCATGAATACCTATGCTGTTATAATATCAGGCTTCGTTGTGGCCTTTGAACCGGAGATAAGAGAGATCGAAAGCCTGCTGGATGATAATCTTGAGGATATTGACATACAGGATATGGTGCCCTTCATGGAAAAGGGCAAAAAAAAGATTGAAAAGATATGCAGTTACCTTGATCCTCTCCTGATTCAGCTTAAGAGCGAGGTAAAAGGGAAGGATGCATCAGAAAGCACTGCCGGCCTGAACATATTTGCCTATATCCTTCCAGGCATGTCAATAATGTTCCTCTTTTTTATAATTGAGATATTTATCCGCGAGATACTATCCGAGCGTGAAGATGGCAAACTTCAGAGGATGATGTTTTCTCCGATGAAGACCGGTGAGCTGATACTGGCAAGGATACTTTCCGGGTGGATAATGGGCACATTTGCCCTTCTTCTTATTATCCTTACAGGGGTCCTGCTTTTTGGCATCAAATGGGGAAATTATCTCAGCATGTTTGTACTTTCAGCTGTCGTATGCTTCTGGATTGCTGCATTCTTTTCATTATTAAACGGCTTTTTTAAGAACAGGAACCAGGCTGGAGCCTTTACAGCGCCCATTATTCTTGGGTTCAGCGCCCTGGGCGGAAGCATCTTTCCTGTAAATAACCTGCCTTCAGGCATTCAGTTCTTCTCCAGGATGACCCCTAACTACTGGTTTATCGAGGGAAGCCTTAAGATCAAAGACAATATCTTTCCGTCCTTATCCATAGGGATTTTTCTTGTTACCGGAGTACTGCTCTTTATTCTTGCTTCTTTCTTTCTCAAAAAGAGGATAAGGATATGAAGAGCATCTTACATATTGCATTAAACGACATAAGGCTGATGGTAAAGGATAAGGTATTCTTTTTCTGGACACTGGTATTTCCCCTGGTTTTTATTGTGGTTTTCGGGAATGTTTATAAGGAAAGCACGCCGGTAAAGGCATCTCTTCTGGTATTGAACCAGGATAAAGGCCAGTGGGGCAGTTCTTTTGTTAAAAAGCTTGAATCCCCCGATATTGCCCTGGAGACAGTTGAAGCTGAACCGGAAAGTTACAGCCGGATTCTTATAATTCCCGAGGATTTTTCTGAAAATATCGCCCTGGGAAAAGCACAGGAGCTGATATTCAGAAAGCACTCCAAAGCAAGTGTCAATGCCGCCGCCCATGTGGAAACCAGGATTATACAGGCAATTGCCAAAACCATAACGGAACTGATGCTGAACAGCAGTGAAGATGTGCTAAGTATCTCTGAAGAACCCAATAAATACAGGGATATCATAGAGATAAAATCACAGTATCCTGAAAATACCATCACTGTGATACCTACCGGTTTTGACCACACCATACCCGGTGTCACCACCCAGTTTATAATGATGATGGTTCTGATCTACGGAGGGATAACGGTCATGGAGGATCGAAAGCGCGGCGTGCTCCAGCGTATACTTTATTCCAGCACATCCGTGGCCGGGCTGTGGGGAGGGAAGTTTCTGGGGCGCTTCATGATGGGCATAGTGCAGGCCTTTATCCTGATATTCACGGGGCTACTGTTTTTCGGCTTCAATATGGGAGATCCATTCCTCTTTATCCTGAATATAGTAATATTTTCCGTAACAATGAGCTCTCTGAGTATATTTATCGGGTCAGTCATTGAAAAGGAGGACCTGATAATCGGGGTATCCGTCCTTACTGCCAATATCTTTGCAGCCCTGGGGGGATGCTGGTGGCCCATTGAGATCGTATCAGGAACATTCAGGAGCATTGCTGTTATTTCCCCGGCTTACTGGGCAATGGATGCCTTTCACCAGATTATATTCTTTAACGGGGGATTTTCAGACATCTACATGAACTTCATCATACTCCTTGTCTGGGCTATGGCTTTTACCTGGCTTGCTGTAAGGTACTTCAGGATAAAGGAATAAAGGGATAAGTCAGTTTTATGAAGATTGTCACCTGGAATGTAAACGGTATAAGGGCCATTCTGAAAAAGGGATTTGATGAATGGCTGGCAGATCTTTCCCCTGATATCCTTTGTATTCAGGAAACAAAAGTATCTGCTGACAGGCTTGATGATTTCAGCCTTGATAACTCCGGGTACCGCAGGTATTATGCCTGTGCCGAAAAGAAGGGCTACAGCGGTGTTGCCGTCTTTACAAAGCCCGAACCTCTCAGCATAATAAAGACCTTCTACGATGGAAGCTATGACAGGGAAGGCAGGCTTATAGGATGTGACTACGGGGACTTTATCCTGCTGAATGTATATTTCCCCAACGGGAATATGTCCAGGGAAAGGCTTGACTATAAGCTCCGGTTTTACGATTCCTTTCTTGATTATATTGATTTTCTTGTAAACAGCGGGAAAAATGTAATATTCTGCGGTGATGTAAATACTGCCCACCAGCCCATAGACCTTGCCAGGCCCCGGGAGAACGAGAATGTATCGGGCTTTCTGCCCATTGAGCGGGACTGGATAACAAGGGTCATAGAACATGGATTTATTGATGTATTCAGGCATTTTAACAAGGAAGCCGGCCAGTATACCTGGTGGGACTATAAGACCAGGGCCCGGGAAAGGAATGTAGGGTGGCGGCTTGATTATTTCTTTGCCAGTAAGGGCTTCCTTCCGGAGATAAAATCAGCCGGCATTCTTGCTGATGTCTATGGTTCTGATCACTGTCCCGTTATGATTGAACTGTAATTTATTAATGATATGATTTACATTTCAATTATTAATAGCATAGATGGCTTTATGAAGTTGGAGGCGTATTGCCTCATTCAGAAATGGTACCATAAAATTAAATTTTTAATAGCCATTTTAGCATTAATTTTCCTTTTTAAGCATTGCAGCTCAGGCAAGAATAAACTAAGTTTTTTGCCATTATACATCTCCAGTCTTTGTCCCTGGGCATTTTAGATGTCAGGGGCAGGGCTGTCTCATTTGAGAGACCGGCAAAAGGCATTGAAGGAAGGTATTTCGGATACTCCCGGCCAACTGTTGATCGAAGTAATTTGTTCTTGACCCAAGGCCTGCAAAACATTAATATTGCACCCTATGGATGTTTTAAACCCTGAATTTATCAGATTTAATATAGGCAAGATTTTAGAGGATAAAATCCTGTTTTCCCTGGCAATTATCCTCACCATGGGAAGCCGAAAGCCCAAAATGAAGCTTCATATCCTTCAGCATATAGCTTTGAAGTGTTTCTCCAGTATTTGCATCAATAATCATGATAAATTTTTCTCCTTTTATTAGAGATATAATGAATATTCTGTCTTTGAATAATTTAAAAAATGAGTCACTGAAACGGAATTCCTTATAATCTTCATAATCTTCTGTTTTCTTTTCCCATATAACTGTTCCTGTTTTCAAATCTATTTCCTTCAAAGAACCATAAAACCCAGAAGGTTTATAGTATGCGTCTAACATGTATATTTTATCTGAATACAATAGAATTAGAGAAGAAGGATTTAAGTCACCGAAGTTCCAATAATTCCACTCTTCAATACCGTTATTAATGTTTACAGATTGTAAATAGATAAGACGTTCAATATCTTTATCTTTAAATGCTATTGAACTTGGATCTTTCCTCGGTATTCTGCTTAAAAAGTAAAGGTGGTCTTCTTGAGCA
>CAYSKJ010000101.1:0-11391 GCA_964431655.1 uncultured bacterium | reverse complement strand
ATGATGATCTGCGCTATGAGATAAACCTGAGGAAGCAGGGTGATTTCAGGATTGATTCAACAAAATTGATCACTCACCTTCTCAAAAAGCTGTTCCCTGATCTTGCCGGTTCTCAGGGGGAGGATATACTCCCAGGAAGGCTGAGGTTAAAAACCCCCGTGAACAGTGACCATGGCATTGATTTTGAGCTTCCCGATGACCGTTTCTTCATAACAGGCCAGCCTCTGGAAGATACAAAGCCTCTTATTGAAAGGGGTGTTATAAAATACCTGGAAGGCATAAATGATTTTGTCACCCGGAACTTAAATGGCCGTATGGTCCTGGTGCTGGTACCGCGGGCCTATCAGTATTCAAGCAGGGAATCGCCGGATAACTGGGAAAGAGCTAATTATCAGACCCTTGGTCCCTATTGTCTTGAACCCTTCAGGTATTTTCAGGAATACGGGGATATACTTCCCTACCCTGTTATAGACCTTCTGCCTGACTTTCAGTACACAGAACTTTTCCCCCTCTTCTTTACCGATGACCCCCACTGGAATGAAGAAGGTGCAAAATTTGTAGCCGGGCTGATCCTTGAAAATCTGGAAGAGAAGTCTCTTATTCCATGCCAGGATTAAATTTCTTGAATTATTTAATAAATTTAGAAAAATAACCAAATAATGAACGGTAAAAACGATATGAAGCTCTTTGAACTGACAGATATTACAGTCAACAGGCATGACAGGGAAATATTAAGGCTGGACAGCATAACCGTGTGCAAAGGAGAGAAGGTTGTAATCACCGGCCATTCGGGCTCAGGAAAATCAACTCTCATAAAAATTTTCAACTCCCTTGTTGTGCCGGACAGAGGCTCAGCAAAATACATGGGAAGAAGGATACAGGACTACAATCTTGCCCATCACCGGAGCAGGGTTATCCTTGTTGATCAGGAGCCTTTTATAGGGGAAGACGATATAAGATCAGCATTGACCGGTTTTGCCTTTTTTTCTGTCCACAGGAACAAAATCATCAGGGAAGAAAGCATTGAAAAAATTATGAGAAAACTTAAACTTGAAAAGCTTGGGTCTGAGAAAAGGATAGACACCCTTTCAGGGGGTGAAAAACAGCGGGTTGCTATCGGCAGGGCTCTGCTTCTGGACCCTGACGTACTGCTCCTCGATGAACCGACCTCTGCGCTGGACGACAATAATGTAAGACTCTTGATTGATATCATTCTGAAAAACAATGAAAAAACCATTATCAGCATATCCCACAACAGGGAATGGATATCCGCATGCACCAGGGAAATAGCAGTTTCAGACGGATATGCCCGGGTCACAGGAGGCTGAAATGCAGGGTGCCATAGATATTTCGATTGTATCAATGATAATCGGTTTTCTGGTCCTGATAATACCCATAGCCCTGGCGATTTCGCTCAGGATCAATATCCTGAGTGAGCTTGCCGTTTCCGTCAGCAGGATGACCATACAGCTGAGCCTTGTAGGTATCCTTCTTCAGTTTTTATTCGATATTAATTCACTCTGGTTTACCAGCCTCTGGTTTCTGATTATGATATTTGCAGCAAGCCTGAATATTATCAAAAGATCCGGCGTCAGGCTTAAAAACTCCGTTATAATCAATTATACAGCCTTATTGATTCCTGTATCGGTTATGCTCACATACATGCTTATTTTTGTCGTAAAGCCGGAGCCTTTCTTTGACGCAAGGCATTTTATTCCCCTTGCCGGCATGCTTCTCGGAAACAGCATGAACGCAACATCCCTTGTACTTGAAAGATTCTATAACGGCATCATGAAAAACAAAAAGGAATACTACAGCTATATTTCTCTCGGGGCTACATTAAAGGAAGCCATACACCCCTTCCTCCTTAAAGCCTACAGGGCAGCCCTGATGCCTACCATAGCCACCATGTCAACCATGGGGCTTGTTGCACTGCCGGGAATGATGACCGGTCAGATACTCGGAGGTTCCTCCCCTATTACCTCCATAAAATACCAGATTATTATCATGATTTTCATCTTCAGCTCCACATCGCTGTCCTCAATGCTTCTGATCAACCTTGCCAGGCTGGCCATGTTTGACAGATACTGCCTTATCAGGGATGATTTAGATAAGGGTTGACCTGTATGCAAAAAAAGTACTCTCTTTTATCAGGCCAATGACCCGGAATCCGGCTGCAGGATAATTTGCTTGATTTTTTTGCTCGCCGGCGCATACCGTTATATAATATGAATAAGGAGAATCCATGTCAGCGCGAAAAAAGAACAGTAATTATTATACCGAATTAAACAGAAAAGCCTGGAATCATGCTATGCCCAGGCACAGGAAAGTCATGGATGAAAAATGGGATGCAATGTTATTAAAAAAGGATTTTATCTTTCAGAGCAGGGAAGAATTAAAAGAACTGAGGGAAATCGGCTTTATTAACAAAGATATTGCCCATCTATGCTGCAATAACGGAATTGAACTGCTCTCCCTGAAGAAGAACGGAGCCGGGAAATGCACAGGCTTTGACATATCTGATGAAGCCATCCTGGATGCTGAAAAAAGAGCTTCAAAATTCGGTCTGGACTGCCGTTTTATCCGCACTGACGTACTGGATATGGAGAAATCATACCATGATAAATTTGATCTGGTTTATATTACTGTAGGCGCACTGGCCTGGATTCCTGATCTTGGCAGGCTTTTCAGGAATGCCAGCAATATCTTAAAGGCCGGGGGTATGATATTTATTCACGAACATCACCCTTTTGGCGACCTGTTCCCTTATGACGGGGAGACCGAAGACCCCCTGAGGGTAAAATACCCCTACTTTAATGATGAGGTACTGGAATCTTCTGAAGGAATAGATTATTACGGAAATACCGTATATGATTCCCCTGTAGCTTATGAATTCTCCTATACAATCTCAGATCTGCTGAACAGCCTGATAGAAAACAGCTTTAGGATCATGAAATTTAATGAATATGAAAGGGATATTGCCTTAGGCCATCAGGAACTTGAAAAGCTTGACAGGAAAATACCCCTGAGCTATATACTCATCGGCCAGAAGATTCCTCAGCCATAACAGGAAAAAACAGCCAGTATCCTATTTTCCCTGTTCCTGTTCTCCCAGACCTATGAATTTGCCTGCCCTGAATTCCAGGCTGATATTGTGCACATACAGGTTTACCGTAGAAAAGAAAAAGGTCCTGAACTCAATCCTTGTCCTTTTTCCAAGGAAAAATTCCAGGGGTATTTTTATCAGTCCGTCTTTATATCCTTCAAGCTCCGATGTCCTGAAACTTCTCCTGGCAAATATGGTTTTGCCTGTATCTCCGGCAATATCCAGAACAAAGGCATCGGTATCCTCCTGAGGGATACCGTCAAAGCCTAATGTATAGGTTGCTGACACCATACCTTCCTGCATGGGAAGATAGGGACCGTAGGTCAGGAACCCCTGGGGGTCGGAAGAGGCTGTCCCTTTTCTGACGGTATCATTAAAAAATTTGCTGTCCCGGGAGTCAGACCCGGTAAGGCCTAATAGTCTGGATGCCTTAAAATCCATGCTAAGCACTGCATCCTTGCTGTCAATATAGAAAAACAGCTCTGAAGGCGTTTCTTCCTCTTCAAACGGGATTGAAACCAAAAGCTCATTTTCTGCAAACGGCTCAAGGCCGTCAAATAAAAAGGGCTCTGACCGGGAACGCCCTTTTTCGCTGATCATATATGCACCTATCTTCAGCTGTTCGCAGTAATGAGATGACGGAATATAGACCGTCAGCACACAATCGATGCCTTGCGGGGAAATGTCTGCAATCCTGGCATCTCGTAAAACGGGGAGGGTAAAGGAATAAAGCATAAAATCCTTCTTAAAGATATTGAATATGCTTATCAATGTAGAGCTGCCCTGCTTCTCAGGGCATGTATCAAAGAACATTCCTGCCTCATTATTATATATTCCAAGCACAGCATGGGTCACATTATGCCTTATGCAGGGATTGTTCTCATAGTTCATAAATCCCTGAAACATGAAAAAAGGGCGTATCCTGCTCTCCATGGCAAGTACCGGAGAGATAAGGCCTGCCATTACGGCATCTTCAGGAAGAATCTCCTTTACAGCCATCGCGGAATTATAGACATCATAGTTCGGATTACTGTACCATTGATAGTAGTAATACACATTGAATCCCAGGGACAGCAGTACAAGGATTGCCGATGCCAATGCCGGGAGTTTTATGTTTATCCTCCAGGGGCGTTTGATTAATCCTGTAATAAGCCATGATAGTCCGACCAGAAACAGATAAAGGACAGTCCAGAAAAACAGGGAGGGCTTCAGCGGTATGCCGGCATCGCCTATCCTCGCACCGGCAAGAAAATAGCAGAAAGGCAGGATGCACAGGTAATAGAAAAAGAAACCCCAAAGGTATAAAACGCCAATAAATAAAATATTTTTCCGGTTCAGCCTGAACCGGCTTAAATGACGGAGCTTCAGAAGCAGGTCAATCGACCTTGCGGACATTATCGAAAGGGGGATGACAAAGGCGGTAAAGTATCTTGTAGGCCTGTAAGCCAGAATAAACAGGACAAAGATAAATACAGCAAAGAAATAGGAAACAGCCATAACATCCGTAGGCTTGATAAGCTTTCTGGAATAAAACAGCAGGTAAAGGAAAATTCCGATAAAGATAAAGCCCATAACATACATGACCGGCATGGACACAAACACACCTTTTACAGGGTGAGTAAGGGGTCCGTAGAACTGCGTCACAGGAAAGGATTTGAAATTATAAAGGGCATGCCCCAGGCTTTTGGCCAGCAGAAGCTCCTTCATGTATTCACCTGCATAACCCATGATCCATCCCTTCAGGGGAAGGAAATGGAGATAATGCCATGCCAGGAATGTCCCCATATATCCGGTCAGAAGAAAGAAAGCCGGCTTTATGTATCTTTTATATTCAGCCCGGCGAAGGACTGTGCAGAACAGGAAAGCCACGGCAGTAACCGGAAGAAGGTAGGCGTAAAGGTTCTTAAAGGTATAGGTAAACAGGGTAAAAGCGCCGGCATAAAGGAAAAAACGGGGTATTTTAAAACCCTTCTGGAAACAGTATATAAAGAGACTGCTCAATGCTATGGTAGGCACCTCCAGCAGGCCATTCCTGCTGTACATGATATAGAGGTAGTTAAAGCCGAGGAATACAATCCCCAGCAGTGCTGTTCTCCGGTTATAATCCTCCGATAAGGCAAGATATACAAAAACTATAGACATTAATGAGAAAAATATGCTGATCCATCTCTGCTGAGCTATCCCTGTATCAAAAAGATAAAACACTATATACCTCAAAAATGTCAGAGCGGGGTTATAATACATGTCATTCCACTGGTCAGTAAACCAGACGCCGTAAAGAATCCTGTTCCGGGCATTTATGCTGTAATCGCCCTCATCGGAGAATACACCGCCGCTGAAACTGATATCATGGGGTGCATCAGCATTGATATGTACACCCCTGATGTATACAAAGACAAGGCAGAGCAGAATTAAGGGTATGACAGCTCTAAATCTATTCATTAGTTGCCCTTCTTTGCAATAAGGGCAAACTCAGGAACATCGCCCAGTTTTTCAGAAATATGCCTGAAGGCCTTTCTTGACCCGGCAGATTCTTCTCTGCTGAAAATGCCGTTAAGCATGCCTTCGCTCATAATGCTGTCATAGTCCTTCACTGGCCTGTATATAAAAGAATCCTCATAACCTATGGAATCAGCAAGGAATCTTATATAATGCGGATGGATAGGAGTCCTGTGAGTAGGATCCATCAGGTAATAATAGTGGTAACCGATGAAGGATGACGGATCCAGAGTCTCTATTATAAGGATTCCGTCTTTCTTCAGAACCCTGAAGGCCTGCCTTAAAAACATCTCAATACTTCCTATATTAAGGTGCTCTAAAAGGTGGGAGGAAAAAATAGCTCCTATGCTTTGATCCTCTGCATCCCTGATATATGACAGGGCATCCTTATTGTAGATCTGGATATCCTCCCCCCTGCACATCCCTGTCATGCAGGGATTACTGTCAACTCCCCATCCCCTTATATTATTCTCACCAAGGAGCTCCAGGAACTCTCCCCTTCCGCACCCTATGTCCACAACGGGCTGTCTGCCTTTTACTATGTCTATATACTGCTGCAGATAAAGCTTTATTTTATGTCTGTCTCCCCTGAATACTTCCTCAAACTCATAATACAGCTGGTCGCTGATTGCCTTTTCTGCTTCAGCTTCATGCCTTTCATCGGGAATACCCTTTTCAAGGGCTTCATGGATTTTAATCATGAGTCTGTTTATGTTTTCCTTATAGTTTTCTATCTTCCGGAAATACTCCCTGAAGGACTCTTCCTGCAAAAGACTTCCCATGAGAAGCTTCTCCTTTTCATTGAGCAGGTTTATCCTGGTATCCATATCCTTCTGCTTCAGCTCAGAAATTATTGTATGGTCTATGGATACCTCATTGAATTTCTGGATCAAAAGCATGGTTTTTGAGAATATGGCAGCAAAATCTCTGTTTATAGACTGCTGGATAAAAAGATTATCCTGTATTTCGGTTATGCTGAACTGTATCCATTCCCTGTAATGCTCCAGGAGCCTGGCATTATAGAGGGAACTGTAATAAACCCTGTCAAGCCTGAAAATAATACCGGCAAGGGCAGTCAGTATACTTTTTGCCTTATGGTAAATCCTTGGAAAAAGACTCTTTCTGCCGTATCCAAACCGGGATGAAAGATCATCAAGGTCTTTTTTCAGTTTTTCAGCACTTTTTTGGCTGAAATTATCAATTCCTTTCTGTCCATCCAGGGGAAGCCTGAGATTTTTACTGCCCTCCAGAGAATCCAAAAGAGGGGATATCTCACTGTCAAGGCTGTTAAGCAGGATCTTATTTTTATCAATATTTTCATAGAGCCGCCTGATATCGGCTTCTATGTCCAGGTAGTCCTTTTCAAAGGCCCGGAATTTTTCATAATGGTCCCTGGTCAGAATGCTCGTCATAATTCCTGTTCCCTCCAAGTTATTAAGGTCACTGTCTGTTCTTTATAAACCCTTCGAGCCTGTTTTTGTTCTCTGTCATTTCAATATATTTTTTATGCTTTACGCCGAAGACATGCCTGTATATCTCAAGGGCTTTCATACAGTAACTATAGGATTTTTCATAGTCACCCATAGTTTCGTATATATCACCAATTGCACTGTAGGAATGGGCAATATCCGAATGCCTTTCTCCATAAAACCTCCGGTAAATGTCAAGGGCTTTTTCCAGATACCCGAGAGCCTTATCCGTCTCTCCCAGATCCTCATAGAGGCTGGCCAGGCCGTGGTACCCGCTGGCCATATCGGTATGGGAACCGGCATAAACCCTCTGCCTTATCTCCTGGGCAGTGTTGATGTATTTTAAAGCCTGCTCATAATCCTTCATCTTGTAATAGAGATGGCCTATATTGTTCATGGCTTTGGCAACACTGGAATGGTCCCTGCCGAAAATAGCCTTCTGTATGTCAAGGGATTTCATATAGTATTTCAGCGCTTTTTTATACTCACCCTTTTCCGCATAGATGATGCCGACATTATTATAAGAACCGGCTGTTCTCGTATGCCTGTCCCCGTAGAATTTTCTTCTTATCCTCAAGGCCATGTTATAGTACCGGAAAGCCTTATCGGTCTCCATGAGCTCATGATACACTATGCCCATATTGTTATAGCACTTGGCAATATCCACATGGGAACCTTTATAGAAGGCTTTTAATATTTTCAGGGTTTTTTTAAGATAATACAGGGCTTCCTTGTAACAGGCCTGCTCAAGGAGGACAAGCCCCAGGTTATTGTAAGAAGTGGTAATCTCTATTGAATCCTTTCCGTAAAATATGGTCTGAAGCTTCATGGTCTTAAAGAAATTATCCCTGGCCTTTTCAAGTTCAGCCATATCCAGATAAACAATACCCATAAGGTTTGTGGGAGTTATCATTTCTTTGCTGTCAGGCCCGTAGATCTCAAGGTAAATCTCATGGCATTTCTCAGCATAATCCAGTGCCTGGGATGTATCACCGGTCTTAAGGTTTATCTGTGCAATGCTGTTGTATATTCTTGCAACAGGAACACTCCTGCTTCCATGAAGCGAAATCATTATCTGCAGGGCTGTCCGGGCATGCTCCATGGCTTTGCTGTAATTGCCGGTTTTGAGGTAAATAAGGCACAGCCTGTTCAGAACAGGGGGATAATTATCGCAGGACTGTCCGGAAATATCCCTGATGATTTTCTCTGCAGTCCTGGAATTTTTAAGTGCTGAGGAAAAATCTCCCTCTAAATAATACATATATCCTATATCACTGTATACCATGGCCGTCTCATTGCTTTTTCTGCCGTAGAATTCCATGGAAAGCCTGAGGGCTTCACGGTAATGGTTCAGGATATCGCTTATGTTAAAATACCTTGTACTCTGAATAGCTCCGCTTCTTCTTAGATAATGTATTGCCTTTTCCTTGTTTCCTGCATTCTGGAAATGATAGGCCAGTTCATGGGCGTAATTATCCAGTTCCAGGGAGAACACATCCTCAACACGGCTTCCAATAAAAGCATGCATGCCTGCTTTATCCTGAATTTCCTCACCTGCAATATCCCTGATAAGACCGTGGGAAATCTTGAACAATATATTATTTCCGACTTTTTCAGATTTGAGGATTTCATTGTTCTCAAGTTCCTGAAGGCTGGTTCTGATAATTTCTCTGTCAATGCACTGGAAAAAACTGCATATATTATTATAGGACATGGGAAATCTTATAAGTGAAAAGACATTAAGAAACCTTGAGTGATAGCTGTCCCTGAGGAAAGGCCTTAGCCTGCCGGCAAGAATCCCCCTGATATTGCAGGGCACATTAATCTCTTCAACAGGCCTTGTCAGTATCCATTTTGATAAAGGCTTGTTGATAATACCCTCTTTTAGAGAATAACGGACAAACTCGCCCAGAAAGAAAGGGTTACCGCCTATCCTGTCATTTATCCTGCCTATGGCACTGCTTAATGACCCGTCAAGATTCCTGCTTCCGAAAATGTTTTCGAAGTACTTCATTATATCCTTCATCCCAAAGGGCTTCAGGACCCGGATATCCAGGTTCTTTCCAGATTTACATCTTCTGAGCTTATCCGATATAACGGCGGATTCCTCTGATCTTAGACTTGCGAAAAACCTTATCCCGTTATTACTGTTTTCCTTTTTCGAAAGCTCATTAAGCAGTGTATGTATTATTTCAAAACTCCCCTCGTCTATCCACTGTATATTATTTAGGTATATAACCGACAAAAACCCTGAGCTGTTGCCGTATTCAAGCATGTAGTTTATCAGAGCCCGGTGCATGATGGCCAGTTCTTCCTTCAGGCTTGATGTCATATCGCTGTTCTCATCATAGATCTTTTGGCTGGCAATCTTTTTGAGGTATTTGTGGAATTTCATGTTGAGTTCCCTGGGGGCATAGAGCATTATCTGGAGTATAGCCTGAGCCAGGGGATGGTAGGGTTTGGATGAATCATAAAGGCACTCGCTCTCGCAGAAAAGAATATTATTAAGCTGGCAGAATTTCTTTAGTTCATTGAATATCTTGGTTTTGCCCAGGCCCGTATTGGATTCAAGAATAAGTATTCTGGACCTGTCAGAAACAGAGAATACTTTCTCCTTGAGCCACCCAAATTCCTTTTCCCTGCCTGTAAAATTAACACCGGTCACATAGGCATCCTTCGTCTCAGGGGTTTCAATATCATAGTCGTAACCGAGATGACTGCCAATATCATGAATGATCTCCGAGCATGATCTGTAGCGGTCTTCCTTGTTATAAGCAATCATCCTGCTGATTATGTCCTTTATTCTGCTTTCCTTGAGCTTCTCAAGGGCAACTGACTGGTTATAGAGATAAACATATTCATCCTTCATTATGTCAATAATGGAAGTGGCTTTGGTTTCCTTATACAGGATTTTACCCGTAAGCATCTGCAAAAATACAATCCCGGCAGAATATATATCTATCCTGTGATCAGCCTCTCCGACAAGGACTTCCGGGGCAATATAGAGGATGGACCCCTTGATTCGCTTCTGCTCAACCTGCCCCATATCGGATATACCGAAATCCATCAGTATGACATTCTCCCCGCTTAACATTATATTGCTCGGTTTTACATCCCTGGATACGATATTCCTGCTGTGAATGAATTCCAGTCCTCTTAGAAGCTTTACCATAATATCCACTGCCTTCGGCTCATCGATATAAGGCATGTCGCTCAGCATTTTCTTCAGCGTAATGCCCCGCAGGTATTCCATGGTAATGTAATAACACCCCTTCTGGTCATCGAAGCCGAAATTATAGACATTGACCAGGTTAGGGTGCTTCAAACGGGTCATTATCTCAAACTCGAGCTTGAACGGGTTTAATAAATCATTATTATCTCTGCTTCTTTCATTATTGGCGGTTCTGACAGTTTTCAGGGCAATTTCTGTGCCGGCTTTCAGGGTATCCCTGACCAGATAGACATAACCCATGCCCCCCTGTCCGATAAGGGCTCTGACAATATACCGGTTATTGATAATAGTTCCCTTTTCAAAAACTCCGTTCATTAATGCCCTTCTGGTAGATTAAACAGACATACCCTGTATTATAAACATGATTATTAATAAATCAATAGTTCCATATTATAGATTTATAATTCAGGAATAAAGAATAAAATGCACCTTTTGCAGGTTCCGGCCGGGAGATGCTATAAATGTGCTTCAGGCATGGGTTTTTGCCTGAAAAAAAAGGTGCCGAGGAGCGGAATCGAACCACCGACACAGGGATTTTCAGTCCCCTGCTCTACCGTCTGAGCTACCTCGGCATCTTATAAGCAGTTAAGGAATATTTATAAATATTTGAATTTTTGTCAATAAAATAATCAGATACCAGACCTGTTTTTCATCATATCCTTGATCTTCAGAAGTCTTGTGAGATTAGACCTTTCCCTCTCATCCAGCTTGAAGTTTATCATCCTGATGGTATCTTCTATATTGGGTATCATCTTATACTCCAGCGCATTAACCCTTCTCCTGGTCTTTTCTATCTCATAGGAAAGCATAACAAGCTTTTTTTCCAGCTGGGTAAGCTGAATAAGCTCCTTGAAAAGCTGATTCAGTTCCAGAATACACATGTCAAAATCGCTGTTGGTGTCAAGGAGGCTGTAAGAACTGATATCTCCGCTTTTTTCTATTTCCAGGTCATAGGTCCTCATATTCATTATAAAACCCTGGGTTTCCTTGATCTGCAGTGGCTCCTGGGGAAATGAAAGGCTTATGTCTATGTTCTTTTTTGCAATGGGCATATAGGATAGCAGGAACCTGTTAAGAACCTTTGC
>CAYSKJ010000100.1:0-11496 GCA_964431655.1 uncultured bacterium | reverse complement strand
AAGATCTATGCTCTTTATAAGGCTGTTATTACTGCTGTCGCTTATGCTGACAATGGTACAGCCGTCCTTGTCTGCAACATCTGATACGGTATAGTACTCCTCCAGGGTATCAATATTAAACCATAGATAGAAGGGGTTTGTCTTTTTATCCATCTCTTCTGCGGAAATGACCTGCAGGTCATCATCCGCCACAAAATGCTGGATAAAATAATTCAGGTCAAATATCATGAGTATGCTTTCCGGAAGGCTGTACTCCACTCTGAAACAGCCGTCAGCCCTTGCCCACAGCCTGCCCTTCTTTTCTCTCTGCATGCCGGCATCTCCCAATGTCTCAGTCTGTATAAACTCAGCCTGCAGGGATTCAATATACTTTACCATGCCCTTGTGTTCTTCAAGGAATACCCTGAAGCTTTCCCCAGAATATACCTGGATGCAAAAGATGCATACCCAAAAAAATAACAGGATTTTTCTCACCATATCATATATGCCTTTTGACTTATATTACAGTAATATTGCTGTTATGTTCATTTCTGCAGGCCTGATGCAATGTCTCTGAGTTTCTCCCTGCTCTGCCCGAAAGAAAGCCAGGTCTTCAGTGAATTCTCGTCAAGAAAAACATCTCTCATCTTACTGCCGACAAAGGGACCGACCACCTTGTCATATGCCATCATGTCAATAAGCCTGCTGGCTCTTGCATGCCCGATTTTTAACCTTCTCTGGAGCATGGATACGGATGCCATGCTGTTTCTCACCACCAGTTCAACAGCGCTGGGATAAAGGGGATCTTCCTCTTTAGACATTATTTCATCAACAATATCAGAACCTTCCACATCCCCGGAAAGAATTGCCTCGTCATAATCAGGCTTTCTCTGCTTTTTAATGAATTCTACTATCCTTTTGATCTCATCAGTTGCAATATAAGCTCCATGCACCCTCTTAAGGATATCAATATCCGGGGGCCTGTAGAACATATCCCCTTTACCCAGAAGCCTTTCAGCTCCAACCCTGTCCAGAATGGTCTTTGAATCCGTTCCCTGGGTTACCCTGAAGGCAATACGGGCTCTGAGATTTGCCTTGATAAGACCGGTAATTACATCTACGGAAGGCCTCTGGGTAGCCATAATAAGGTGAATCCCAACTGCCCTGGCTTTCTGGGCAAGCCTCAGTATACACTCATCCAGGTCGTTTCCCTTGGATGTCATCATAAGGTCACCGAACTCATCAATAATTATTATCCTGTAGGGCATGAGCTGGGGTATCTCTTCCGGGGCTATACCCTGGTTCTGCATATTCCTGATTTCAAAGTTATATTCCTGGATATTCCTTACCCTTTGGGCCGCTAAATCCTTATAGCACTCCTCCATCTTATTTACCCCCCATTTAAGCACATTTACCGCCTTGTCGGGATCTGTTATCACGGGAGCTATCAGATGGGGAAGGTCCTCATAGAGTCCGAATTCAATCTGCTTGGGGTCAATAAGGATTAGCTGGAGCTCTTCTGGTGTAAACCGGTACAGGAGGGAAACAAGCAGGGAGTTAAGGCATACGCTTTTGCCCGAGCCTGTCGCACCGCCTATCAGCAGGTGCGGCATATGACTCAGGTCTGTGACCACAGGATTCCCTGCAATATCCTTTCCCAGGGCAAAGGGTATCCTGAATTTGCTTATAAATTCCTCGGATTTAATTATATCCTTCAGGCCTATTATCTCCCTGAGATCGCTGTCATTGGGTATCTCAAAGCCTAAAGACCTGTTTTCAGGAACGGGTATAATTCTTATGCTGTTCACTCCGAGGGCGAGTGATATATCCTCTTCAAGGCTTTTTATGGACTTTATTCTTATGGAGGGGGCTATCCTGAAATCATATCTGGTGACCACAGGGCCAGGCTTCACATCTATTACATTGCCTGAAATTTTATGCTCCAGCAGTTTGTTCTCAAGGTTCCGGGACTGCCGGCGGTAAACATCACGGTTCTGTTCCCTGTCAATAACAGGGTATTCCTTAAGGATACTGAGGGGAGGAAGGTTGAAGTTACCATCACCGGAGTAACTGCTTTCTGACATACTCCTTCTTCTTTCCGGTAAGATTATATTTATATCGGGCTTAGGGACCTTGAGGCTCTCCAGGTCCTTTTCAAGTTCTTTCTTTCTTTTCGACCTGGGGGATTTCTGGTCCAAAGGCTGATTTTTCCTGGATCCCCCGTCTCTTTCGAGGTGGAAAGGGTCATAAAAATCATGGATATTACCCTGGGTTTCAAGGTCTTCGTCATTGATAAAGCTTTCATTCTCTGCTGTATCTTTTCCTGACTTTTCTGCAGTTCTTCTGTATATTTTAACAGCAAGAGAACCTGCTGCTGCAAAGGGATAGCTTATCAGCCTCCAGCAGTACAGCGATGCTCTGCCAAGAAAAGCAAAGACTGCTGAAAAAAATGAATAAAAGGAACCAAGAATCCCTGAAAAGGAAAACCCGCCCAGCACCACAAAAAGTGAAACAGCAAGGACTATTCCAATGGCGGAAATAGCACCGGCCAGGCCCAGGTAGCGTATAAGAAAGGAAGAGAGCTGCTGCCCTATTACACCGCCGGCCTTTATTTCTTCATTAGCAAAAAGGATTTTCCCATCTTTGTCGGCAAAAATGATGATTAATGTCTGTATCAGCGAGGAAAGGGTCAGGATCACCAGCAGACTGCAGACAGCCTTATGGAGCCAGAAGACAATCTTTTTAAGAAAAAAGAGCCTGTAGCTCAAAAAGAGTATAAGCAGGGGTATGCTGTAGGATGCAAGTCCCAGAAAGGCGAATAAAAGACTGCTTATCCTGTTGCCGTAGTAGCCTACTATGTTCCGTGTCACTTCCCGGGCTGAATCAATCTGCAGGAAGGAATTATCCCTGGGATTATGAGAGGCTATGCATAGAAACAGATAGGTTCCTGTGATAAATAAAACAACCCCGATCAGCTCAAATAACATCTTACTGCTGTCTGACCGGGGCTGCTTTATTTTTTTCATAATAATCACCAATATTGTTTGAAGAAATCCATATTCTTATACACCAAAACCCCCATAATGTAAAGAAAAGTTATTCAGCCCCCTCTTACATCTGTAAATTATAATAATCAACAGAAAGAATTGGCAGAGGCATGCCATTGTACTTTATTCTTAAAAGAATGTCCTCAAGAAAGGGATTTCCCCTGAAATCTTGCTTAATCCCGAACAGTTTGAATTTAATCAGGTCGCTCAGGTTAACCAGCCCCATTTTTGGATATTCGACAATCCTTACATCCTCCCGGGTTAGGTCTGCCTTCTCAAGGGCAATGTCAATAGCCTTCTCCAGCCCGCCGATCTCATCAACAAGGCCTTTTTCCAGTGCATCAGCTCCTATCCAGATTCTTCCCTGGGCAATTTTTTCAATCTCTTCATAGGGCCTTTTGCGTGCTTCTGAAACAAGGCTGACAAAGGTGTCATAAAAAGCCCGGATATTCTCCTCCATTAGCCTGTACTCTTCCTCGGTAAGGTTCCTGTCGGGGATCTCAATCTCCAGGAGGGGTATCACTATTCCTTTCCCCAGGTCGGAAGAACTTCCCCTTTTGACAATGTCATAGGAAAACCCGGTTTTATCCTTGAAGTCTTTATTATAGAGCCATCCGCCTATAACCCCTATAGAACCGGTTATGGTAAAGGGTGCTGTTACTATAACATCACCGTTCATGGATATCCAGTATCCTCCCGAGGCTGCTACCTGCCCCTGGCTTATGATAAAGGGTTTTATCCCCTTGCATTCTTTTGTGGCTTCAGCCACCAGGTCAGAAGCCAGCCCGTCTCCCCCAGGGCTGTCAACCCTCATCACTATGGCTTTGACCCTTGAGTCATCTTTGAGCTTTCTGATGGTCTTCTGCAGTTCTCTGGCCTTTATTCCGGAATCCATATCCGTTCCGCCCAGGGCATATACCACCGCCAAAACAGGCTTCTCCCCCCAGGCATGATCAATTTCACGGCTATCATAGTAGGATTTATCATCCAGCAGAGCAGGCTTTTTTCCAAACTCTTTGCCTATAATGTCCCTAATCCTGTCAAACCTTCCCACAATATCTGCAAGACCGTATTCCATGGCCTTTTTGGAATCAAATATCCTTGTATTGTCTACCATATTATCAAAATCCTGCTGGCTGATGCCTCTGCTTTTGGCAATATCTTCACGGGCTGTTTCATAGAATAGATCTATCATCCTCTGCCTCTGCTCTTTATCGCATTCAGACATGGAATCGCGGGAAAAGCTTTCAGCAGCTGATTTATAGCTGAAAAACCTCCATTCATCAAAACCCAGGCCAAGCTTTTCCAGCAGACCCCTGTAAAAGGTCCTGCCTGCAGAATACCCTTCCAGTACTATCCTTCCCATGGGATCCATAACTATCCTGTCTGCGACCGAGGCAAGGTGATAGGTTGAAATAGACGCATTATCAATGTATATTACAACATATTTACCTGAATTTCTGAATTCCTCAAGCTTATACCTTATTTCCCATATCATTTCACTGTTTGCTGACATACCGGACATATTTATGGCAATACCTGCGATATTATCATCCAGTTTTGCCTTCTCCAGAGTGCTGAGTATTTCCCACAGGGTTCTTCTGTCGTCAAGGATTGCAAATTTCCTGTAGCTGATTTCCCCTAATAGTTCCATGGAGAGATAACTCTCTCTATGTTTCACACCCTCCAGCAGGCATTTATCCCTGCCTCCCAGCCTGAGGGAATAAGCATTATGGGTATGGTCAGAATCCTCATTAAAGTTTCCAATAGCGCCAATACCGGCTTTCCCGAAACTTAAGACCATCCCCAGGGTAAACTGCTCATCACTCATATACCTTCCTGTAATTTTCATCCCTTTAACAGGTTCATAGGCAATTCCAGCACTCCATCGGTCATCACTTATATCATCTATCCTGTTAACCATGAAATCACCGAAAAGGGTAAACCTTTCATCATTAAATGGCCTCAGTCCAATGTCAAAAACAGCCTCCCTGTCACCGCTGCCGGTGAAGGAGGATGATATTCCCAGGGAAAGGCTGGATACAGGCCTGAATAGTAATCCAAGGGTATATACGCTGTCCCTGGCAAAGTATTCAGTATCACCCAAAGACCAGCCATAACCGAATCCTATGCTGAGCTTCCTGTCTCCGAAGCCTGCGGACACCCTGAAGTCTTTTACGGAATAACCATCCTCCCGGTCATAGATTACACCGAACCCGATTTTCGGGAGTGCAGTAAAGAGGCCGTATTTATCAGCATCTTCCACCCAGGAGAACATGAGCTCAGGCTGTTCTGCTACAGCAAGGTTTGCAGGGTTTATATAGCCCAGCAGCCCGTAGCGGTAAGTACCCGGTGAAGCATAGAGAAAATCATCATAGTAATTATAAGGTACAAGACCGCTGTAAGACAACAGAGAAAAAAAACATAAAACAGCAGTAAGGAAAAACAATCTCTTCAAAATATTATCCTCCGTTTTTTTATCTATATGATTATAATTTTCTGCAGTCAAAACACGCATAGGGAATACTGAGCCTTAAAAAGCCCTTCTCCCGGGCTTTTTGGTCGAGCTCTGCTCTGATTTCATAAAAGCAGGCTTCCGCATCCAGGCCTGAAATAATATCCAGCCATGGACCAAGGAAAGCATATTTTATGAAAAAATGGTTCAGCATGCTCGTTCCATCAAGGTAATCAATATAAAACAAACCCTCTTTTATTTCATTTATGCTGAAACCCGCACTCTTTACACTGTTTTTTGTTTCTGTAATGCTCTTCCTCTTTTCATGGATATGGTTATGGAGCTTTTCCAGTTGGCCGATTTTCCGGCGGTTTTGAAGCACCTCAGCAAAAATATCATAAAACTCTTTCATGGTATCAGGCAGATTGAAGGTAAACACAAACTGGGATCCATCTTTCATAAGACCGTAGCATCTCTGGTAGGCAAGGTCCTGATCATCCATATTGTTTATGCCGTTATTTGATACTATAAGGTCAAACGATCTCTCCTTTAAGGAAGCCTTAAAAAAGGACCCGGCTATAAGCACTGCATTTTTTATTCCCATGGCCTGCATTTTAAATTCACATCTTTTTATTGATTCAGGACAGGAATCAATACCGTATAAAACTGAGGAATCTCCCAGCCTTTGGCATATTTCCAGAACTGGAAAACCTGTACCGCATCCTATGTCCAGAGCCTGAATTTCTCTTTTCAGTTCCAGGGTTTCCAGAAGCATAAGGCCGAAAGGAGCTGACCACAGGGGAAGTTCATCACAGGCTGATATAGTATCAGGATTATTGAATTTGATTTTATTTTCCAGGTAACTCGCCATAATTTTCAGCAGTGATTACTGCCTGGCTATATATCCAGGCTAAAGAACCTTATGGAAAAGGGATAAACCCATGCGTCCCCGTCATTGGCCTTAATAGCGCCTATTACCGGAAAGACAATCCCCAGGACTATAAGCAGTATAAGAAGGGGTATGCCAACAAGAAGGAAAGACAGAATAATAAAGCAGACAAAAAGGATAAGATAGGTAAACAGCCAGTTGGCAACGATCCTGCCATTTCTGTCTATATGAGGGGATTCAGTTTTCTTGATCTGCCATAGAAGTATCGGAGCTATTATTCCTCCCAGCGGTATAAAGTAGCTGAAAAACTGGGACAGATGGATGAGCATAGCCCAGATATTCTCATCCCTTACAGAAAGCGCCTGTTTTGAGTGGCTCCGGGAACCATAATCCCTTATTATCTTTACTTTCGCTGCTTTATACTCATCATCCGAGATGACTCCTTCCTTTTTCATGGCATAAAGCTTTTCAATTTCTTCAGTAATAGACATATCATGACCTCCTGGCGGTTTATTTCCTGATGTCAAATACCTTCCTGAAGTGAAAACCGTATATAGTATACGTAATTGCCAGGGGGAATTGTTTTGATTTTCTGAACAGGGCCCAAAGCAAAAATTTCCAGTAATACAGCCTTGCTTTGTCCATTATTCCGAGATACCAGACAGATCTTAGTAAAGCCCTTAAAGAGGCAATATATCCAGGCAGCCGTTTTATGCTGAATTTTACTTTTATCTTGGGATCATACTCCCTCAGGAATATTTTAACCCTTTCATAGAATTCCCTGGGGCTGTATAGCCTCTTTAAGATATAGTTATAACCTTCTATAAGAATATCATGATTAATTTTGGGGATAAAATTCATTGAGAAATTTGTATTGTCGCCTGTAAAGTTGCTGACAAGCCTGCCGGCTTTCTCAAGCCTTCGGTATAATGCCGTTCCCTGTGGCGCATTAAGCAATCCGACCATAGCTGTCACAATACCGCTTTTCTGGATGAAATCAATCTGCCTCTGGAATATTGAGGGCGGATCACTGTCAAATCCTACGATAAAGCCTCCCATAACCTGCAAACCGTTGTTCTGCATTTTTTTAATGCATGATACCAGGTTTCGTGTCTTATTCTGGAATTTTTTGCACTCAGCCAGGCTTTCTTCATTGGGCGTTTCAATACCTACAAAAACACTGTCGAATCCAGCCCTTACCATCATACCCATAAGTTCATCATCATCTGCAAGGTTTACCGATGCCTGGGTATTGAATGTAAAGGGGTATTTCTTTTCCTCCATCCATTTTATCAGTTCCGGGAGGAGTTCATTCTTTAATTCAGCCCTGTTTCCGATAAAATTATCATCAACAAAGAAAACCCCGCTTCTCCATTTATTTTTAAATAGACTTTCCAGCTCGGCAATTATCTGAGGTGCTGACTTATGCCTTACCTTATGCCCGAAAAGGGATGTTACATTGCAGAAATCACAGTTAAAGGGGCATCCCCTTGTATACTGTATGCTCATGCTCTTATACTTTTTCATATTTATTAGATCCCAGCGGGGAGGGGGCGTGTGAGTCATATCGCAGTGATCAGGACTGGTATATAAATGCTCAGGACTGCCCTTTGAAAGATCCCTTAAAAATCCTGGAAATGTAATCTCTGCCTCATTAAGCACCAGGTAATCAATATCCTGAAAACTTGCTCTGTCTGAAGTAAACAAAGGTCCCCCCGCAGCAGTTTTCACACCGTGCTTTTTACAGATTTCAACAATACTCCTGGCAGATTCCCCCTGAATGGCCATGGCGCTTATAAATACCAGATCAACCTTTTTTAGCATTTTTTCGCTGAATTTTTGAACATTCATATCAATCAGCTTGATATCCCAGTCTGCCGGCATCATCGATGCAACGGTCAGCAGACCCAGGGGAGGGTGGGTGGCTTTCTTTGACACAAACTTCAAAGCATACTTGAAGCTCCAGAATGTATCCGGGAATTTCGGATATACCAGAAGAACTTTCATGCTTTACCTCCTTTTAAGGCTTTTTTAAGTTGGAAGAAAGCATGCAAATGGGTATCCATAATGTGGCTTTGATTCAACTCGTCTGCTTTTAATGGTATACCTGAATTTGCATAAGTCAATAGTTTATTTGGAAAAAAAAAGGCAGTGCCGTAACACTGCCTTTTTCTGTGTATTAATACAGCTTATTCAATAGCTGTCATTGCATTTGAATCACCATAGGCTGCTATGCTTTCCCATGTACCGGTAGCTGCAATCCTCAGGAAAACGCTTCCTGATGAAGTTTCAGTGGCTATAAGATCATCCTTGGCTCCTCCGGTGAACTTGCCTGCTGTAAGTTTCTTCATGGGTGCAAGGATTATACATGACCATGCTTTGGCATCATAGGAATAGGCATATGTCCTGTTGATATAGGTGAATATAATTTCCATTCCGCTGGTTCCGTTAATATCACCCAGGGCAATGCTGTGGCCTGCTGCCGGACAGCCGTAGGTAATCCTGTTGAACTGCCATCCCTTTGAACCGCCATCCTTGGAAACCCATTCATGGTTCCTCGGGATATCTCTGATAAGGTCAAACTCGGGATTTATCTCGGCAGATTTCTTCATATCCATTCCCTTGTCAGGAATATACCTTATAAAGAAGGTGCCAACTCCGTCAAATACGCATGCAATCTCATTATAACCGTCGCCGGTTACATCGCCTATTTCCGCCTGGGACGGGTTGAGCTGAATTACCATGGTAAAAGCAGCTGTGCCGAAGTCATATACAAAAAGTCTCGGATATCCTTCAAAAACCACAACCAGTTCGTCAATGGCATCCACATCCCTGTTTAAATCGCCTGCAGCAAGCACTTCCGCATCCCACGCATGCAGGGATGTCCAGGAGCCTCCGAAGGTCCACTTGCGCAAGCCAAGACCGTCCATGGTCGCTACAACCTCAACCGGTCCGCTGGCTGTTGTCTTTGCCAGGGTGAATATACTGCATCCGGCTGCATTATTTAATATCTGTGACCAGCTGGCGGTAGCAAGATTATAATACCAGAGTCCGTAGCCGTCAAGCAGTGCAACAACATCAAGAATGCTGTCACCGGTGATATCGCCGGCCATGATCTTTGAAGCTGTAATATTTGCCAGAATTTTTGTCCAGCTAGAGCCCTTGGATTCAATGTAGGGTGATTTTGTAGGTGAATACGACCAGAGCCATACTCCCTTAAGACCCTCATTTTCAAGGCTAATGGCTGCCTGGCTGTAGTTGGTTGATTCTTCCTCAAAATGGGCTGTCAGCTCCACTGCCCTTTCAGGCATGGTAAAGCTGGTTGAAGCAGACAGAGGATCGGCAAGGAGAGCAACATCGTCCACACTGCCCTGCCATTCAACAAAGACATATCCCTTTTCGGGAAGGGTGGCTGAAATATTAACGGCCGACCCTATTTCATAATCCCCTGCTCCACTTAAAATAACGCCTATGTCGGAGGGATTGGCAAGAAGGGTTACGGTATATTCCGGTATCTCCTCGAACACTGCAACTAAATCAACAGCCCTGTAAGGCATGGTAAAGGAAGCATTGGGTGAATAGGGGTCGTCAAGGAGTGCAACATCGCAGGAAAGGCCGTCCCATTCAAGGAAATGATAGCCTTTTACAGGAGCAGCAGAGATATTGACTGTTGCACCCTGGGCATAGTTGCCTGCGCCGGTAAGGGTTGCGCCTATGGCTTCTGGAAAGGATGTAAGGGTGACAGGGTAATCTGCCGGCCATTCAAAACCTTCATCATATACCATGACATTGTCTATTGCCATCAGGTCTGCATCTTCTCCCTGGTAAACAAAGGCCAGGTGAAGGTCATACCCTGCAAAGGCTGAAAAATCATAGGCATATGCATAGAAATAACCCGGATCATCTTCGGTAGGAGCCAGTTCAACTATCTCGAAGAAGTCTCCGTCGGCAGGATCTCCGCTCCCTACTGATGCCCATAATCCGTGGTAGACATAATATGTGGGCTCAGTCCAGGCATACCAGAAGTAAAGGACCACAGCTCCCTCTTTTGAGGCAGGCTCAATGGTTATCTTGGGGGATACCAGCCAGTTGTCAGCAGCCTCGCCTGCAGCTGTCCAGCCGTGGACCATATATCCGTTAGTGTTCCAGTCCCAGTTCACAGCAGTAGCATATCCCATCTGGTAGATATTCCAGCCGTCATAACCGTCGGTGAATTCCTCATTCAGCCACCAGTTCATGGCTGTGGTGGTAACAGTTACGGAATCGGAAACACCCGTACCGCTGACCTGGACAATCTCATCCGAGGTAGAAAGAGGAGCTGCAGCACCGGGTACGGTAACCTTGAGGTATACATCGGCATAATTGCCGGCTGTAACTGTAAGGGGCACAGGCAGGGGTGTCTCGCTTGCATCGGCATAAAGACCGTCGGCCCATGCCTTGGATACGCTGAAGGTATAATCATCATCAGTCGATCCGGCATTGTTTACCCTGAGCTGATAGTAGAAGGATTCCCCGATCTGTACCATGCTGTTACCGGTCATATTGGAGATTGTAACATCATAGGATGCAGCCTCCTCGACAAGGACATCGTCAATAAACCAGAAATCAAACTGATAATGGTCTCCGTCGGTAACAAACGCTATCATGAGGCTGGCAGCCTTTGCAGAGTTGTCAATAAGAATGTTGGCAGTGGCGGGGCCTGCACTGCCGTTTCCTGATACAATCTCCCAGCCTGAATCAGTCCATGTCAGGCCATTAGCGCTGTACTGAACCTTTACGGTCGCTCCTGCATCATAATCCTGGAAATAATACTTGAAGCTTAAGGCTATGCTGCTGATACCGTCAACATCCAGGGCAGGGGTATAGCAACGGGTTGTCCCGGTATAGCTCTGCCACCTTGCCCTCAGTTCATTGGCTGTACCGCCGGCTGCATTGGTTGTCACGATCTCCCAGATTGTAGCCCCTTCATCCACTGTCCAGCCAGTGGGCATGGCTGTGTCGTCAAAGCTCTCGCTGAAGGGCAGTGCCTGCTGTGCTGACAGGGTAAAAACACCGGCCAGAAACAGCACTGTAAGAAAAGAAAACAATTTCTTCAAGAAATGTACCTCCTGTTTTGGTTTTATTTT
>CAYSKJ010000099.1:0-11561 GCA_964431655.1 uncultured bacterium | reverse complement strand
CGGCAGAACAGCCAGGGGGGCTTTTTGGCCCTGGTCAAAGATTTTGATATCACTGCCGTTAAAAAAGGCATACATTCCATCCTTTACAGTAAATACCTCAGTCAAAGGATCTACACGGCAGAAAATGAATTCCTTGTCCGTATCCGTATCGTAGCCGAGAATAACGCTGTTCTCCCTGTCAAGCAGGTAGAAAGTCCTGTCATAAAAGAGAAAGTCCGATGGGCCGTAGCATCCGCTTGCATCAAGCCTGTAGGAAACTTTACCCGACTCATCCCCCCAGGGATAGGTTAAAACCTCTGAGAAACCTGATGCCAGCGTGGATACAAAAACCAGTAGAACCAGAAAACAAAGGCTTTTTTTGATCATCTCTTACTCCTTTTATTTTTATAACCAGGACATAGTATACCACAAAACATTTAAAAAATCAATGAAGCAAAAGGGACGGTTCTTTTTGCTTCACCCAGGGCAAAAAGGGGAGACAGGAATATCTGATTAAAGAAATGGTATCAGTGCTTAATGCATTACCCTGCTGTAAATAATACTTTTGCGGGGGATTAATGCTCGACTGCGTTTACATCAGCGCCCTTTTTTATCAGTTTCTTTGCTATTCTTTCACTTGAGTTGGCGCAGGCAATGTGAAGGGCAGTCCTGTTGCTTTTTGTTTTCATATTTACATCAGCCCCCTTTTCAAGAAGGGTGTCTACAAGCTCTTCACTGCTCCTGAGTACAGCATTCATCAAAGGAGTGGTACCGTCATCCTCGACAGCATTGACTTCGGCACCCATGTATAAAAGCATCCTTGCTATATCAGTATTTTTGTTGATACATGCGATGTGAAGGGCTGAACGGCTGTTTTCCGCCCTGATATTGGGATCAGCGCTGTTTTTCAAAAGAAGGTCAGTTATTTTATCATTATTCCGCAGGACTGCATATAAAAGCGGTGTATAGCCATTGGCATCCCGGGCATTTACATCAGCTTTTTTCTGGATAAGAAGCCCTGAAACATTATAAGCGGAATTCATGCAGGAAATATGAAGGGCAGTTCTGCCGCTGGCATCCCGGGCATCAATATCAGCACCGTTCTCCAGCAGCATTTGGACTATCTCCTCATTGTTTCTCATTACAGCAAAGAACAGGGGTGTGGATCCGTTATAGCTTTCCTGGATACCGGCATTTTCTGATATTTCCTGTATTTCTGCCTCTTCAGCCTCCCCGGCACTGAGCGGAATATAAATCAAAGAAACGGCAAGCAGAAAGGTAAACGCTGAAATAAGATGTTTTTTCATTTTCTTCTCCTATTCTAAAATATTATGTATTCTTTTTCAAAACCACCACGCATTCAACATGATAAGTATTCGGGAACATATCGTACAGCATAATATCTTTAACAGAATATCCACCTGAAAGTTCCGACAGATCCCTGGCAAGGGTGGACGGGTTGCAGGATATATACACAATTACAGAGGCTCCCCTGTCACGGATACGGGTGATTATCCTGGGAGAGATTCCTGCCCTGGGGGGATCAAGAACAATCATATCCGGCATCAGAGCGCTTTCTTTCAGGAAAGGCCTTACATCTGTTTTTATGAAGGTATAGTTATTTATATTATTTGCTTTCTGGTTGTAATAAAATTCCTTTTCCGAAAGCTCGCTTATCTCCACTCCGGTAATATTCCTGACATGGCCGGAGGCCATTATGCCCCAGAATCCATTGCCTGCGAAAAGGTCAAAAACTTCCCCGGGTTCTTCTTTCCTTATAACAGCCAGGAGTTTTTCTGTGATCCTGTCGGTAATATATGGATTGACCTGGAAAAAAGACTCAGGTGACATGGCAAAACTATAATTGCGGTACTTATCCTCAATAATAAGATCCCCCCTCATATATATCTGGATTGTGGATGTATCCCTTTTATGGCTACTTACAATATTATAAGCCTTAATTCCCTTCAGCTTTTCATACTGCACTTCATTCAGGCTGTCAAGGAAACTGCATGGGGTTTTCAAATTATCAAACCAGAGGACAAGCAGTATTTCCCCCTTTCGGTTTGATCTCATGGTAAAGTGGGTAAATTCTTGAGGGATGATTTCCCTGTTATCTTTGAAAAATTGCCTGATATACCTGTAGAATTCCTGGAGAGAATTATTTGCCAGCATGCAGTTTTCAATATCAATCACCCTTCTCCAGTCATCCCTTCGGTGAAAGCCGATACTGAGGTTCCCGCGCCTGTCAGTCAAAATACTTGTTTCGATCTTATTCCTGTAATTAAATCGGGTCTCTGATCTTATAAAATCACTCACAGAACAGGGAATACCCGAAAGCTTGCTGACAGTTTCTTCAAAAACCGTTCTTTTAAGTTTCAGTTCATCCTCATAGGACAGCATCTGGTATGAACAGCCGGCACATTGTTCAAAACAGGGACATGCAGGATTTATCCTGGCGTGGGAAGATTCAATCATCCTGTCTATACGGCCGTAAAGGACCTTTTTGCGCTTTTTGTATATGAAAGGTATTACATCATCCCCGGGTACTGCCTTTTCGATAAAGTGGGTCCTGCTGTTCTCAAAGCCAAGGCCGTAACCGCCGAATACCGGCTTGATTATTTTCATCTATCCCCCCGGCTGGATCAGGTACCTGATACTGTAATATCCTTGACCAGAAAATGGGGAACCGACACACTTCCCCTGAACACCAGGTCGTTCCCAACCATGGTAATATTGTTCAGGATATTTTCAAAGCTATCAGCAATTGTAACCCTGCTGACCGGCCTTCCCATTTTTCCATCCTCCAGAAGCAATCCGCTGACTCCTATGGATACACTGCCTGATACGGGGTCGATTCCAAAGCCGAGTATCTCGAATACATAAAGACCGTAATCGACCGTCTTTATAATTTCAGGAATTGGATAGCTGTTATTGTCTTCCAGATAGCAGTTTGTTGAGCTTATATAAGGCCTGGAGCTGTAGGAATCCCTGTAGGCATTCCCTGTGGGCTCAAGATTGAGTTTCTCCGCGCTGTTTAGATCAGTCAGGAAGTTTTCCAGCACTCCCTTTCTTATAATATATTTTTTCTTTGCCCTGGTACCCTCACCATCCAGGGGAATTGAAGATACACCCTTAACCATCACAGCATCATCGATAAGATTTATATTCTCATTTGCTATCTTTTTGCCAAGGCTGTCGGCATAACAGGATGATCCCTTAATGACCGAGTCTCCGTTAAATGCTGCTATAATTCCGGAAAAGAGGTCTATACCGGCATCCGGATGAAAAAGCACCGGATACTTGCCTGTATTTATGGGTTCTCCCCCCAGCAGCCTGACGGCCTTGTTGGCAATGAATCTTGCAAAAGCCTTGTAACGGGGAAGCTCATTCCTGTAGATGGATATCCAGTGATCAAAGCTTGATTTTGTCTCCGATCCTTTCTTTGCAATTACACCCAGGCTTACGCTGTATATGCTCTTCCCGAAGCTTTGGAAGAAACCACCTGCCGTGCAGAAACTGAAACTGCCGCCGAAAAGGCTCAGGGATGCCCCCCGGGATGATTCTATCTCTCTTCTTGCCTTGAGGCAGTCGCTTTCGAGGCCCTTGAGGTATTTGATCTCAGGCTCAACTTTAAAATCCTCTATATATCCATCCCAGATATCGAGCTTCTTTATATAGTTTTCCTGTATCTCTTCAAGCCTGTAGTTTTTTGTAAAATCCGACTCCCCGATAAATTTTATCAGCTCCAGGGCATTGGAAAAAAGGTCATCAAGACCAGATTTATTCACCTCAGCGCTTATGGCAAAGACCATCTTGCTGCCCTTAAAGACTCTCATGCCCATGCCCTGCTCAAGATTATCCCTGAGACTGCTGAGTTTTCCGTCTTTTACATTTATGCTTACCTGACGGGAATGGGTCATGAAGAGGTCTCCGCCGTCAAATTCGGATTTCCTGCAGGAATGGCTGAAAAGATTCCCCAGATTCCTGTGAAGATCAGTAATGTTTGCGTTCATTTTCCCTCTCCTTTATGAGCTGATGCCGCCTACGGTCATCTCTGACACCCTTATGGTGGGCTGTCCTACATTGACAGGAACCCACTGCCCTCCTTTACCGCAAATGCCGGGAGCAAAATCCAGGTCGGAAGCCACGGCATCCACCTTTTTCAGGCTGTCAGGCCCCCTGCCGATTAAAGTGGCTCCCTTCACCGGCTTTGTAATCCTGCCGTCTTCAATAAGGTATCCTTCCCTTACGGTGAAGGTATAGTTACCTGTTACAATATCAACAGAACCGCCTCCAAATTCGACAGCATAAAGGGCATATTTTGTATCTTCTATTATATCCTTTGCCGGCGTTTTTCCCGGCATAAGGAAGGTATTGCTCATCCTGACCATGGGCGGAAACCTGAAGGACTGCCTCCTCGCGTTTCCGGAGTTCTCCATTTTCAGCTTGGCGGAAGAATCAATGTCCGTTATATATCTTATTAGATTTCCCTCCGCTATAAGAATATTCTCTTTTGAGGGAGAGCCCTCATCATCATAATTGTAGGAACCCCTGAATCTCTTTATATTCCCGCTGTCAGCCATGAAAACATGCTCTGAGGCGACCTGTCTGCCTGTCATACCCTTGTAGAAAGAAGATCCGCCCACTACTGCATCCCCTTCCAGACCATGCCCAACAGCCTCGTGGACAATAACCCCTCCCCAGCCATTGGCAATAACAACAGGTATGGCACCGGCCGGGGCATCAACCGCATCAATCATATTTAATACTTCCATGGCAGCTGCTTTTCCTGCTTCTGCAGGAAAACCGTCCTCAAACATTTCATAACCTGAAGTATAGCTTATCCTCTTCCTTCCCATATGCCTTTTGCCTTCCTTGATGCCCAGGCAATGAACAATGAAAAATACTCTGGGCTGGTAATCGGAAGCTATTACTCCATTGGAGTTTGCAACAATTATCCTCCTGAGGGATTCAATGTAATCCACTTTTATGTATTGAATGAGGTCTGAAACCTTCTTTGCCTCTTCATGGGCTTTTTGCATCTGCTCTATCCTTTTCTCCAGCCCGAGGTCGGCCAGGTCTGTTTTAACAGGGATTACCCCCCGGTCGGGCAGGACCTTAAGTTCGACGGGCTCTTTCTTTTTTGGCTTCAGTTCCGCTATCTGGCAAGCCCTGTTAACCGTGCTGAAGATATCATCCTTTCGTAGCGACTGAGAATAAGCATAACCTACGGAGTCATTCTTTCTTGTCCTGATTCCTATACCTGAGTCAGCTCCATAGTCAATATCGCTCACGACGCCATTTTCCATGGTAATACTGCGGTCAACGACATTCTCATAAAAGAAATCACAATAGTCCATTCCTTTTTCGAGAGCCTGCCTTATAGCCTCGCTGGCAAAATCATAATATTCGGGGTTATCCCTGTTCTCAAAAGCAAAAACTCTGCCCAGCCCGGATATGGCTGGAAGAGTAAGAGAAACCCCTATTACCTTTCCCGCAGATTTTATAAATGATCTTCTGTTCATCCTGTAAAAAAGATCCATTTTGCATCCCCTTTTAAGGTTTTTTAAAAATTATCAGGACAGGGTACCTATATCTCTTCTCTCTGCCCTGACTTATTATACTTGTATTTTCCAAACTCCCTGAGGTTCGACAGTGAAATATCATCAAAGACGGGACCATCAATGCAGGTTATCCTGTCATCGATAGCACACTGCCCGCATATACCCACACCGCATTTCATATATCTCTCCAAAGAGGCATAGAGCTTTATATCCAGCTTCCTGCAGATATCAAGCAATACCAGCAGCATCTTTTCGGGACCGCATGCATATACAAACTTCAATCTGTTATTGCCTGCATACTCCCTGAATATATCTGTTATAAAACCCTTTTCACCCAAAGAACCGTCATCAGTGGCATATATGCAGTTCTGAAACCTCCGGGGAAATATGATATCGCTTCTGCTCCTTGATCCGTATAAAAGGGGTATGGCGGGATTGTTCAAAGCAAGAAGGCTCATGCAGGCTATGCCGACCCCTCCAGCAACAATTACACTGTCATTCCTTGATACAAGCTCAAAACCCCTGCCGAAAGGCCCTCGTATTCCTGCCCCTTCCCCCTCCCGGAGCTCTGAAACCTTAAGCGTGAACTCCCCTATAGCCCTGATGGTTATCTCAATACTGTCCTGAGTAATATCTGAAACTGCAAAGGGCTTTTCATTCACTTCAGGGACCCAGAGCATTATAAACTGACCGGGGTGATAATAAAAATCATCGGGTTTCTCGAGAATAAGGGATATTACATCGTCAGTTCTCTGAATTTTCTGTTTTATCCTTACATAATTATAGTTGTGTATCATCCGGGTCTCTCCAGGTAAAATATTTTATATAGTGCTGATAATTATAAACTAAAGGATAAAAAAAAATATTCAAGAAGATTTTGGCTGATTATTTAGCCTAAAGACCCAGCGAAGAACAGATATCATCAATAAGTCCGTCATAGGAGATAGAACCTACCCGATCTCTCCCTGCAATACCCATCTCCCTGGCTTTTGCTTTATCCTGATTAAGGATTTCTATCATGCAGGCCATCTGTTTTGGATCTTCATCACATACAAATCCGTTAACCCCGTCTTCCACAAACTCGAGAACCCCTCCGCTGTCATTTACGGTAATGACAGGCTTGCAGGAAAGAAATGCCTCATGGGTGACAAATCCGTAGTCCTCATCAAAAGGACAGAAGACAACGCAAAGGCAGTTGCTGTAAAGTCCTGCAAGTTCATCTGTGCTGATCCGGCTCATTAATGTAAGTCTGTCTTTAATACCCATGGCTTCTGCCATCCTGAGCAATGCTTTTTCAAGGCTTCCCTTTCCCACCATGATTCCTTTTATGGAGGAAGTCAGATGCTTAAGGCATTCAATAAAAAGATGGGGTCTTTTGTCCTCTTCAAGCCTGCCGACAAAAAGAATATAATCCCCATATTTCCCCTCCCGGTATGAATTGCGGTGTGGGGAGGGTATATATATATGGCCGGTACTGATTCCAAAATACCTTTCAAGCCTTGCAGATACGGTTTTTGAAATGGTTTTTTTGCTATTTATCTCAAGAAGCCTTCTTTTCTCCATCCCATGGATTATTTCCCTCAAAGAATCATCCCTGGCATTGTGAGAATACATTGAGAACCTGGTACCAAAAAACTCATAAAGCTCTCTGTGCTGATGGATGAGATAAAGGTAAATATTGGGGTGTTCGGCAAGGTAGCCCGGAAACTTGGTGCAGACAATTCCGTAATATTTGGAAAGGTCTATGGCCTGTGCCGACAGGATGCTCTTTATAAGATTCTCCCTGGTATCGGAAAGAAAGGGCAGATTAATGATCTCTGAATATATGCCTCTTTTTTCCAGTTCACCCTTCAAATCATCGGCAAAAAACTCCGCACCTCCCACTACCCCCTTTTTAAGAGGTAGCAGTATGGCAAGAGTCTTATCCATATTATCAGGAGAAGAGCTTTTTAATAAGGGCTTTATTATTAGCTTCTATAATCCTTCGCTTTACCTTTTTGGTAGGAGTCAGTTCGCCGGACTCCTCAGTCCATTCCTTCGGAAGCAGAGAAATCTTCTTTATCCTTTCAAAGAAGGCAAAATCCTTCATCTGTCCATCAATGTCTTCCTTTACCATCCTTATGACTTTGTCATTCTTTAGCATCTCTTCATAGGGAAGACTTATGCCGAGCCTTTCTGAAACAATATTACTGAATGCATCCTTATCGGGAACAATCAGGGCTGCCAGGAATTTTTCATTATCTCCCAGCACTATAACCTGGGAGAGGTACGAAAGACTCAGGATCTGGTTTTCTATAGGAGATGGCGCTACATTCTTGCCGTTGGACATAACTATTATGTTCTTTTTCCTGTCCGTGATGGTGATAAATCCATTTCGGTCTATAAAGCCGATATCGCCGGTTTTGAACCAGCCTTCATCGTCAAAGACCTCCCTCGTCTCTTCTTCATTCTTGTAATAGCCCTTCATTACCAGGTCTCCCTTTACAAGTATCTCTCCATCATCAGCAATCTTGACCTCAATTTTTGGTATGGGAAGCCCTACACTGCCGAACTTAACACGACCCGGCCGGTTTGATGAGATTACGGGGGATGTTTCAGTAAGTCCGTATCCCTCGTATATAATAAGGCCCGCAGCAAAGAAAAACTCAATTGCCTCCACAGAAAGTGGGGCACCGCCTGATACAAAGAATTTCAGCCTTCCTCCGACCTTTTCCCTTATGGCTTTGAATACAAGCTTATCCGCCAGTTTTGCCAGCTGGGCTGTCATAAACGGGACCTTTTTATTTTCCAGATCGCAATAAACCTTCTTTATGGCTGCCCTGGTTGTGATATGGAATATTTTCTGCTTCAGGGGAGGGGATTTTCTTACTGTATTTCTTATCTTTTTCAGAATCTGCTCGTAAAGGCGGGGCACACTTATCATAATAGTCGGTTTCGCCTCCAGGAGATTCTCCGATACCTTTTCTATGGATTCTGCATACATTATATGGCTTCCCAGATATATCTCGTGGAAATGGGATGCGAGCCTCTCAAGAACATGGGAAAGAGGCAGAAAGGACAGGATTACATCGTCTTTTGTAATGGGATAAAGGTCTTTAAGCCCGTTGATATTGCAGAAGAAGTTCTTGTGACTCAGCATTACCCCTTTCTGGTTTCCCGTTGTGCCTGAAGTATAGACGAAACTGATTATATCATCTTCCCCAACATTCTTGTCCAGGTCCTCCAGCCTGACTGAGGGGTTTTCCCTGCCAAGCTTCATGACATCCTCAAAACTCAGGTAATCGCCTCCTTCCATCCCTCTGGTGTCAACAACAATCGCCGTAATTTCTTTATTCAGAGATGTGCGTATCTCCTCTAGTTTGGAATACTGGAACTTCTCTCCGATAACAATGAAAGAACATTCCGAGTGGTTCAGAAGGAATTCTATCTGTTTGGGAGTGGATGAATTATAAATGGGAACATTGATGCCTGAAAGAAACTGTGAACTCACATCAGTAATCAGCCACTGGGGGCTGTTTTTTTCCAGTATGGCTATACGGGAGTCCTTTTCAAATCCCAGCTTTTTCAGACCGTTGACAAAGTCAGTCACCATTTCATAGACTTTTCCCCAGGTTATGCTCTGATAAGGCTTTCCATCCTCTTTCCAGCTCAGTCCGTACTTGTCCCCGCGTTTCTCGCAGGTTTCCAGAAAGGCATTGGTAATAGTATGCATCTCAACCCTCCATTAAATATCTTAATAATTCATTATTAGTCTTAACCTTCAATGTTTTCCTGGCTGTATCAAACCAAGCTCGGTAGACCTGAAAACCCCTTGAGCTTGTAAGAGCATCATCAAGTTCTTCCCTTTTTTCCTCAAAGCCGTCCTCTTGGGGCAAAGAGCTGTCAACGAGATAGTAAAGGGTATACTGCCCGGTATCACCCCTGGGAACAGGCCCGAATATCTCACCCTCATGGATGCTGAAGAGCTCCAGTATCTTTTCCCTGTCGTTCAGTCCCGGCACTCCTGCTCCCGCTGTAAGCTTTCCGGTCTCCTTCTGCTCGAGGGCAAGCTCGGAGAACAGGTTTTTAACCTGCTCAAGGGGAACATCCTGCTCCAGCAGTTCTTTTACCTCCTGCGCCCTTGCAAGGGCCAGCTCTTTGGCCTTTTCATTCCTGTAGTCGGCAATAACCCTCTTATTGGTTTCTTCGTGATCAAGGCCCGGTATATAAGGCTGGATAATCTCCTTTACAGAAAATACATAATAGGAATTCCTAAGCTTGACGGGCTCCGATACAATATCCAGAGAAGCCAGGAATGCCTTCTCCACCAGCTCCTTGGCATATCCCAGGTCAGGTATGGTCTGCCTGTTGAAAAAGGGTTTGGTGGTTTTCGGCCTTATCTCTGATTCCTCGGCTTTTTTTATCAATTCCTCCCTGGAATAGATGTCCTTTATAAAATCCCCCGCTGCCTTCTGAGCCAGCCTGTCAGCCTTGATAGTCTTAAGCCTTGCATCTATCCTGTCTTTTACCTCTTCAAAGGATAATATTTTATCCTCCTTCCTGTCCGTTACCTTGATGATATGAATGCCGAACTGGGTCTGAACAGGTTCACTTATCTGCCCTACAGCCATGGAAAAAGCTGTTTCCTCAAATGGGCCTACCATCTGACCCCTTCCGAAAAAACCAAGATCCCCGGATTTCTCTTTAGACCCTGGATCATCGGAATACATTCTTGCCAGCAGGCCGAAATCTGCTCCGCCTTCCAGTTCGTCTTTTATCATCAGAGCCTTGTCCTTTGCCTCTGCCAGGGATTCAGGATCCTCAGGATCAACCTTGAACAGGATATGGGAGGCTTTAACCTCGTCCTCCTGCCTGAATTCCTCTTTGTGGCTCAGGTAGTACTCGTTAAGCAGGTCCTTTTCATTAACTATGCCAGCCTCATAGGTCTTTGGATCAAAGACTATATAATCAATGACCCTCTGCTCCTGCAGTTCATATTTTGCCTTATTTGCTTCATAATACTCCAGAAGCTCCTCTTCGGTGTATTCCACCTTTTCTGCAAGATTCTTGCTGTTTATATCAATATATGCAAACTGCCTGGTAGTATTGTCAAATATGTATTTCTGGTAGCTGTCAGCATGGGAAGGTATTATGGTGTGCTGAAAATAATTGTTGAGCTTCTCGGTTAAAAGGCTCCTCTTTATTCCGCTTTCAAATTCAGAAACAGTAAGGTTGTTCATCTTCAGCACCTGGAGATATATATCCCGCCCCAGAAAATTTCCTTCTCCATCCTGGAGTTCGGGGATATCCATAATTGCCCTGCTGAGTTCTTCATCAGAGACGCTGAAGCCGGCCCTTTTCGCAAGGGCTGCTTTCTCCGCTTCTTCAATAACATTGTTCAGAGCCGCCTGTTTAAGGTTAAGCTGTTCGACCATCTCAGGCGAAAACTGGTCTCCGTACATCTGGGCATAAAAAGAGACCATTCTCCTGTAGGAATATTCGAAATCTGCATAACTGACATTAATGCCTTCCACCGATTTTATTACATCATTGGGAATACCGCCCAGCTGGCTTATACCGCCTACACCCCAAAGAACAAAGCTCAGTATGATTATCCACAGTACCCAGTGCAGTTTCTTTATGTTTGATCTCATTGATTTTAGCATTTTATTTATCTCCTGGTAAATTGATTATTATGTATTTCCTGTATTTTTCTGCTGTAGTAGCCAACATAGCTATGACATTTTATTTAATGGAATAAAATTGTCAATAATAATAAAGGTTTTTAATTATCGGACGTGGCTTCCCTACCAGATAAGGCTGATACTGCCTTCCTTGTCCGTTCTCAGTACCACGGGGACTGAACTGCCAATGCTGTTTATGCAGTCTTCATCGGGATAATTATACTCTGAAGGTCCTGTACTGATTATAACCGCCCGGGGCGCAACAGCCCTGACGAACTCTTCTGAAAAAGCCTTTTTTGAGCAATGGTGGGGCATTTTCATTATATCTGCCGCCAGATCTTCTGATTTATAG
>CAYSKJ010000098.1:0-11610 GCA_964431655.1 uncultured bacterium | reverse complement strand
CTTTTGGGCATAATGGCCCTTCTGGGGAGTTCAATTTCCTCTGCAGTCGGCAATGTAATAGTAGCACGCAATAAAACCAGTATAAGCCCTGTCCTGCTGGCATCCTCACAGATATTCCTGGGAGGGCTCATGCTTTTCCTGGTATCAATATTTGCAGAAGGCATTCCCGATTTCAGACAGCCCCCTGTCTTCTACGGAACCCTGGCCTGGCTTTCCCTTCTCTCTGCCTCTGCCTTTTCCATATGGTTCACCATACTGAAAAAAGGCACTCTCAAGGTCTCGGAGATAAATATGTGGAAATTTATAATACCTGTCAGCGGAGCAGTCCTGAGCTGGATAATCCTGCCCGGGGAAAGCCCCGGGATTGCATCGGTGACCGGGATGATTCTTGTAAGCATCGCAATCCTGATTATTTAATGCTGTTTCCCTGTTTTTGGCAGGAAATATCTCCATTTAGAATGCCTGTGTTTATTGCAATATAATGGTCATGCCTGTTTCTTCTGCGAATAAAACTGAACAATCCCTGCTATCAGAAATGCAATGGCCAGGCCTGTCATAAAGCTGGTAAGCAGGCTTATTTTCAGTGTGGTAACCCTGGTTTTGTCCCAGTTGTTAAGCCTGACCCCAATATCCCTATCAACCACATTAAAGCTTCTTCCCTCACTGTCCAGCCCCATAAGCCTGCCTTCAGAAATTATATCTTTCAGAGGATTTCCTGCTATGAACAGCTGGAATTCCCCTTTTGTATCCTCAAGGCTCAGCATCATATTACGGGGTGTCCAGTATATATCATCAGGTCCCCAAAATACGCGGTACATACTTACAAAAAGGCTCGAGCCTGCAGTAATCAGGCCGATCAGGCCAATCAGCAGAAAAGGGTTCCAATTGCTTTTCATTATCCTGCCTCCTTATTTTTATAAGATTAACTCCAGGTTATAATAATACAGAAAATTAAAGTTGTAAAAATATATGTACTGGTCATATCAGCCATTTTGTCTTTATAAAATTTGATATATGGTTGATTTTTTAATTTTTTATGGTAATAATTTATAATAGTAAAACTGGCATAGCATGGAAGAGCATAAAACCATCATTAATAGCAGGTACCGCGTAAAATCTGTCCTTGGCAGGGGAGGCACGGGAATGGTATATCTTGTGGAAGACCTGTTCAGGGACAATACGGCTTTTGCATTAAAGACCCTGATAAAAGATCCCCATGGCAATGCGGAAAGCATCAGTTTCCAGGCCATAAGGGATAACTTTGAATTAATGACGGGACTGAAGCATCCAAACCTTGTACAGGTATATGATCTTGGAATTCACGAAGACAAATACTATATAGTTATGGATTATCTGCAGGGCATGCTTCTGAAAGACCTGATATACAGCCGGGACAACCCGCATCTTGTAGAAAAGCTCAGTATAATCGTACAGATTGCACGAGTACTGGATTTCCTTCACAGCCGTAATATAATATACAGGGACCTGAAACCTGCAGATATTATAATATCAAACAGTAAAGCCGTGCTTTGCGATTTCTGGTTATCCGGTCTGACAGGAAAAAGCCAGGACAGGATTCTTTACCTTGCGCCTGAAGCCCTTAAGGGGAAGGCTGATTTCAGCTCGGATTTCTTTTCCCTGGGCCTTGTCTTTTATGAGATGATCTGCAGGAGGCAGTTTTATTTAAGCGGTGATTCTGCTGATTCCTCATTTATTACCGGTGTAATGAAAAGCCGGGATAATTTTAACCTGCACCTTGACAAATCCCTTTCTCTGGTTGATGATCAGCCCACTGCCAGGCTGGTCAGAAAGATGCTGTGCTTTTCAGAAAAGGAAAGGTACGCCAGCGGTAATGAACTGATTCAGGATATAAACCAGGAATTTAATACATCCTTTGATAAAGAAACCTTTCAGACCAGGCAAAGCTATACCCTGGCATGCGCTTTTGCAGACAGGGATAAAGACCTGGCCCTGCTTAAATCAAAGCTTTCACCAGATACCGGGCCCTGTCTTTTCATATGCTCCGGGCCTTCAGGTATTGGGAAATCCAGATTATTCGGTGAATTCAAAAAGCACTGCAGGCTTAATAATATGGGTTTTTACGAAGCGCTGGCCTATTCGGGCAATCTGCAGGAATACTTCTGCATCGGTGAGATACTGGCTCAGATGATCTCAGATGCAGGCAGGAGCCTTCTGAAAAAATATGCACCCCTTTTAAGGCACATAATTCCGGATCACCCGGTATTGACAGATTACCACCCCCTTGGGCTGGATGACCCGAAGGTCTTGAGAGAGATTATACTGGACTCAGTGCCAGGTTTTATTCTTGATTTCTCAAGATCCATGCCGTTTAAACCAGTTTTATGCATAATAAATATACAGTGGATAGATGAAGGCTCAGCCCGTATCCTGAACAGCCTTTTAAACAGGATTGAATCCCGGACCGAACAGGAAAATAACCCTCTAATCCTTGCAGGCCTCCTTGAGGAGCAGGGACAGCATATTGGCGCTCCGGCAGAAATCCTTTTGAAAAACAGGCCTCAGAGGCATACCCTGGAGCCCTTTGATGATGATGGCATCGGCGAATTTCTGGACCGCGTATTCGGCCGGCTTTACATAGGCAGTTCCTTAAGGGAGTATGCTTTTCAGATCAGGGAGATGACGGGAGGCAGTCCGATTTTCCTGTTAGAATTTATCAGGGCACTCCTTGATAAAGAATATATAATCAGGGAAAAGGGGGTCTGGATATTAAAAACCCCGGTCAATGAGGCTTTTATTCCTTCTAATCTTTCCGGGATAATGGAAAAGAGAATGGAAAAAATCCTTGCAGATAAGGATAAAGCCTGCGTTTTAAAGACCTTGTCCCTTTTGAGGGTAGAACTGCCCTTTGAATTGATAATAAAACTCACAGAAAGGCTGTATGGCATAAATCCCTCTGAGATAATAACTGAACTGGAAACGTTTGAAATTCTTGTCTGCCGTTTAAAACAGAATACGGTTTACTGCGGTTTCAGCAATTCGCTCATAAAAACAGCTGTGGAAAAAGCCATTGATGACAAGAAAGGCATGAACAGGCTTATCGGGGAGTACATGGAGACCATGCAGGACAAATACCGTGATTATTACCTTGAAGAAACAGCCTATCATTTCAGGCAGGCAGGAGATGCAGCCAAAGCCCTCAAATATTATCTTAAATGCGCCGTAACAAGCCGGGAAAGCTATTTTCATGAAAGGGCCCTAAGGCTGTATGATACTTCCCTGGATTTAGTCCCCGGCGATGACAAGCAGGCAAGAATGGATATTCTCCTTGAGAAATGCATCTCCCTGGAAGCCTTGGGCATGTGGGACAGCGCAGAGGATATCCTGGGGCATATCCGTGAAACAGCTAAAAAAAACGGCTGGAAAACTATTCTGGGAAGGGCATGTAATGTGCATGGAAGGATGAGCCTCAGGCAGGGAGATTATAAAAGGGCGAGGGAATTATTTGATTCGGCCCTGGATATCTTTTCTGGGCATGAAATAAGCAGTGATTATGCCCGGACTCTGTATAATCTCGGCATGTATTTTTCTGACCAGTCCCATCTTTCGGAAGCCATTGACTATTATGAGCTTTACAGGGAGCTGTGCATAAAGCTTAACGACAGGAACGGCTACTGCGAATCCCTTAATGACATTGGAAATGTTTATTATCTTATGTCTGATTATGACAAAGCCCTTGAATATTTTGAATCCTATCGGGAGATAAGCAGTAAAACCGGTGCTGTTCGTAATCACAGCATAGCTCTGGGAAACATAGGCAATATCCATTATATAAGGGGAGATTACGAAAAGGCTCTGAAATACTACAGGCAGTACGGAAAACTGGCCCTGGACATTGGAGACAGAAGGGAATATAAAATAGCTATGGGCAATTTGGGCAATGTTTTTTATGTCCTGGGAAAACTGGATGAAGCACTGCATCATTACACTGTATCCTATGACATCTCGCGGGAGATAGGGGATAAGAGGGGATGCGCCAATGCCCTGGGCAACCTCGGCAATATCTATTCTTACCGGAATAACTATCAGAAGGCTCTGGAATACTATGAGAAGCTTAGGGACCTTTCAGAACAGACAGGTTATAAGACCGGTTATGCCTTTGCTATAGCCAGCATAGGCTCCATCTGCCATAGCCAGGGAAATTTTGAAAAAGCCCTTGAAAACTTCGAGGAATCTGTAAACCTGTACCAGGAGATAAACGACCGGATGAGATTCGGATTTTCTCTTACCAGCATGGGTTATGTCTATTATGACCAGGGAAAGTTCCAGAAGGCCCTGGAATGCTTCGAGATACACCGGAACTTAGCCAGGGAGATAGGGGATACCAGGGCTCTTGGAATATCCCAGGGTAATATGGGGAGCGTATTTTATATACAGAAGGAATACGATAGAGCTCTTGAATTCATAAACCAGGCGGTACAGACATTTACAGACTTAAAGCTGGACGACAGCCTGTGCAGATATATAAATCTTAAAACCAATATTCTTTTAAGGCTTGGCAATACCGAACTGGCCGGAGAAATAAATGCTATGGCTATAAAAATAGCCAGCAGACTGGAGACATCCGAAGAATTTATAAAGGCCGAAATTGAAAAGAACAAACTGCTTTCTCGGAATGACCCGGTTTCTGCTGAGAAAGGCCTGGAATCCCTTCTTCATGAGTGCAGGGATGATGAGCTGAAAGCAGAGATATACTACCAGCTCTGGAAGATATCAGTAAAAGACAGCTACAGGCAGGAGAGCTTCAACCTCTACAAAGAGCTCTACAGCAATGTTCCCAAATATGAATACAGGCTCAGGATATCGGAGTTCTGATCATAAACGCTTCATAATCCTGTTCTGGAGCATTATATCCTCGAGGTCCTTTTCCAAAAACCCTGTATTCCTTAAAACCTCCAGTATAAAGGGTGTTTTTTTCATACAGTAGGTATCAATTCCGAAGGGATCTTCAGATGCAAGCCTCTTTTTCAGGTCAGCGTATTCTTTTGCCTTTTGGGGATTATTCCTTAAGAAATCCCTGAAGGCCAGGTGATTCCTTATGCACAGTGCGCCCTTGATGCATACATAGAGGTTGTGCCTGGGCCACTTCCGGCCTGCTTTTGTCCTTGGAACATCCTCGCCTGTCTGCTTGAAGGCTTCCCGGTCTTTTATGCCCAGATCTCCCCGGTATTCATATCCCAGCCTGCCAAGGATCTTTTTTGCCTCATCAAGCCTGTCCCGGCTTTCAATCACCAGGTCTATATCTATGATGGGCTTTGCGGCAAGGCCTCTTACCGATGTACTGCCCACATGCAGAACATCAAAGAGAACCCCCTCCAGGCACTCGGTATAAACCTCCCTCAGTTCTTCAAAGAACTTCGGCCATTCGGGAGAATATTCGCTTAGGGTTATCCTATTCATACCTGTCAATCCAGCCCTTTTCAACACACTCTCTGATAAGTCTGTAAGCATAATCCCACAGATCTTCGGAGCCTTCCCTTATATACCCGTTCTTTGCAATGACCTGACTGCTTTTGACCTTATGCCTGTTCCAGGCATAGCCCTGATTATGGTAATTCTGCATTACGGGCTCAAGGCGGTCCAGTGCCCCTGCAAATTTAGCATCTGCAGTCTGCCTTTCTTCAAATTCCCTCCAGAGCTGATAGAATTCATCCGCCTGGTCCGGCGGCAGAAGGCCGAATATCCTCTGAGCAGCCTTCTCCTCCCTTTCTGAGGCACTCTCCCTGTCCTCTGAATAAAGGAATGTATCCCCCGCATCTATCTCAACAATGTCATGGATCAGGACCATCCTGATGACCCTGCACAGGTCAACCGGCGCACTGGAGTATTCAGCCAGCACCATGGCCATGAGCCCCAGATGCCAGGCATGCTCGGCATCATTCTCATGCCTTGAAGAGTCAAAAAGCCTGGTCTGACGCAGTATATGCTTGACCCTGTCTATCTCTACAATGAATTGGATCTGCTTTTTAAATCTCTGAATATCCATAGACAGCTCCGAAAATAATTATTTATTATTCCTTACATTATAATATAATTAATAAAAAAAGGAAAGATTATGAGCAAAAAAACAAATAGATTAGGACTTGCACTGGTTATTTTCATCATCCTTGCGGTGCTTGCCCTTACAAACCCGTCCCGGGAAAAGCATGTTGCGTACCTGAAGCAGTCCATAAGAGGCCAGATGGAGGATAAAGGCATTGCAGGCACCATAAACGCAAAGATTGGAATTACAGATGTAATGGTTGATCTCTCCGGGTTAACCTACAATAATTATATTGTCTGCTCCACCCTGAAGAGAAAAGACAAGACAGCGACCTTCGGCATCCTGGGAAATGTAATCGCAGGCGATATAGAAAATTTCTGAATCCAGCGCGAAGCAAAAGCGAAGCAAAAGGGACGGTTCTTTTTGCTTCACAGCCGGCATAGCCCGAATTTAATCGCATTTTCTTCGAAGCAAAAGGGACGGTTCTTTTTGCTTCACGTCTTATTTTCCATAACCGAACCCTGAATTCTTCTGCATATATCAAGCCCGGTCTCAAAGGGATAAAAGCTGTACCTTTTTGATCAAAGGGCATCCCTGCCAGGCGGGCCTGCCTTCATCATGCTTTATAGCCCTTTTATATTGCGGAATTATTTTGTATTGATTAATATTAAACAAGCATTACATTTACCAGAAAGGGGACGGAAATCAAAGGTAAACACCATGAACAGTAACGATATATACCTGGAAACAAAAGAATTCTGGAACCGCAGATTCAGCAGATATGAACTGCCGGATTCACAAACACCCCTGCCCCCCACGCTTGATGAAGGTATACAGTGGTCTGTGCAGGGGGCCGAGAGCCTCATTGATTTTGGCTGCGGGGCAGGCAGGTACATATTCAGGGCAATATACCACGGCATAAAAAAAGCCCGGGGGATTGACATCTCAGAAAAAGCAATAGAGATTGCCATTGAATTTGCTGTAAAAAATAAGCTTGAGCACCGGGTACATTTTTCCGCAGGCGGTGCTGAAACCTTGAAAACACTGAAGGAAAACAGCTTTGATTCTGCCATAGCATCAAACATACTGGATAATATCGCCCCTGATGATTCTTCTGCCGCATTGAAGGAAATCAGCAGGATAGTAAGACCCCGGGGTAGAATTTTTGCTAAGTTCAATATGTATATCGGGGATAAAAACCTCATAAAAATGTGGCAGATGGAGGAGATTTCAAAGGATTTTTACCGGGAAAAAGAAGGCATTTTTCTCTATAATCTTAACGACAGGGATCTTGAAAAACTGCTTTTACAAAACTTTGAAATCATGGATAATAGGATTTATACCTTTCCGGGCAATGGAGGCTGTAACAGGATATACCACCTGGTAAACAATAAGTCAGATTAATAACTAATTAACTGATTTTGTCTGGAATACAAGGAGATAGGGTATGGCAGGCAAACTGGATGTATCCCTGAATCCTTCCATTTTTTCACTGTTGAACCATATGGCATAGGTCTTTCCCGGCTCAAGCCTCACCCTGGCAGTACAGGTCCTTTTATCCTCAAGGAATTTGATATCACCGGTTATTTCAGGAAATGAATCACGGGATATCATCACCCAGGACCACATGTCCTGTGTCATCATATCCTTGCTGAAGGTAACACTTATCTCCTGCAGGCCAGGGTCAACCCCTGTATCTCCAGCCTCGGGCACAGTCTTAACCACCACCGGCGGCATATTCTCCACTGTCAATACATCCTGTGATGTCAGGGAAAACGTCAGAGTCAAAAATATCAGGACAGTCAGAAAAACTGCAGACTTTTTCATAAAATCCTCCTTTAATTGCAGTATATTCAGATTAATAACCTATAATATTTTATTCCATCTGGTCAATAAAGCATAGCAAAAAGATTCTCATTTACCCTCAAGTTCTTTAATCCGTTGAAGATATTCATGCTTTGGGAAAATTCTATACAAATTCCTGTAGTATTTGAGGCATGCTATTTTGCTTTCCCTGCTTTTTTCCAAAGCATAAAGCTCATAGAACAGCATGGCTTTAACATCCTCGGGAATTTCGTCTGTAATCAGCCTTCTGATGCATCTGGCAGTTTTTTCCATGTTTTTCATACCGTTTATTTTGCATCTATTCAGCCGGGAATATAATATATACTCAGCATAGCCGCCATCCTTCGCAGTCCTGTAAAGTTCATTGTTAGTCAGCCCCGCACCGGCAAAATCACCCTTTTCTAAAAGTATATCCACCTTGGCTGAAAGGCATTTAAGAAAATATGACTTTTTTACCCTTATTTCATAAAATATCTTTATTGCATCTTCATAACTGGACAATGCTTTTTTATTATCACCCGTTTTTCTGAAAATATCACCGATAAGGCCCATAGCATGGGCAATCCCGTATCTGTCACCCAATTCTTCTGAAATAGCTTTGTCTTTTCGAATATGTTTTAATGCCTCTTTATACTTCCCCTGTTGAAGATAAGCAAAAGCCATATTACCAGATGCCTTGCCCATCCCTCTCTTATCGCCGATTTTTTCCAAAATCTGCCTGTTCTGTTCATAGTGTTCAAGTGCTTTATTAAAATCACCCTTATAATAATAAGTATTTCCCATATTGCCGAGGGATATTGCTACACCTCGCATGTCTCCAAGATTCTCCTTGATTTTCCTGTTAACTTTGTGGCAGTCCAGAGCCTTCTCATATTGAGCAGTATTCATATAGACAATCCCCATATTGCCTGTAGCTGTGGCAACTCCCCGTTTGTCGCCTGTCTCTTCTGCAATCTGCCGGTATTTCTTTAAATAGCTTAATGATTTCTTAAACTCACCGGACATACCGTAAACTGTTGCCCAATATCCGTAAGCTGTGCCAGTTTCCTCCAGATTATTTGACTTTTGGGCAATATCATAAAAGGATTTTATATATTTTTTGGCTTCCTCTAATCTATACATATTTCTTAAAAGATCGCTCATAGATTTATATGATTCCAGTAAAAGGGGGCCGTTATTTATAGTCTCTGATTCTATTATGCACTCCTTGAAAATCATTTCAGATTCCGTCCACCTGCCCGTAAGTTCCATTATAGTTCCAATTTTAATTTTAACATCTATGATTTCTGCAGGATCTTCCAGGTATTCAAGGAGCCTCTTATAGATTATTATTGCATCATGATTCTTATAAGTTTTTTGCAGATAATTCCCGGCCTTTTGAAGATAATCTCTGGCTTTGTCCCTGATGCCTGCTCTCTCATAATGATGGGCTAAATCAATAAAATAATCCTCCCTGGCTTTGTATATATGCTCTATAGCCTCAGCAACGGTACGGTGCAGTATCCTGAGTCTGTATTCCAGCTGCATTGAATATGCGCTTTCACATAGCAGAGAATGCCTGAAGAGGTATTTTACCTCGTCAATATCATCCCACAGACTCTTATTTTCCCCTTCTTTAAGAAGTTTTCTCTTGTCCAGCCCCATTATCTTATATATTGCTTCACAATCAAACCCCTTCTGCTCAACGCGTTCATATAATTTTATCATATCGCTTAATATGCCTATAGTTTTGAACAGCAGTTTATGTTCAAACTCCTGGCCAAATACCGATGCAATCTTGGTAAGCTCTCTCAGCTCCTGTGACAGTCTGTCTATCCTGGTTATCAGTATTTCACTGATACCCGATGGAACATCATCGGTTTCCCTGGACAGTCTGTATAATCCTTCTTTCAGTTCTATATAATTATTCTCCCTCATGAAAAGACATAACTGCTCCAGGTAGAAAGGATTATTCCCGGCCCTCTCCAGTATAATATCAGTGAGGGTCTTTCCGGGAGGATTACCGAGTATTTTCTCCGCCATCTTTACGGAGGCCTCATTATCGAGACCACACAGATCAATTATATTTGTGCGGGTATTTTTTTCGCAGACGATCTCAGGTCTGGATCCGTCATCATTATATCTGCCTGAGCAGACAATAACCAGTGGATATGATTCCATATTTATTGTGAGATGCCTGAGGGTTTCAGCAGAGTCATGGTCTATGCAATGTATGTCCTCAACCTGTATAATCAAAGGTTTAATAAGGCTTAAAGCCTTAAAAAAATCTTTTATAGCATAAACAGTATTATTATGCTGCTGTTCAGCATCCAGCCGTGCATAAAAAGTATCCTGCGTATCAAGGGAAAGCAGAGCCATGAGGGCTGATTCTCTTTTGCTTAGTTCAGCTTTTATCTCTTTTGCCCTGTCATTTCCTGTTTTGTCCAGGGAACCTGACAGCATCACGAAACGTCTCTTAAATTCTGCCTTGTTATCTTTTTCTGAATTATTGTGTTCCTGACGGAAATAATAATAAAAAAAATACTTAAAGGGGCTCCAGGGTTTTCTAAGAATACAGTCGCATTGCAAAATGCAGTTTTCCTTGCTATGACTGACTGAAAGCATGCTTTCATAAACCAGCCTGGATTTTCCCATACCCGGTTCACCGTAAATATATACAATTCCTCCAAATCTATTATTGAAAACCGGTCTTATATACCTGTTCAAAGTTTTAATTTCCCTGTCCCTTCCAAAAAAGGGGCCTTTGAAGCTTAACTCCTGCAATGCCCTCTTACCTTCAAGCTTATAGACATATATTTTTCTTTTCTTGCCTTTGAATTTAAATTGCCCGACATATCTAACATTAAAACTGCCTCTTGACAATTCAGCTGTATCCCTGGGCATCCTCAGATCGCCCCAATCGGACTCCACGGCAATTCTCGCGGACAGATTGACTGAATCCCCCAGGACATCATAGGCAGACCTCTGACCGCTTCCGATATACCCCGCAAAAAGCCTTCCGAAGGTTATACCTGCTTTTATATCATTCCCGTAGATTGTACTGACTTCCAGAATAAACTCCAGTGCTCTCTCCATATTATTTTCATGCATTACAGGAATACCGAAATTTATAAGGGCACTGCATCCTTTGTCTCCAAAGCTGATCCTGCTGAAATAGCCCCCCCATTTTTGTGCCAGCTCAAGCATATCGGCAGAAAATCGGTTCAGATTATCATATTTCCATTCTTTTTCTTTTATGCATATAAAGATGCTGACAGCATCCCTGAGTTCATCAACGGGCTTACTATCAAGAATTATCTGAGGAATAAATGATCTGATGCTCTTATGGCACTTCTCACTTTTATTAATTTTATCATGGTTTATATCTCCGGAAGAAATATCTGACAGGATTCGGAATCCCGATGCTATTTTTGAGGTTCTTGATATTTTTTCTATTTGTTCAAAGGCTGCTTCATCTATTACAATATCCATGGGACTGCAATTTTTTTCAGCTTCTGAACAGCTGTTAACCGCCTCACCCTTGAAATAATAGGTTTTTTTCTCCCTCAGCCCCGTTATGCCCCATTCTACTAATCCATAGGATATGCCTATTTTAACAGATATATTGAAATCCCCGAATTTTGTTGCTTTAACCTGCCGTAAAGCAACTTCATTTCTAATGTTTATTCCTGCTCTGCAGGTTTCAATGGCATCTTCTGGAAATACTGCCATAAAAGCATCTCCTGCAAAATGTGCGATAAACC
>CAYSKJ010000097.1:0-11706 GCA_964431655.1 uncultured bacterium | reverse complement strand
CAAGGCTTTTCAGGAGTTTTCTCTTGCTTTCAAAATGGGCATCCGATTGAAGGTTCCTGTAAAATTCCGCGGCTTCCTTTTCCCTCTCAACAGCGAATTCTATTATTTTTCCTATATTGTCATATTTCATATCCTGCACCCCTTTCAGTTTTTTTTAAGCAATACATCTGCCCTAACAAGTTATACAATAATCATTTTAATTATTCGTAACCGGGCATTATATTGTTTGTGAAATATTTCCCCCGGGATGAGTTTCATTATTTATTAGATCAAAGATACCTTGCATAATTCTTGCTGAAACTGTAGTTTTCAGCCACAAGTTTAATAAGAGCCATAAGCGGGGCTGACATAAGCATTCCGGGTATACCCCATAATACTCCCCAGAATACAAGTCCTGCCAGGACTGCAACGGGGTTCAGCCTCAGGGTTTTTCCCATGAACATGGGCTCAATGATATTGCCCATGATATTCTGGACAATAATTAGTATGAGAGCCATAAGAAATGCTTTGCCTGGAGGAAAAGTTACCAGGGATATCAGGATCGGCGGGATGGTGGAGATTACAGAGCCAATGGAGGGTATAAAATTTAGGAGAAATGCAAGGAAACCCCACAAAAAAGCAAAATCCAGGTTAAAAAGAATGCCTATGGTATAGAAACAGAATCCGGTGAAAAAGCTTATTATAAACTTTGTGGTAATATATTTTGTGATGGAATTGTCCATCTCAAGCATTATTCCCTCAAATTTAACATCCGAAAAAACCAGATACCCTGCAAAGAGAAAGGTCATCAGGAGGAAAGCCAGAAAACTGAAAAGACTGCCTACAAAAGAACTGATTATAGTGCCGAAAGGTATACTTTCAAGCTTCGGCAGGAAATTTTTAAGGGATATATCATACTGGGATAATCCTTCTTTAAATCTCCCGAAGCTGTCAAGGAACTGGTATTCCAGTTCCATCTGGTCATCATCCTGCCTGTCTTCATACTCCCGGCTATCTCCCGCCCGGGATTGCTCCTGCTCGGTCTCATCATCGCTTTTCAAGAGATTCTGAAGGGAATCGTCGACCTTTTCAATTAAAATATTAAGCTTTTCCCAGTAAGCGGGAAGCTGGCCACCCATTTCGTAAATAGCCTGGTATCCAACAAGAAACATGAAAAACAAAAGAACAAAGGTAATAAACATAGATACAATCTTTGTAAATATCATACTTTCTCTCTTGAATATCAGCCTTGACAGCAGTTCCTGCTCTTTTATAATAAGCCTTGACAGAAAATACCCCAGGGACAGGGGCATCATGAGAGCCCTTGCAAAATAAAGGGCGGCGCCTATGCAGAATATACCTATCAATGCTATAAAGGTATTGGTAATTGAAAAAACCGAGTCAATAATATTATGGGCGCTGACCTCATCTATATCCATTTTACCTGCAATATAGATTATCTCCGCATAATCGGTTTTTGAGAGTTCACCCTTGGATTGGGCTATCTGAGCAAGTGCATATATAAACTTTCTCTTTATGCCAAAGGTCAGAACACCGTTATTTTTTATCGCGGAAATAACAGCATCATAGCTGTCTTCGTCAAAATCCGCGCTTAAAAGCTCCAGGTAGCGTTTATAGTACTTTTCCCAGCAGTCAGCACTGACATTGTTCTTTATAAAAGCCTTGGCCTGTACTTTCTCCTTAAGGTCTATCTCTGAATCAGCCTTGGTAATCCTGACCAGGGAAAGTATATAAAATTCATAGAGCTGCATCATTAAAAATTTTTCTTTTTTCATATCAGTTCCCACAGCCTTCATTTTTTAAACTAATTAGATGAATAATCATATACATACTCAGGTTTTATAGAAATCAATCATTGCTCTTTATCAGTACAATTATCATAATTATGGAAAAGATAAAAGCCAGAATATATCCAAGAAGCCCGAAAACCGGAACACCTGCAACCACCTCAGTAATTGATCCCCTTATCAGAAAGCTGGATGAAATTACCAGGGATGCTACTATTATGCTCAGGCACAGGCTGGTAATGGTTCGCCTGAAGGTTATATTGATATCGTTGATTTCATCGCTGAATTTCTTTGTAAAGCGGTTAAGCTCTGAAATAAAGGTCAGAAGGTTCTCTACCGACCCGGGTATTAGCCTGAATATACGGTTTGCATCAATAGCATTATTATAGGCTATATTTGAAAGGTTCTCCCGGTTCATGCTATGAAGAATATATTTATTTATATACTCCCGGGCATAGCTGAACATGTTCAGTTCCGGAGCAAGCTCCTTTATTGTTGCTTCAACATAAGACAGGGCTTTGCTAAGCATCATTATCTGGTTCGGTATCTTTACAGAATAAGCTCTGTACTTTGAAAACAGCAGTTTAATAATATTGCCGACATTGATCCTTTTTAAAGGCACATTATAATATTTAAAGATTATATCCTTGGTATCCTCTATCATAAAATTAAGCTGTTTTGCCGGTATCCTGTCCCTGTGCTCACTCAGGGCCAGCAGGGTTTTTACAACCCTTTCATATTTCTGATGCTCAATATTGAGCAGGATATCTATGAACGCCACTATTATATCCTTTGACACCAGGTAAGTCTGTCCAAAATCATAGATTACAACCCTGCCCCCGGTTTCAGTTTTTATATTACCCTTATGGAGGTCTGTATGAACTATATTAAGGTTGAATATCTGGTCATAGCAGAACCGAATTATCCTCTCACCGCACTTTTCGTTGAAATCCCTGTCGCCTTTCAGAATCAGGCTGTCTATGCTGTTGCCGTCCAGCCTCTCCATAGTTATTATATTGCTGGTGGTAGCATCCCAGAAGACTTGTGGTATATTTATATTAGTGAAAGAATCCTTCTGCTCATAAAATTTATAAAATTGTTCAATATGGGATGCCTCGATCAGAAAATCGGTCTCTCTTTCGAGAGCCCTTGAAAGGTTGGTAATAATCTCCAGAATCGATATATTGCTGTTTTTGAGAATATTATTATCAATATTCCTTGCAATATCAAGCATAAGGCTGATATCCTGCTCAATAAGCCTTTTTGCCTCGGGTTTCAGTATCTTTAAAACGACCTTATGACCGCTTAAAAGCTCAGCTTTGTGCACCTGGGATATGGATGCGGAGGCCAGAGGATTTTCATCAATACTTTTGAATATACCGCTGATATCCCCCCCAAGTTCAGAGGATAAAATGCTTTTTATATCCTGGTAACTGATGGTCTTTACATTCTCCTGGAGGTTTTTTAGCTCCTTTATATAATCAGCGGGCAGGAGGTCTTCCCTCTGGGAAAGGTACTGGCCTAGCTTTATAAAGGTTGGGCCAAGCTCCTCCAGGAGATTCCTGAAAGCTCTGGCCCTTTCGGGGCTCCTGTACCTCTGGAGAATTCTCCTGGCTTTCTTGCGGACAAAGAACCCGGGTATATTCCTTGTCTGCATGCCGAATTCCTTGAAAACCTGATAAAATCCATGCTTAACAATAGTCTGGGTTATCTCTGAAAACCTGAGAATATTTTTTATTGTTTTCTGAACTTTCATGTTTCCTCTGATATATCCAATCAGCAAAGATCATTACATTAATCATATATCATAATAAAATATAATCAAAGGAAATTATATCCTGGTGTTATCATCAGAGAAGAGGTTGCGGAAATTATCCGCATGATAACTGAAAAGTAATTCATGTATATGAGGGAAGGCGGATCTTATATATTGATAAGGTGAAGACATTGAGAAAAAGAGCTGAGTTAGAGAATCCCAAATGGTAATCGCTAAAATATGTACCTGCAGATTGATGCAAAATATATGCAGATTGCCTCTCAACCATCTAAAATACCAGAACCAGAATATAAAACATCCTGTCATGCGCCTTTTTCAAAGATAAACAGCTCCTCAATTGCAATACCGAAGACCATAGCCAGATCATGAGCAAGTCTTAAAGACGGATTATATTTATTTTTTTCAAGAAAGACAATGGTCTCCCTTCTAACATTTACCCTCCTTGCAAGGTCCTGTTGTGTCATATTGTGTTTTGCCCGGAACTCACGGATACGGTTATTCATTTCTAATGCCTTTTATCATATAATATATGTAAGCTGCAGTAAAAGACAGCGCCATAAGGATTATACCGTAACCGACAAGTTTTTCCGGGCTATCTGCTATTCTTTCATTGAAATAGCTTAAGAAAAGCCACAGGTAAAGAGATATAAAATAAGAAAGTGAGGCGGCTTTTTGAGTAATGAGCTTTGAAAATTCATCTTCTGCAGGCTCTTTCCTGTTATAACTGAGAATGCGCTTTACAATTGCGAAAAGAGCAAACACTGCCAGGACTATAATTATGATGAACTGAAAATCAAAATGGCTGTCAGAGTTTCCTGAAATGCTAAACAGCCATATTCCCGCCAAAACAAAAACCAGAATTAGAATTGAAGCAATTATCTTTTTCATTTTTTTTTCCTTTTTTCCCTTATGTTATATAAATATAACATATTGTTAGAAATAGTCAACATTTTTTTGCAAGAATTCTTATTAAAAACAATCAGGGTGATATTATAAACCTTAATAGAACCTTGAAATTTATAATTACTATCATATAATTTAATTATATGGTATTCATTCAAAAATGTATAAGAGTCTGTTTAATAATAATTGTCATATCTGCTCTCCATGCTCCTGCTGAAATAACTGCTGAATCCCTTCCGAATGGTAATTACTGGGTAAAGAATATCGGGCAGGCAGGCAGGGAAATAAGGTATTATTCCCTGATCAAAGACGGTCGGATATTGATCACAGAAAATGGAATCATTTTTCAATTTATTGACTATTTAAATAAAGATCCACTAAAAATAAATGTCTCTCCGGACAAGCTTATGCCTGAAAGGTACGTCACATTCACAGAGAATGTATTCCTTTCCTTTTATGGAGCAGACCTTTCCTTTATTCTGGAGGAAGACCAGGCTTCTGCAAGGCTTAATTATTTTACAGGCGGTGATGAAGGCTCATGGCATAGAGATATTCCGGTCTATCAGAAATTAAGGGTAGTGGATATTTACCCGGGAATTGACCTGGTCTTTGATGGAAACAGCACCCGATATTATTTCGAATTTGATGGGGTAAACGCAAAGTATTATGAAAATAAAGCGCAAATTGACTGTAAGGACGGATCCTTTTCATATAACCGCCTTAGGAATAAAAATATTGAATATAAAAATATTAAAGACATCAGCTGTATGGCATGGGGAACCTATATAGGAGGAAGCCTTTCAGACCTCGGCAGATCGGTAACCATTGACTCAGAAAATAATGTAATAATTGCAGGTTTTTCAAACTCACCGGACATACAGGTACCTTCAGGTTATTCAAGCACTATCAGCGAAGGATGGGATATCTATACTGCCAAGCTCTGCGGTGAAACAAGCCAGCTTTTATGGGGGACATTTATAGGGGGAACGGGGGATGATTATGCCTTTTCCCTAAACACAGATTCCAGCAACTGTATCATTATCACAGGCAATACAGATTCTCACGATATTCCTGTCCCTAACGGCTATGATACAACATTCAACGGTGTCCAGGATATATATCTTGCAAAGCTGAATCCGCAGGGCAACAGCCTGCTATGGGGCACCTATATAGGCGGAAGCAGTATGGACAGCGGACTTGATTCTTCAATACACTGGAATGATGATGTAATTATCACAGGGTGGACCTATTCCCAGAACATCCCTGTCCCCGGCGGATGGGATACATCTCACAACGGCGATGTAGATATGTATACTGCCAGAATGAGTTCCGAGGGGAATAACCTGATTTGGGGGACCTATATCGGAGGAAACGGCAATGACCAGGCAAGAAGCATTAAGATAGACAATTCAGGGCATATACTGATAGCTGGATACACCAGCTCCTGTGACATGCCTGTTCCAAATGGGCATGATACTTCGTTTAACGGCGTCTGGGATATATATGTCGCAAAGATCAGCCCCTATGGCAATTCTATGATTTGGGGCACCTATATCGGAGGAAGCGGTGAAGACTGGGGCAGAAGAATAGCAGCTGACAGCATGGGCAATATTGTTATTGCAGGATTCACAAATTCCCCGGATATTCCTGTGCCTGACGGCATGAATGTAGATTACGGGGGTGGATATGACGGTTATATTGCAAAACTCGATCCATGGGGAAATATTATGTGGGGAACTTATATCGGGGGCACCGAAGACGACTACTGCTATGCCCTGGGCATTGACTCAATGGACAATATCATCACTGCCCTGAGCACAAGATCCCATTTCCCATCAAAAGGCCCTTCAATGACCAGAGGCACCGACATGAAAATATATGCTTTTATTATGCCCCCTTCCGGCATTCAGGTAAGCTGGGATACTGTTATCTCAGGAAGCAGTGATGATTACTGCCTTTCCCTGGATACGGACATATATGACAATACTGTCATTGCAGGGCAGACAAGTTCCTTTGATATACCGGTCCCAGACGGATTTAATACAAATTATGGCGGAACAGGGGATATCTATTGCGCCAAGCTTAACCCGTCCGCAACACTTTTACCAGATGCCTGGGTTTCCAGACACGATATATCGTTTTCCGGGACTCAAGGGGAAAACGCCATCATGATAGAAGCAAGGGTGAGGAACAACGGGATGACGGCTGTAGAGAGCGGGAGACTGACTTTCTATTACTCCAGCCATATAAGCCCTGATTACTTCTATATCTCCCATACTGATTTTAACAGCATAGAGCCCCAGGGATATATCAGCATTGATGCACAGTGGGATACTTCAGGACTCTTCCTTGATGAGCCGGAGCAGTACACAATATTACTGATACTCTCAAATTTAAGTCCACCGGATCATAATCCGGAAAATAATAATACAGTCACAGAAATTATCCTTCCCCTGGACCTGGTTTTATTTTCAGCTTCATCCTGCGGCGGGAGGGCTCATATCCTCTGGGTTTCAAAAAGAGAATACATGATAGAAGGTTATAATATTTACAGGCTGAAAGCGGGAAAGATTAACCCCTTTATCACCTATCCCCCGGTAAAACTGAATGAAGCCATGATCCCGGCCCGGGGAAACCTGGAGAATTCAACCAGCTACAGCTTTATCGACTCTGTTGAGCCCGGAATAAATTATTTCTATATCCTTGAGTCGCTGACGGAGGTCGGGACAGTCCTGACATGGCAGACAAGGCTGAAGCATATATTTATTGATTGATAATCCCTGCTTTAATGATTAGATTTGTTTCATGTTCAATTTCAGAAGGAGAGCTGAAAATGTCAGAAAATTCCACAGAAGTCTTTAATATTGAAGATACCTTTCAGGTAGATGATTATATGTACTTTTACAGCCAGATGCTTACCGATGAAATATCCGGCAGGGATGTGGATTTCCTGGTGGAACAGATCCCCGTCAATCCATCAGACCATATCCTTGATATACCCTGCGGGTTCGGCAGGCACAGCAACAGGCTTGCCCGGCATGCCGCTTCGGTTACGGGAGTTGACATACAGGAAGGATTTATAGATATAGCGAGGAAAGATGCTCTTAGGCAGAAGGTGAAGTGCAGATATATAGCAGGGGACATGAGGGAGTTAGATTTTAAAGGCGAATTTGACATAGCTCTTTCTCTCTTTACCTCTTTCGGCTACTTTGATGATGAGACTAATCAAAAAGTTCTGCAGAAAATTGCAAAGGCATTGAAAAAAGGAGGCCGTTTCTGCATTGAGACAATTAACAGGGATGTGCTTCTGCAGAACCTCAAGAACTGCATAATACAGGAAAGAGACGGCAATTACATGATAGACAGCAACAGGTATGATTATCTGAACGGAAGAATATACACTAAAAGGATAATTTTCAGAAACAGCAGTCTAAGAACAATAAATTTCTCCATAAGGCTGTACAATCCCACAGAACTTCAAAGTCTCCTGAAGCTTGAAGGACTAAAAACCATAAAAACATTTCCCGGCTTCTGCGGGCAGGATATGTGGGGAAAATCCCTCAGGCTTCTGATTATAGCAGAAAAATTTGACTAATGAGCTAACAGGCTTATATAATTTTATCAGCAAAACATATAAGATTCCTCTGTAATTTTGCAATAAATGATTTCTTAGCTTTCATAAAATAGCTTTCTGGTCAAATATAAACCATTTAGGATGAAATTCGTATATAACTTAAATATTAAAATAAGGGGCAAATTAATGACAAAATTCTCATGGATGGTATTTTTTGCAGTAATACTGGTCTTAACCAGCACTCTTTGTATGGGTGAATCTATCAGTGTAGATCTTTCTATTGATTCCGAAAAGGTTTTTATAGAACCGCTGGAAGGTTACCAGAGAATAAGGTATACAGACCCGGATGCATATTCAGCAGCCCGTATCGGGGATCCGGATTTACCGGCTGTCATGGTCAGGGTGCTGGTACCCCGGGACTGCGTAATATCAGGCATCAGGGCTGATGAGACGGGGAGAATGCCTCTCGGGAAATATACCCCTTATCCCTTCCAGGGATATGAGATTCTCTCCAAAGCAGGCAGGGATTTTATCCCCCCCAATGCAGATGTATATGAAAGCGGTTTGATCTACCCTGAAAAAAGAATTACAGCTGAATCAACAGGAATTGCAAGGGGTTTTAAGATACTCTATTTTTCGTATATCCCTTTTGAATACGACACTGGAACATCAGAGCTCTATATATACAGGCATGTCAGGTTCACTGTAAGCTTAAGCAAATTAAGGCATGAAGGTATTGCCTACAGGCCCAATGCAGTCTTCAATACCATAGTATCGAATGCTGTTATCAACCCCTCGGCTCTTGAGTCCTTTTACCCCGACAAAATGAACCCATCAGCAAAGGCAACAGATTATGACATGCTCATAATAACCACGGATAATCTATTGCCTGCTTCCCAGGAATACGCAGATTTCAGGGCATCTGCAGGCATATCATCGGTAGTGAGGACCGTTGGAAATATTATAAGCAATTACGAAGGCGCAACTGATCAGCTTAAAATAAAGAACAGCATCTTTCAGCATGTCCAGAACCATAATATCAGCTATGTCCTTTTTATCGGCGATGGAGGAACCAGCGTCAGCTACAGCGTTCCTGACCAGAACCTGTACGGCTATCTTGGTGCAGATAGTGACAATACCATACCCGGCGATGTCTTCTACAGCTCTTTTGACGGAGCATTCAACTGGAATGCCGACGGTGATTCACGGGTCGGAGAAATGAACGGCGACAATGCAGATATATCACCCGATGTCATAATCGGCAGGCTTTCCGTAAGGCAGCCCCAGCAGGTGCTTGACTATAAGAACAAGGTGGCCTCCTATATCAGCTCTCTAAGCCACCCCACCTTCCCTGAAAACCTTCTGCTTTCCGGGGTTCAGCTTTTTAATTATACAGGAGATGCTGAAGCAAAGAGTGAAAGATTATACAATAATTATATCGCTCCCTACTGGGAAACCCACAACAAGCATACCCTCTATGACACCACCGCCACAGTCAACATCTCAAATCTCAAGGCCCTGCTGGAGCAGGGCATGAACTTCTTCCACATGGCAACCCATGGCGGTGTAACTGTCTGGAGCATGGAGACCGGTCTTGCCTTTTCATCAGCCAATGCTCTTGCCCTGAATAATATTCCGGGAATAATTATTACCATAGCCTGCACATCCAATGCTTTTGACCCTGAGGTTTCAGGAGCATATGACCCATGCCTCGGCGAAGCCTTCACAAGGAACCCCAACGGGGGAAGCATAATATATATAGGTGCTTCGAGATACGGGCTGGGGGAAGGGTCCCTGTCCGGTCACGGCCCTTCATTCCAGTATAATGACTGGATTTTCAGATACACCCTTGAAAACACCTATCAGAATATAATTGGAGCCGGTTTCACCCAGTCAAAAATCCACATGACAGGGGCCGCCAATTCTGATTATGGCATGAGGTGGGTGCACCTTGCCCTTAATCTTCTGGGAGACCCTTCCATAAAGGCCCATAAGCAGTCAGGGGGAGGTGGAGTGCCGGTCTACCGGTTTTTCAACACCCAGAAGGGAGGGCACCTCTATACAATAAGCGAAGTGGAAAGATATAATGTGGAACAGCTTCCCCAGTGGAGTTATGAGGGTATAGCCTTCAGTGTATACAATTCCTCAGGCTCCGGCGGAACACCAGCCTTCCGTTTTTTCAATACAAGGACAGGAATTCACCTCTATACCATCAACCCTGCTGAAAGGGACAGCATTATGGATCTGCCACAATGGAGCTATGAAGGCATCTCCTTTTATGTGCTTCCAGGTCAGGAAACCGGAACCGTTCCGGTCTACCGGTTTTTTAACAATGTCAGAGGAGGCCACTTTTATACTATTAATGAGGCTGAGCGAGACAGTGTCATGCAGCTGCCCCAGTGGAGCTATGAGGGTGTAGTATTTTATGTTTTTGCACCTGCATGAAAATATCCGGATATACTATAATATATATTTTGATTTGGCAGGTTTTTTGTTGATCATAATCTAAAAAATATTGCAGTTTTTATAAAATTAGATATATGGTTGACTTTAATTTTTCTTTGAATCAGAAATATCATGAATTTAAGGGTTTTCTGGCTGATATAAAAAGCCATAAAAACTACAGATTTGCCCTGGGGGATATTGACCGGATGGTTTTTAAGGAAAAGCTCATAATTTTTCCCAGGCTCCGGGCAAAGGATAATGACCTGGAAGAGATTATTAAATCCTATTCCAGCCATGCAGGAATCTATAAAGATTATGCTATGGAATCAGCACTCAAATACTCCACGCTTTTCAAGAAGAAGCAGATGGTCAAGTTCCGACTGCGTGGCATCAGGCTGGATGACCGGTCAATTTCGCCCCGGATTAAATCTTTTTATCTCAACATTATTGTGCTAGGATTTAATAAAAACCATGGAGATGGAAAATGGAACTGATTGAGAAGGATAAGGACACACTCCTGTACACATCCAGGCCATTGATGAGACTGATAGCATTTCTGGCCATTGGTGCCGGGATTTTTCTTGCCCCTTTCCCCCTCCTGGCAAAACTGCTCGAAGGCAGGGAGATTACCTCAGGGGATTTCATGGCGGGATTGGCTGTCTTTGGCTTTGTAGTCCTTCTGGGCATCGTATTTTCAGGATTTTTTGATGAAATTGAATTCAGGAGGGATAAAGACAATAAAACAGCTGTGAAAAAGACCAAAGGGTGGTATTTCTTTAATAAATCAGTCAAGCACAGCCTTTCAGAATTCTGCTCGGTAAATATATATATCTGTACTGATATCGAGGTCAGAGCCCCTGCCGGGGTCAAATATAGAAATGTGCCGATGAATGACAGCACTATGTCCGGCAGGTTTGTCCGGAACAAGATAACAATCTATCTTAAAGGAAAAGCCCCTAATAATTCTTTTACAATAATTCCCTTTGAAGACTTTGCTTTAATTGATAAGTATAAGGAGATAGCCCTTAAGATTGCAAATTTCACAAGGCTTCCAGTAATCGCTGATAAAAACATGGATGAATACCAGGTCAGGAAAAAGCTTTATAATCTTTAATTCTGTTTAGATGCAAAATGCCAGTTTTAATTAATTGCAATATGACAATATAGAGAGTGTAAAATATTTTCTGTAAATTAAAAAATAGTGTGTCTCCTGAGATCTT
>CAYSKJ010000096.1:0-11815 GCA_964431655.1 uncultured bacterium | reverse complement strand
GCAGCCATGCTGATCATTTCTATGTTATCAAGGAATACCGGAAAGCCAGAAGCCTGAGAGAAATAATAAATGAAAGCAATGAGCAGTTCTTCCCCATTAACATTGATCATTCCGTATATATTATCAGACAGCTCTGTGCTTTTTTTCAGTATATTATTTCTGAAGTGGACAGGGGTACAGTCCTTTACTACATTGATCCTGACGACATTATAATAACTTTTGAGGGTGAAATATTCCAGGATAATATATATCTTGCTGATGCGGTTACGCAATCTTTCGGCAAGAGCATGAAAATATTCGGGCCTTCCGTATCCTATTTTGCTCCCGAGTATATCCTCAAGGGGCAAATCAGTGAAAAGAACATCATCTTTTCCCTGGGTGCGGTATTCTATGAGATATTAAGCAATAAGAGGCTTATGCCGGATAATTATGAGGACTATAAAAAAACTGTTGAATCCTTTAAGTACCCCGAAGAGGGGGATTTTGAAGAAGAGATCGATCAGCAGCTTCTGGATATTCTTACAAAGATGATTCAGCTGGACCCTGATGAAAGATATGATGATCTTGAAAGCCTCCAGGGAGAACTTGATGATTATATAGAAGAGGGGAATTTTTCACCCACTACCTTCCATTTTGTCTTTTTCCTGGAAACCCTCTTCAGGGAATACACAGAGAAACTGCCCAACATGCTGGAACAGGAGTCAGAAAAGGCCAAGCTTCTGGAACTGGAAGCCATAAGGGAAACGGAGGAGGAAATGCTGCACCAGAAGGTTGCCGAGACGAAGAAGGAAGGCAAATTTCCCCTGGTTCCCGTAATTATAGTTGTTTCTTTCGTAGCTATGATTATTCTCGGTCTGACACTGCCCAGGGCATGGAAGGATGAAGCAGAAGCCATGCTCCAGGAAAAAAAGAGAGAGATGGAAAGAACCCAGACTTATGATATAACTGAGGATCAGGGGGATAAAAACGATACAACCGAGCCTGTGGAAGAAGACGCAGAGGATACACCGGCTGTTCCGCCTGTGGTTACCGAGCCGCCGGTCAGCAGGGAAGAGCCCGAAGCGACCCCTCTGGTTCAGGATGAGAGAGAAGCACAAAGAAGGCTGGAAGCAGAAAGAGCCGAAAGGCAAAGGGCTGAACAGGAAAGGATTGAGAAAGAAAGACTTGCCTTACAGCAGCAGGAACAGCAGGATAGAGAACAGCAGGATAGAGAACAGCAGGAAAGGGAGGAGAAAGAAAAGCAGAACCGTATCAGCACTCTTATGGAGACTGCAAGGTCAAACCTTTCAGGAAAGAATATCTCTGAAGCAAGAAAATCCCTGGATGGAGTTTTTGAACTGGATCCCGGTAATAAGGAAGCGAATGATCTTTACATAGAGATAGACAGGCTTGAAAGAGAAATGGCAAAACAGCAGAGAGAGGAGCTGGTCGGCATACCCATAAACCTGATGGAGGCTGATACTGAGCCAAAACTGATCAAAAGCCCCAGGATAGACTTAAGACAGGTCGAAAGCAGGATACCCAGGGATGTCCTTAGGGACCTTAAAAACAGGGTGAACAGGATTACAGTCAGGATGCTTGTTTCTGAGAACGGTGATGTGGAGTCAGTAGAGGAGATAATTGTACAGAAGGCTGTTTACAGTACTTTTGAGAAACTTGGGCTGATTGCTGAAATTGATAAGCAGATAAGGTCTGCCAAATATACCCCTGCCATCAAAGACGGCATGAAAAGGAAGTGCCATGTAACCCTTACCTTTCCCTGGAACTAGGTTGATCTGTCTATAGGGTGTATTGTCCAGTCCTTTTCAGGATAAAACTCCTCGACGGGGCTGTCCTGCCTGTATTGGAGAACTACACGCACTATTCCGGCATTGGCGATATTTGCCCTGCACTGGTTGCATATGCTGTGATGGCCACATATATACATGGTTGTGCCCATGGTCGAATGGCCGTTTCTCGCCGCCAGGGATATAGCATTGGATTCAGCATGGGAGCCTACTGCCCTGCATCTTTCCAGTTGCGTCCCGGAGGGTATTTTGTATTTATCTCTGTAGCAGTAGCCTATCTCAAGGCAGTTCCTCTGGTACTGGGGTGCACCGTTGTAGCCGGTGGAAATAATGTCTTTGCTGCTGACGATTATTGCCCCTACCCTGTTTCTGAAACATGATGACCTGCTTCCGACCAGGCGGGCTATATTGAGAAAGTATTCATCCCAGGTGGGCCTGTTGTCAAGAGGGTCTGCGTTTACCTTTTTCTCCATGGTTGAAAGCTAATGATTTTCATGACCGCTGTCAATATAATAAATAATTATTGCATTAAAATAAAAATGCTGTACCCTGTAATACAGCTGTTTATAGGAGGAGCTGTTTGGATCAGCAGGCTTACAGTTATACAATGCTATCCCGCCTGAAAAACATACCCACCCTGCCTGTAGTCATAAACAGGCTCATGGAGATTCCTTCCCTTGATCATGCTGTGAAGGATATCATAAGGATTATTGAAATTGACCAGTCCATAGCCTCAAAGATATTAAAGCTCTCAAACTCAGTTTTTTTCGGTTTCTCCAGGAAAATATCCAATTTAAGTGAAGCAGTGAATCTGATGGGGATAGATACAATTAAGGCTATAGCCCTGGCAACTCCAATCTTCAACCAGGAAACCTTTGAGAAGTTTCAAAGAGACAATATAGATATAACGAAATTATGGCTTCATGCATCGGTTTGCGCCTTTCTGGCCAGGCATATGTGGAACAGGGTGGGAATAAGGGATTTTGACTCAGGCACGGTATTTGCCTCAGCATTGTTTCACGATATCGGGAAATATTTTCTTTTGCTCATGTATCCTGAGGAATATGCCAGGATTCTCGTAGATTCAGAATTGGAGGGGAAAAACACCATGTTTTACGAGGATGAAAAACTGGGTATCAATCACTCACTGCTTGCTTCCATTATTTTTGACAAATGGAATTTTCCCCATTCCCTGTTTACTCCTATTAAGTTCCATCATAATCTTGACAATATCCCCAATGTCTACCAGAAGGTAGCCATTGTTATAAATGCATGCGACAAACTTGCATGGAATACGGGGTACGGCTTTATGGGGAGCTGTGAGGATGATCAGAATTCCCTGAAAGAAATAGGCGAGAGCACTATCCAGGATTCCATACTTTATCTGGAAAACAATATAGACAGCATACAGAATATATCAAATTTTATCTCATGATAATAATAAAGGTATGAAAATTTTATGAATGATAGCTTAAATAAACCCTGTCTGGAGAATCTTTTTGAAATGGTCAGCAGAATGCCTGTAAATCAGATGGCATTTTCTGATGTGGCGCTGAACATTATAAACATCTTTGTAGATAAAGGCATTGCAGATAATTCATCGGTCTATCTTAAAGACGAAGAAAGCAATTATTTATACCTTGTAGCTGCCCGTGATAAGAGCCGAAGGGCATTTACCGCCAGCAACATAAAGCTTTACAGCGGTGCCAGAGACCTTCCTTTCAAATGGTTCTTTGAGGAAGGAGAGGGCATAGCAGGTTCAGTGCATATCAATAAAAAACCAGTATTTATACCGGATATTTCCAGGGACAAGAGGTTTACCGGGAATTCCGGTGTAAAAAAACAGCTTCTTGTGGTCCCCTTACTGATAGGTAAGCAGTCCATAGGCATACTTAATATATCCACTACAAGCCAGGGACTGGAGGATGAAAGGGTCAGGACGGCGATAATGGACCTTAGCCATTTTTATGCCATGCTTATTCAGTTTTCCAGAATCTACAGCAAATACCTGACAGCATCCTTTCTTCTTTCATCACTCATTCAGTACACAGACAAGTCCATAATTCTTCTTGATAAAGAGGACAGGATCATTGATTTCAATAATAATGCAGCAAACCTATTTCCTATAAAGGCAAATGATCTTATCGGTATGAGAACCTCATCCTTCAGTCCAAAAAACGAGGAAAAACTTCTGGAATTTATCAAGGAGGTATTCGGGTCCCACACACTTATTTACGATAAAATAATTAAGAATAAGGGGATTATTTCCCAGATACCCTTTGATGACCTTGATAACAAGGTGATTATTAAAGCCATAAAAGAGTTTCCTGATGGCTCATTCACAATATTTGACATCGTTAAGCTCAAAGTTCTTAACAAGAGCGAGGACTCCATAGGAAGCATTGAGATATGGAGCACCTACCAGAAGGAGCTGGACCAGAAGAAATCCACCATTCCCCTGGTTGACAGCAGTAAGATAAACAGGATAATAAGCCGGCTGAACCTTATTAAAAATGAACTGGAAGGGGGCAAGATAAACAGAGAATTCCTTTTAAAGCACATAAATACCTCAGCAGTGGAAGTGAAGGGGATTCTTGAGCCCGGAAGCTATAAAAACCTTAATACACTTCTCAACACTGCCCTGAGGATTTACAATGATCACAACAATCTGCAGATTGTTTATTATACAAACATACCCCAGACCATAGCTCTCCAGTTCCTTCCCTACAAGACAATACAACTTTTTTATCTTATCATTGACATAGTAGTCCAGTTCGGCAATCCTTCTAAGCCCGTAAATATCAAATACCTTACCCAGGATTCCGGACATCCCGGATCGGATATCATGCTTCTTATATCAAATGATGATCTGCATATTCCAAAGCGTTTCCTTAATGAATTCAGCATAAGCCACAGGGAGCTTCTGGTTCTTCTGGAAGAAATGAATGCGGAGCTGGATATTGTGAAAGATGCCAGCCTCTCTGCAATATCCCTTAATTTCAAGGGTATACCTGAAAAATAATATCCTATGAATCTTTCCATAAACCTGATGTCTTTTGATATTGAGCTGGTTTTCCCTCAGGTATTTTCGGAAATGGTTACTCAAAGGCTCGGCCCTTACATAAGAGAGAATCTGCACCCCCATGATAAAATCATTGCAGAGCTGGAGATTATGGAAGAGCCACTACCTCATGAATTTGTAATTCCACAGGCTGTAAAGGACAAAGACAGCCTCAAATTTATAAGGTATGACATGGACGGGTATTATAACAGCGCTGAAAAGCATTTGAAGCTCAAGGTCCTTAACAATATATACAGCTTTGACACCGCCCTCAGGGTACTGTTTTCCTATCTCCTTGTGGAAAATGGGGGTTTCCTTATCCATTCCAGTTCCATTGCCATTGATAATAAAGGAATTCTGTTTATCGGGGTATCCGGTTCCGGCAAGACAACCATAGCCCACCTGGACAAAAAGGCCACAGTCTTTAGTGATGAAATATCATCCATTGCCAGAAAAAACGGCAGGTTCCACCTCTACGGAAACACTTTCTTCAGCGATCTGGGAGAGCTGGGGTCAGACACCCATGCTGAGCTGTCCCAGGTATTCTTCCTCAACAAAGCGCCTTATAACCGAATAGGTCCCATTGATAAGAGCCTTGCAATATCAGGGATTATAAGGAATATAATGACTTTCCAGAAAGACCCTGCCACATCGAAAAAGGTGCTCGACAATGCGGCAAGTCTTCTCAAACAGACCCCTGTGCACAATATATATTTTCTGCCTGAGCCTGGAATTTTTCAAACAATAAAAGAACATCTCTGTATAAAATAAAAAACCAAACGGAGGAAATCATGCAAAAATACATACTGGTGATTTTTATTATCCTTGCCTTACTTTCGGTTTCCCTGGGTGAGGATAAGGGACTGCCCGAGAGATATGCGGAGTTTATGGCTGAAATGGAGGAAAAGGGCAAAAGCATCAAGAGCGAAGCGGAGTATTATACCTATCTGAATACCTATAAAAACGGGCTTTCATCGCTGATAAAAGACATGGACTATAAAAAGCTTGATAGCGCCCAATACCTTGTTTACCTTGAAATAAGCATGGAACTGGGCAGGTATGAAGAGTCGGGGGAGATAATTGAGCACGGAGAGAAACTGTTTCCCGGGATAAAGGATGATATTGCATTCCATAAGGCCTATTACCTTGCCAATACGGAAAAATACTCAGAATCAGCAATGGTTCTCGAAGAATTCAAGAAAAGGGATGCAGAATTCCTTGCCTCCAGGATTGATAAAATCTTTGAGATCACGTCTGTTCTGGTTTCCAAAGAGATGTATGCCGAAGCATACGGGCTCAGGGATTTTTTCCTTATTGCCCCCCTGTCAGGCAGATATCCCTATTATATCTCCGGCATGCTCAGTTCATTGTTTTTATCCCTGAACAAGACCGACGAGGCAAAAGTCTATCTGGAAAAGCTGAAAGGGCTGTATGAGGATGAAAAAATCAAAACTGCCATTGATAATGAGATAAGGCAGATTTCCCTCATAGGACAGGAACCGCCCCTGCTTACCCTGAAAAGCAGTATTAACGGCGATGCGCTTATTGAAAAACACAGGGGCAAGGTGATAATAATAGACTTCTGGGCTCCCTGGTGCGCGCCCTGCAGGAAGTCCATACCCCACCTTATAGAGCTTTACGATGAATACAGGGAAAAAGGTCTTGTAATTATAGGCATAACACAACTGTATGGCTCTTATAATGACGGCAGGACCCAGAAGCAGAACATAAGCCCGGAGGACGAGACAGAACTTATAAAGGGATTCATAAAAGAAGAGGGAATAAGCTATCCAAACGGCATAGTTACTGAAAAAACGGAAATTGACAAATATTATGTAATGGGAATCCCCCATCTGGTATTTATCGATAAAAACTTCAGACTAAGGTATATCAAGGTCGGTTACGGTGATAAGACTGCTCTTGTTAAGATAATTGATGAACTTATAGGCAACCAATAGCCAGGGCTTTTTGAAATACGGATGACCATACAGGGATGGGAAATGATATTTCCCATCCCTGCTTTATTATTTAACCCGAAGTTATGCATCATTGCGGATATTATCTTTCAGATTGACACCGGCGAAAATTTCTTTAGCATTATGTTATGACTTATTCCAGTGACAGGTTCGTCAATAACCGCTACCGGATTGTCCGTGAGCTGGGCCGGGGAGGGATGGGCCTGATTTACCTTGTAGCAGACATCCTTAAGGATGATATGCTGTTTGCTTTAAAGACAATAAAGCAGGACATACTTCATAACTGCCGTAAAGCAGGCATAGAAACCTTCAAGAATGAATATGAAATAATGACACGCCTCAAGCATCCAAACCTGACCAGGGTATATGAGTTCGGGGAGGATGATGATAATTATTACATTGTGATGGAGTACCTCAGGGGGGAGCTCATCAGGGACTGTCAGATCAGTACTCTGCATTCCAAGTTTGACATTATGGTCCAGATACTTAGAGCAATGGAGTATATCCACAGCAGAAATATTATTTACAGGGATATCAAGCCTAATAACATTATTTACCATAACGGTATGATCAAACTTCTTGATTTCGGGCTCTCATGGCCGGCAGAAAGCGAAGATGATGCAGTAAGGGGAACTCTCTCCTACATATCTCCGGAGATACTCAAAGGCAGGATATCTTATTCTGCTGATATTTTCTCTCTGGGAATAACCTTCTTTGAGATTATTACTGGTAAGCGCTTTTATAATCTTGATAAACCTGGACTTATAAGTGTTATCTCTCTTCTTCGAGAAGAAGAAAACTTCAACAGCTTTGCTCGAAATAGGCTTGCTCTGCTTAATCCAGGTCTGTTAAGGGGTATTATAAAAAAAATGATATCTTATAATCCGTCCAGGAGGTACTCCTGCTGTTCAGAGATTATTGCGGACATAAATGATAGACTTGATTATAAATTCGAGCTTGAAACCAGGGAAACGAAAAAGAGCTATGTCCTCGGCAATCCTTTTTCAAATCGAAAGAAAGAACTGCTAACACTGACAGGCAACCTGTCCAATGGTAAACTGGGTCATTTCGTCGTATTCAGCGGTCCATCAGGAGTAGGCAAGACAAGGTTATTCAATGAATTTAAAAAATACTGCAGGCTGAATGATATATCCTTTTTTGAAACCAGCTGTATGGAGGGCGGTATCAGGGACTATTACAGCATTTGTGAGATACTTTCCCAGATGCTTACATTCGCCTGTGATGATCTGGTGGACCGTTTTGGAAGGCACCTTAAGATAATTCTTCCCCATCATAAAAGGCTGTCGGAATATAAGAAAACCGAATTCCCTGATAATCCAAAGCTTGTCAGGGAGATTATCATCCAGAATGTTACTGATTTTATAATTGACTTTTCAAACAGCGAAAAATACTGCACAATTATTTATTTTAACGATATCCAATGGATAGACGAAGGGACCGCACATATTCTGAGAAGCATAATATACCTTACCGGCTTATACGGGGATAGGGCCAGGAACCTGTATATCTACTCAAACCACAGCCAGAACAGGGCTGCCCGGTACAGCGGGATTAATAGCCTGTTTGCAATGAAAGGCACAGCTTATGCAGTCCTTTCCCCTCTTGACAATGAAGGGGTATCAGAATACCTGGAAAACATATTCGGATCAAAATTTATTGATTCCAGCATAAGGGAGGCCATTCCTGATATAAAGGAAAGAATAGGAGGGAACCCGCTCCTTTTAGGAGAGTTTATCCAGTCACTCATAGAGAGAGATTTTATTGCTAAGGGCAAAAGGTACTGGAAGCTGCATAGGCCTCTTAGCGATGCAAAGATGCCGAAGAATATCATAGATATTATCAAGGGAAAGACTGAACTGCTTTTTAAGGACGGCAAAAAGAAGCTTATTCTGCAGGTACTTTCTTTATTAAGAGTCGATCTGGATGTAGACGCCATCAAAGGCTTTATCGAGAGGCTCATGGATGTGGATTCAGCAGGTGTCCTGCAGGAGCTTGAAAACCTTGAAATAATCCAGTCGGAAAGAAAGGATAATAAAATATTATACTCTTATGCCAGCAGTCTTATAAAGGACTATATCAGAAAAAGCATACCCGGAAATAAAAGGGCTTATATCTGCGCAGTCCTTTCCGATAATCTTGAGGTTATACCCGGGGCGGATGACTATGCAGAAGAGATTGCTTATCATTATCAGGAATCAGGCGGGATTGAAAAAGCCATGGTCTGGTATGAAAAATCCGGGGATATTGCCAGAGCAAATTTTTTTAATGAAAAGGCAATAAGCTGTTATGAAAAGGTGCTTGGACTTCTTAAACAAAGCAGGACTAAAAGTCCTGAGAAGGAGATCAGGATTAAATTAATTTTAGGAGAGCTTTTAGACTTGACTGGCAGGCTGATAGAATCGGAGAAAATATACAGGCAGTGTTTAAATTCAGCATCCCTTATTAAAAATAAAAAACTGCGGGGAGATTCATTGCTGAAATACGGCCGCCTCAGGTTTATAAGGGGTGAGTATAAAAGAGCAGTCATCGCGTATAACAAGGCAATGCGGATATATGCTGAATCCTCTGATAAGTCCGGGTTAGGCAATGCAATTAGGAGCAAGGGGCATGTATATTTTACCCAGGGCAAATATGCAAAGGCTCTTGAATGCTATACCATGTTCAGGGATATCTCTGCAGAAACCGGAAATAAAATCAATCTGGGATTAGCATACGGCAATATGGGCAGTGTGTTTTTCAAGATGAACAAATATCTGAAATCTCTGGAATGCCACCATTTTAGCAGGGAGACGGCCGAAGATGCTGGAAGCAAGCTGGGTATTGCCATGTCGATGGGCAATATGGGTAATGTGTATAATAAGCTCGGAGAATACGAAAAAGCACTGGAATGTCATAAGAAACATCTCTCTATTGCAGAAGAAACAGGAGACAAACAGGGTATTGCAGTAGCATCAGGCAATATGGGTGTTGTGCTGGGAAATCTGGCCAGGTATGCAGAATCTGTCCAGGCTTATGAAAAATGCAGGCAAATTTTTATTGAGACAGGAAACAGGTATGGCATAGGGATTTCCAATGCTAATATAGGATTTATTTATTTTACCCTGGGAGATTTTATAAAAGCCCTAAAACATTACAGGGAGTACAGGCAGATATCCCGGGAGATTAAAGACCGGCTCGGCTGCGCTAATTCTGACTGGTTTACGGGAGCCGTATATTTCGAGCTGGGTGATTATGACCAATCTCTTGAATTTCTGGAAAGAGCAGAGAAGGCCTTTATCTCGCTCAGGGTTTTCAGTTCAGAGTCTATGTCCTGTCTGTATACAAAAGCCTGGGTACTTCATAAAAAGGGCTTTATTGAAAAAGCACTCATGGCAAATCAAATATCAAAGGATATTGCTGAGAAAATATCCGATAAAAGCATGATTCTATATACGGAGATACAGCGCCACGTGATCCTGGCAGCCTATGACGGCAAGGGCTCTGCAAAAGCTCTTGAAAGGCTCCTTAAAGACAGCCGGCATGATACAGAGACTGCTGACATCATCTATGAGCTCTTTTTTATTACCCATAAAAATGAATATAGAAGCACCGCTTTGAAGATATTTAAAAGCCTGTATAAAGAAATACCCAAATATGAATATAAGAAAAAAATTGAGAGGCTTGAGAGAAAAAAATAGTATTCCGGGGTTATGGCAAAAATTTTCTGCATTCTAAGTTGCCTTGGATTATAGTATAAATATCCCGTTAGAATAAGACACTATATAATCAGATCAGATTTCGCAGCATCCTTACATTTTTCCCATTTATTTTTGACACCTGTTCCCTTACCATAAGCAATTGGAGACTGTAAAGGGTGCTTCAGCGGACGAAGTGCTTGCCCCTGAAAGGATACGCGCTCATAATGTGCTGTAATTTTAGATATGTGCCAGCTATTTTTCAACATAACTCCTTTTTTATTATAGAATAATACAGTCCTGCCTCCCATTCTCCCCAATTTTTTTATGTCGCTGATTCCTGCAGCTCCGCAGATAAGACTGGTGAAAACAAGCGGAACAACAAGCATTTTTATAGCAGAGATAAAAAGCTGGCCGATTATGTTGAAAAACCCTGATATTAGCCATCTATCAATAACTTCACCTGCTGCTGGAATTCCTGATATGATATTCAGCACAGCTCCGGTCAGAATACCCGCAATGAGGGCTATAAATATCTTTGTTGTAAGAGAAATGCCCCTAATATCATCTTGAGGCATGATTGACCTCCGATAGAAATCAATTTATAATTAAACAGGGTCCAGGATAATTGGTGGCAGTATAGAGGTTAATATATCGTTAGGCTTAAATTTAAAAATTCCAGAGCTTTGGTTAATTATAAACAGTTTACAGAGTAATATTCTTTGTATGATTTCTCTTCTGCAATATCCGAATCGTATTCACGATTTATCCTGTTCTTTATAGAGAATCTTTTGTCGTTTGTTTTATAAACAGAGCGTGCTAATTCAATAAAGGATTTTCCAAAATCCTGCTCAAATTCTTTTTGTCGAATTCCATCTTCAATGTCCCAGAGCTTTTCATTCACTTCAATTAATTGATCAATAAATACTTCAATACCAAGCAAATTCAACTCTAATAATTTTTTCTGCAGCAGATCCTTTTCTTTTATTATGTTTTTTAGCTTAGCACTATCCTGAATTTTACGTTCTTTAATTGTCAAAATTGTTATTTTGTCAATTAACTCACCTAGTGATACTGGGCAATCTACAAACATATTTCTTTCCTTCCTATACTGATAGTAAAGTCAATTTTTGAACTTTGGCTGGAATTTCATAAAACTAATCAAAAATATTCAGATCCTGATAAATTTCCCACACATCTTAGAAAACTTAATAATTTTAGACAAAAATTCCTGATGAGTCCACATAAATTTTCCCAAATTGCTTAACACATAGCATTTTTGCCATTTTTATGGCA
>CAYSKJ010000095.1:0-11981 GCA_964431655.1 uncultured bacterium | reverse complement strand
TCAAGTTCAATAAAAACAGGCCTGTTATGGGGACATTTCGGTTTTTCCAGACTGAACAGCATCCTGCTTAAAAATTTCTGGTGCGAGGGCGTTAATTCATAGTTTGCCCTAAGACTGGTATGACAGGCAACACTTGATAGTATTTTTCCTATGAGCTTTTCCAGATTTAAATCTTCTCTTTCCCTCAGATTATTAATAATATCGCTTATTATAAGAGAGGTATTGCCCGTTCTCAGTATATACGGGATTTTTCTGACAATAATGCTATTATTACTGAAGACCTCCATTTCAAAGCCCAGAGAGCTGATCATATCCTGGAATTTCATCACAATTTCAGCATTTTCAGCACCAATATCAAAAATCAGGGGGGAAAGAAAGGTAAAAGCGTTCTTTTCCCTGGCTTTATAGCTTTTCATAAGGTATTCGTAACGATACTCTTCATAAAGTGCATGCTGGTCTACAAGGTATAATTTTTCATTATATTCAGCAATGATATAGGAGGAAAAAACCTGGCCTATAATCCTTATATCCCCGCTGAAAAGACCGGCCTGACGGCTGGGGACCTCGGCAGGCTCGCCCATAAAAAGCTCCCTGTTGATAAAGTCTGTGAGATGTCTGTCGGGATCATCATAAGTTTTTCCGGAAGACAGGCAGTTCAGGCAGTTATCAGAGGCTTTATCCTTAAAAGAGATACCTGAATAATATCTCTTAGCTAAGTTTTCAAAAGCCTCTTTTATGAAGGCTATCAATTTCAAGACATTTTCACATCGGACCTCCAGTTTCTGTGGATGAGCGTTCACATCTATCTCCTGGGGCTGTATATCCAGCATCAGTATGTAGAAAGGCTTTTCGTTCTTTGCATAGGCAGTTGACATAAGTTCTTTCATATTGTACATCAGCAGGGGTATCTTCACAAACCTTCGATTAACATAAATATAGCTGGCACTGGCCCGGGCTGAAACAGAGCTTTCTTTGGGAAGGAAAAGACTTGCCCTGTAATTGTCCCGTTCAAAAGAACCGTGTATCAGTTCACATTCTCTCATGTTCAGCACATCCTGTATCCTTTTCAAACTGCTTTCTCTGGGCTGAAAGAAAAAGGTTTCCCTGAGGTCAGATTCCAGGCGGAAAGAAATCTGGGAGTTGGGGATGCTCAGCTGTTTAAATACCGAATAGATATGGTATCTTTCACGGTAGGATGCTTTAAGAAATTTTCTCCTTGCTGGAATTTCCCTGAAAATATCCGTTACTTCCACCATTGTCCCCCGGTTGAAAGACACTTTTTCACACAGGACCGGGGCTCCGAAATGATATATGATACGTGTTCCAGTTTCCTCTTCCTCAGTTTTGCTTGTAAGGACACAATGAGAGCATATTGCTACCGACGCCAGGGCTTCGCCCCTGAAGCCATAACTTATAATGCTGGAGATATCCTCCATTTTATCTATCTTGGAAGTGGAATGCCTGAAGAATGCAAGGGGCACATCATCAGTAAATATTCCATGGCCATTATCCATGACTCTGATCAGCTTTTTCCCCCCATCCATTATCTCAACCCTTATCTCATCACAGCCGGCATCAATGGAGTTCTCCACCAGCTCCTTGACAACTGATGCGGGCCTTTCAATTACTTCTCCAGCTTTTATTTGACCTATTACCGAGTCCGGAAGCAATTTTATCCTATTCACCTGATCCTCCCTTAACTTTCCTTAAAAAAGCAAGCATTATCCTGTAACTTATAAAAGAAACAAGAGAACCGAATACGATACAACCGACCAGAAGGGTCATAAAGCTTGAAAAAAAAAGTTCAATGCCTATTGACCTGTAAGCCTGGCTTAAATTGCCTGATATGAGATGATCCAGGCTCACCGATGCTTCTTCAATTCCTATTCCTGAGCCGGTAATATTCCGGCCGATAATATATGATACTGTATATACCAGGGGTGCTACCGGGGGAATATTTACAAGGGAACCGGTAAGGCATGCCAAATGATTAAGCCGGAAAAGGGTGGATAAAAGTATTACTATCCAGAAATGAATGCCGTAAAAGGGCGTAAGGGTAACAAACACTCCAACAGAAAAAGCTAAGGCGATTGAACGGGGGTCAGGGTCAATATTCATAATATGGATGATATTTGCTTTTAGCCTTTTAAACAAAATGAAATACCTTTCATCCAGGAAAATTTTTAATATAATATACAGCATAATGCAATAAATAGGAAGGTTAATTTTGGCAGAAGACAATCCCAAAATCAGGATAGGAACCTCCGGGTATTACTACAAAGACTGGGTAGGCCCGTTTTATCCAAATGACCTTTCCTTTAAAGACAGGGCTCAATTCTATTCTCATTATTTTGATATCCTTGAACTAAATTATTCCTATTACAGGCTCCCCCGGGCCAGAAGTTCTTCAGTCTTCATCATGAATTCCTGGGGACAAATAAGCGTAACCATGAAGGCAACCCATATTTTCACTCATAAGAGGGATTATTCAGCGGATGATATCATAACTTTCAGGGATGCAGTAAAACCATTTGATGAAAGGGATCTTTTCCTTGGCATTCTTTTTCAGTTCCCATTTTCTTTTGCTTTTACCAGGGAAAATATGGACTACCTTTTAAGGCTCAGAGAACAATTTCAGCCCTGCCCATTCTTTTGCGAATTCAGGAACAATACCTGGTATAGCCGGAATAATGTACAATTATTAGCTTCAAGGCAGGTACTCCTTTGCTCTTCAGACTATCCGGATATACAGGGCCTTCCGGAACCAAAACCGCATCTTACAGGTGATTGCGGGTATATAAGGTTCCATGGAAGAAACAGGGAAAAATGGTATAATCATAAGCAAGCCTATGAAAGGTATAATTACAGCTATTCTAAGGATGAACTAAGAACATGGATTCCGAAGATCAGCAGAATATCAAAAGCCTCCAGGGAAACTTTTATCTTCTTTAATAATCATTTTATGGCTAATTCAGTGAAAAATGCCTTAATGCTGAAAGAACTGATAAATAATTGTTGAAATTTTTGAATTATGCTATAGCATGTATGATATGGGTGAAGAATATTCCAGCGCAATTTTACTGAGGATATCAAATTATAATATAGCTGTATCCATAAACCAGTGCAAGTCCGTGGATATATTCACTGCCGGTAGCATGCAAAACATCGATATTTATGATATCACTGCAAGATATCTGGTTTCTGACCGGACCAGCTATAGCAGTTATATTATGCTTAAAGACAGCAGAATACTTTCCTTCAGCTCATTTGTTGACATCGTAAATTTGCATAAAAATTATATTGAAATCCCTGGAGATATATTCTATAATAAAAGCATATGCTTTACTGGATTAATTTACCACAAAGTGGATGATGAATACTATGCATTGCTTAAGTATTCCTTGTCAAAATAAGGAGGGCAAAAGTGTATAATATATTACTGGTAGATGATAGTAAAACGATCCAAAAGGTTGTTGAGCTTACCGTCAAGGACATCGAGGGAATTGATATTTTCCTTTCCTCTGACTCTGTCCACGCATTTGAATTGCTTGAAGATAATGACATTGACCTTTTGTTTCTTGATGTTAACCTTCCTGACAATACCGGCTATGACATGCTTAAAGAAATAAGAAAAAAAGAGAAATATGCTGATGCACCAATCTACCTTATATGGGGAACCTTTGAAGACTTTGATCCCTCCCTTGCAAATTCCATAGGAGCCAGCGGATTTTTTAGAAAACCCTTCGAATCAGAATTTTTTCTTAATATTATAAATTTTGCCAAAAATGGAAACCCGATCTTAAGCTCAAAGGAAATCAATAATAGCACCGTTGATGAATGGAACAATGCATTAAATGAAAATCAGGAAGAAATTAGAGAAGCTGAAGAGACACTTTTTGACGAACCGGTCTCTCAGTATGATAATTTCCAGGAGCCAGAGCGGGAGGATGAATTCCTGTTTGAGGAGGAAGAGATTAAGCCGGATGAACTGGATTTTGTAGAGGAAGAAGATTTCCTTTTCAATGACCCTGACCAGGAAACCGAAGCTGAAATCGAAGAGGATGAGATTGCTGTAATAAGCGATGTTGATAAAAGTGAGGAGCCTTTTTTCACAGATTCGGATATTCCTGCGGAGGAAGAGGATATTGCCGATGAAGCTCCTGAAGAGGATGAGCATCCTGAGGATGATATTGAGATAAAAAAAGACGAGACTGTGGAACTGGATGAAGAAGAACTTGTAAAAATAAAGAAAGGCACTCTGGTTCATGAACAGCCAGATTATGATGAAGCCGCTGAAGACCTCGGGGAAGAAGATGCCGGAGAAGAAGAAATCCTGATGGCTGAATACGAAGCCGGCGATGTAATCGGCAATGCTGAAGAAGATAGCGTTCTTGAGGAAGAAGAAGAAATTCTTGAGATTGCCTCTATGGACAACAGCATAGAATCATCCGGATCGGACCGTGATATGATAGCTCAGGACGTGGAACCAAGGGAAGAACCAACCCTGGAATCCTACATGGAAACCGATTCCGAACTGGAGGAGTCTTCCAAGGATTACACCATTGAAAGCAGTCCACCCTCTTCTGAAACAGCAGATAGTCAAGGCCAGGGTGAACCCTTTGAAGAAGCTGAAGAAAGCCTTGAGGATACAATTGAGTTCCTCCCAGGCTCTAAATTCTATCCCCAGAAGGAAGCACTAAGCCAGGACCATGCTTCTCTGATTGATAGAAAAGATTTCACAAGGGAAATGGCTGAGCTTAAGCATGAGCTTACCACCAAGATTAACGGCCTTGTCACTTTTTTCCAGACATCCGTTTCAGATATTATCCAGGATTCAATAAACAAGGTCCTGGAAAAAAGAACAGAAGAGGTCCTCTGGGAAACCATCCCATCAATACTGGACAATCTTCTCAAGAAGCAACTGGAGGATGTAAAGGTTCATGAAATTTTTCTTAAAAATTTTGACGAGCATTTAAAAAAAGCCCTTTTAGAACAGACTGCCAGCATGATTGTTGAAAAAATAGATATAGAGGTAATTGAAGAAAAAGCCTCCAAAATCCTTGAAAATATCTGCTGGGAGGTTGTACCGGAGCTTTCTGAAATAATCATAAAATCGGAAATTGAAAAACTGAAAAGAGAGGATTAAACCAGCTTCAATCAGATTGAGCTTATTGTTATAGAGCCTAATCTTTCCTTATATATTTCACTTATCAGGTTTTTTACATCTTCAAACTCATTGGAAAGTTCGGTCTTGGCAACCTCCTGCAGACTGCCGTACACTACATTCTGGATATCCATCAGTGAAACCTTTTCAGGAGGCATGGTCAGGGATATCAAATTATTCCCCTGGCCTGAAAGCCCGATTATATTTCCCTGTTTCAGTATTTCCACAGCCTTCAGCATAAAGAAATCCTTTTTGCTCTTAATATCCTTTAAATTAAGGTACTGGTTTTTCGCATAGAGTATTTTCAGTTCATTCAAGACCCTGATTATATGAATTAATATTACCAGCCTGTTTTTCACTTCATCCAGGTATATATTATCACTGTATTTATGATTATAATTATCAATAGTATAGGTAAGAACAACACCCAGGAGGACGAAGCTCCAGCTTACATAACTCCATAGAAACAGTATGGGGATGGTTGAAAGCGATCCATATATATTCTTATAGAAGGGGACCTGGGACATATAATATATAAAGCCTATCTTCAGCCCTTCCCATAAAATACCGGTAAAAATACTTGTGATAAAGGCAGTTTTAACAGTTATCCTGGTATTGGGCATAAAGTAATAGAAGATAAATAACCCTGCTGCAGTTACAGTCAGGGGGAATAGATATAGTACAATCTTCTGGGTAAAGGCAATATTGGATATATATGAGGTTAAGGCCAGTTCTACCTTTGTGGAAAGGAAGAAAGAAAGAAAAAGCAGTAAAGGACCCCAGAAAATAATGATAGTAAATATGCTGAATCTGTCCCATATGCTTCTGCTCTGCTTTAAATAGAAAATCCTGTTTATAGCTGATTCAATATTTAAAAACAGAAAAAGCACCGTAATCATAAGGGCAATAAAACCTATAATATTAAAGGTGCCTGCCTTTCCGGTAAACTCTATCAGATACTCTTTGACCATGCTTTGATCCTGGTCGATAGGCATAAAATATTTAAGAATAAAATTCTGAACGCTTTCAATTATCTGATCTTTTTTCCCGAAAAGAGTTATCATGGATATCAGTATTGTAAAAAGGGGAACAAGTCCTACCAGGGTCTGGAAGCTCAGTGAAGCAGCTTCCACGCCGCACCTGTCCTTATAATATTTCTTAAAAGAAAATCTGAGTGTGTGATACAGATAAATTGAAATATCTTGAATCTTATCTTGAATGCCCATTTATTCTCCTTTTTATGAACCATCTTAGTTTTTTGGCATAAAATGAGGGGTCATGTATCAGCCTGCTGAATAAATTTACTTTATAGTTTTTAATCTTTGTTGACAGCCGGCTGTTATAGGAAAAGACATAATTCCCGACCATATCAGCAAGCCTTGCAAAATCCTTAAAGCTCACATTAAGCATGTAGTGACCATCAGGAAACATGGGGAAATTATCCCAGACAGCATCTTCAGCAATAATATTTTTATCAACGAGGTAGTTATACAAAAAGGCACCAGGCTGAGGTTCAAAAATATTGAAGCCTATCCTGGAAGGTTTTACAGACCTGATATACTCATAGGTTTCCATGATATTTTCTTCAGTTTCCTCAGGGAAACCTATGATAAAGAAGGTTCCGACAGGTATGCTGTGTTCCTGCACAAGCTGAATCGCACCTCTTGCCCTCTCCAGATCGAGGTCCTTTTTTATAATCCTGGCAGTCTCCTGGGAACCGGTTTCGATACCAAAGTGAATATGAATACACCCTGCCTTTTTCATCATTTTAAGTATATTGGTTTCAATAAGGTCTGCCCTGGTCATTGTTCCCCAAAAGAACGGTATCCTGTTCCTGGCAATCTTTTCACAGAGACTGTATATGGTATCGGGCTTTATTGTGAAGCTGTCGTCAACAAAGGTAAAGTGGTTGATTCCAAGGTCCCTTATCCTGAAGTTTATCTCTTCAATAATATTATCAAAGGAACGGTATCTGACCCTGTTCTTCCAGAAGCTTCTTGAAGAACAGAATCCACAGCGGTAGGGACATCCCCTGGATGCAATGATATTACCCATGAACATACCCCTGTACCTTTCACGAAATGCAAGATTCTTAAAATCGGGAAATGGAATCTCGTCCAGGTCAGAAATTTGGGTGCTATCAGGATTGACCTTTATCAACCCCTGTTCATCTCTGTATGCTATACCCTTAATCCCCCCAACCTCCTTTGAAGAAGCCGTGCCGGAAGACAATGCACTGCAAAGCAGGCTGAAGGTTTTCTCTCCTTCTCCGAGTACAAGATAATCCACCCATGGGTAATTTTTAAGGACATTTTCCGGAAGAAATGTAGGGTGAGCCCCCCCCCATACAATGGGGGCATCAGGATTAAATTCTTTGCATATTTGGGAGATTGCTGATGCTGAACCGGTTTCATTGCTGAGGACGGATATCCCTGCAATATCGGGGTTAAAACAAGCAAGAAGCCTGCGAAACTCATCAAAGGATTCATGGTTTTTTGTTTTGAGAATATCACTGTATCTAAGGAAATAGTGATGCCGGTTTTTAAACTGTTCAGCTTCATCTGCAATGGAAATACATGCGCTGTCAACTGCATCGGCATTGTAAATAAGGGTATCATATCCCTTATTTTGCAGATAAGATGAGAGATACGCAAGGCCGAGCGGAATGTAGGGGAAATCATAAACTCCCCTTAGCCTCTTATAGGGAGGCTTTATGAGGAGTATCCTGGCTTTTGATGATTTCAAAATCTTTATCTAATCCTTTTTAAATAGCTGTATATACGTTTTATATCGCCATTCACGAGCGCTCTGATGCCCTTGAATACTAGTTCTGATAATTCAATAATACCCATTAATACTCTAATGGCAAAATTAAATCCACTGAAGCTGAATATTTTTATAAAAAGGCTGTTATTGAGCATTTTTACAATTATAGCAGGGATAAAATGTTTCCCTGTTAAAAAAAACAGAAAATTGATATAGTTTATTTCTGGCGTTATCAGGTTCTTACGGTATATCTGTTTTTCCTCGTCATAGAGGGTGCCATCGGTTTTGCCCTTTATATAGAGCTTGGTTCCCGGAAACAGTACCAGTGAAGCAGTTTTGAGCCAGAAAGGCTTGGGAATGTCAAGCAGAAATTCCAGGGTCTGCCTTTTTTCTAACTCTGTTTCCCATGGATTATCCAGTATTATATGGTAGCATGGATGATTCATGGCTTTTTTGTGGCTGTTTATAAGGTTAATGGTATCTTTCAGCCTGTTTATATCCATATTCCTCATATAAAGCTTCTGTGTCCTTTCTGAAAGGCTTTGAATTCCCATCTCAATATAATAAAGACCGCTTTGAAGCATATGTATTAAAAGCTCCTCATCCAGATTGCCCGGTGCGATCTGGATCTGGAACGGGAGACCTATTGCCTTGCGGTATTTTTGGCAAAATTCATGTATCTCTTCCCTGGGCCTTGAAGTGAAAACATCATCAAAAAGATTGATAACACCAATACAGGGGAAATCTCTGAGTATAAGCTTCAGCCTGTCTATTATCCTGTCAATGCTTTCAAATCTCAGGTATTTTCCAGAAGGTGCCAGGGCTCTTAGGGTAGAATTGGCGCAATAAGTACAGCTGTACGGGCAGCCCCTTGAAGTGTAGATTTTAAAGGATTTTGCCGCTTTGTGTTTTATGGGCCTCTCAAACATCAGAGTATTGCAGAAAATCTCAGCGGTAAGAGGTTCCAGTTCTCCCTTTTTCATGTTAAGAATATAGGAATCATCAGTACTGTAATCGGTATAGGGAAGTGAATTTATATCATCTATCAGCTCTTCCTGGCCGATATAAAAGATGTCCCCGTGTCTGCCTTTATAGTATAGATTTTTTATACCCGGATAATATTCTCCTTTTATCAGCGACTCCGTAAGGTTATACATAGCTTTTTCGCCTTCACCGCATATAACATAATCGGCATATTCAAGGCTTTGGACCGGCAGAACCGTAGGGTGTATACCGCCCCATATCAGGCATTTTCCTTTGGATCTTAAATGCTTTGATAATGCCAGAGCCCTGTCAAGGTAGTTGCTCATGAATGAAACTCCGACAATATCTGTGCCCTTCAGTATCTCATCTATACTGGCAAATATTTTGCGGTCATAGCTGTATATATACTCCGGATTATGCCTGAAATGCTCAACGCCCCCCGGCAGAAATATTTTTATAACACGGTATCCCTTTGATTTCATGTAGGCGGACAGTGACCTCATGCCGAATTCAGATATATCCGGAGGGCCGGGAGAGATTAATGAAATGGTTTTCGGCATCTTTAATCCGTTAATCTATCAAAGTTATTTACCATATACTCCAGACAATCCCCATCCCCTGTAACCAGGATAATACCGTCCATATCCACCAGTTCTGATGCGACATGGGAGGATTTTTCATGGCCCAGAACGCAGAATGCGGTGGACAGGCCATCGGATAAACCGGCACTGTCGCTTATTATAGTGGCGGATACCCGGTGGTCAACAGGGTAACCCGTTTTGGGGTCAATTATATGTGATAATACATCGCCGTCCTTTGTCAAAAAATTATAGTAGCTTGCTGAGGTTGATATGCCCCGGTTGGCTGTCTTTATTATCTTATATGGCTCATCGCCGCCTTCTGGATCCTTTATCCCGATCCTCCATAAAAAGTCATCTCCTGTCCTGTTGCATGCATAAAGATTTCCACCCAGGTTTACAAGGAATTTACTGCAGCCGGATTCAAGCAGATATCTGGAAATCCTGTCAACGGCAAAACCCTTTCCAATACCTCCGAAATCAAGCTCTACCTTGCTTTTTTTTATTACTATGTTATTATTAATGTCAAGATCAAGTTTATCCATGCCTATCCTTTGCATGATGTCTTTAAGATCATCTGCCCCGGGTTTGCTGGTGTTTTGATGTACATAAAATCCCCATCTCTCAACCAAAGGCTTTATGGTAGGGTCAAAAGCGCCATCGGTTATCAAATAAATCTGATGGGAAAGAACCAAAAGCTCCATGAAATCCATGGAAACACTGTAAATACCTTCTTCCTGACTGTTAAATGACGTCAGCTCGCTGTTTTTATCATAAAGTGAAAATCTGGATTCAATTTCTTTGCCTTTATTATAAGCCTCATTAAGAATTTTTTCTAACTCCTCTTGTGTGAAAGAACGGCATTCACGCACATTTATCTGCAGAAAAGTCCCCATTAGGGGGTATTCTTTTTCCAGGCTCATTTCTTTTCGCTGGCAACAAATAAAGGCATAAGGCAGAATAAGGCAGATAAATATGAATCTAAAAATTCTCAAGGCTGAAAAACCCCCTGGAAATATATTCTATCAGTTCTCTTGCTAACAGGGATGATTCGTGAATATCCGCACTTGCCAGTTCAGCAGCTGATTTATGCAGATAGACACCCATTAAAGCTGAATCACACAGGCTGTACCCGTTTGCCAAAAAAGCACCGATCATGCCTGTAAGAACATCCCCGGCCCCCCCCTTTGCCAGCTGAGGACAATCTCCGGGAATACAATAGGTTCTTTGCATTTCATCCACCAAAAAATTGGTGGAGCCCTTGGATACAACTACAGCTTTGAATTCCCTGCTAAGCTCAACTGCATAGAACAGGCGCTCCGGCATTATGTCTTTTGCCTTTTTCCCGAAAAACCTGGCCAGCTCGCCAGGATGGGGAGTCATTATAATTTCCTTTTCCCTGAGAAAACTGTATTCCTTTTTTTCCCCTGCAATGATATTCAGTGCATCAGCATCCAATACTGCAGGCTTTTTAAGCCCTGCCAGAAATTTTTTCATAAAAGCGGATGTCGATGAAGAGACCCCCAGGCCTGGCCCCAGGGCGAAACTGTCAAATCTGCAGTTTTCATTAAAAATATAATCTGTATCTTCATCGGTAATATAACCCATTTCGTCTTCCCCGAGATAAAGGGTCATAGCTTCAAAAAGCGTGGCGTTCACCAATCCGGCTGAAGATGCAGGCACACCCAGGGTAACAAGCCCTGCACCGCTTTTCATGGCAGCCATTCCGGACATTATAACAGCTCCGAGCTTACCCCTAGAACCTCCGATTATGCATAGATGTCCGTAATCACCTTTATGGGAATCCCTTCTGCGCTTTTTAAGAATTTTCCTGATATCCTCTTTTTCTGCCAGAATAAGGTGATTATCATTGTTTATAAGATGTCCCGGCAGTCCTATAGGTGCTTTTAAAAGCTTGCCCGTGTATTCACGACCGGGATATATATAATGACCTGGTTTTGAATACCCAAAGGTCACCGTTAAATCTGCCTTAATGGCGCAGTTTAATACCTGCCCGAGTCTCCCGTCAACTCCCGAGGGAATGTCAACAGATACAACAGGCTTTCCAGACCTGTTGACTATATCAAATATCGTAATATACGGCTCTTCCAGAGCATTTTTAAGGCCGGTGCCGAATACGGCATCAACAATCACGTGGGAAAGCATGACTTCCCTTTTCAGTGCTTCAATCTCGGTAATATAGATAATGTCTATATTATCGAGCTTTTTTATCAAATCGAAATTAATGCCGGAATCACCGGACGGTCTGAAGTTTCTGTCAAAAAAACAGAATATTGCAAGATCCCTGTTGCTTTCATAAAGGGTGCGTGCAGCAACAAACCCGTCGCCCCCGTTATTACCACGCCCGCAGATAACAAGTATTTTATCCGCCCGGGGATAATGCGTATCTAAAGCTCCCGCTACCGACCTTCCGGCATTATCCATGAGAACAATACCGGGTATCCCAAAGTCCTTAATCGTCCGATTAT
>CAYSKJ010000094.1:0-12010 GCA_964431655.1 uncultured bacterium | reverse complement strand
TGCTGTATATCCCTGATATTGGACAGGAGGTCTTTCAGTATGGCCCTGTCGTATGAAGAACTTTCATCGTTCTGTGCTTCGAGGTCCTGATAAAGCGAATTAATAAGGTCTGTAACGGCCTGGAGGTGCCGGCCGAAGAGGTCTCCATGCTTCTCCCGGATGGCTTTGAGGCGTTCTGAGGCAATTTTTCTCGCTTCGTCGAGCTGTTCTTTGTATAGTTTCAGTCTGTCCCTGTCGGGATCAGTCAGGTAGCCCCTTTCGTCAGCAAATTCCAGACCTGAGAGCTCGTTGGAAAGATTCTGCACCTTTTCAGACAGATAATAAACATCGAAGATCATATCCTGGAAATCCATGTATTGCCTCCCGGCCTGTATTCACCGGTCACCGTCCCCGGGCATGAAACAGGAGATGCACCTGCTTCTGTGTGCTGTAATGAAGAACCGGTACCCGGATGATACCACATAAAAGTATTCCTAAAAGTTCAAATACTGGTAATTTGAATCATCCTGGGAATCTGAGAAATTTTAGGCAATAATTCCTGATGAGTCCACATAATTTTTCCAGGAATTTCCTGTTACGGTACCTTCCCCGGTTAAATGGCAGTATCTGCTTTTATAAACCTGAAAGGCTTTTTTGCAGTAAGCATCTTTAATGACGTTACCAAGGCTTTAGTTCAGTATACACCTGTCTTTTCCCTATGGATAAACAGGATTAATGACATGGTTTCCCAGCAATATTTTCAGTTTGATTTTTATTTCTTATTCTGTATCATAACAGGCATGCTGATAAAAAACAGGTACAGGGTGATTGAAGAGATAGGCAGGGGAGGAATGGGGATTGTCTACAGGGTTGAGGATGCCCTGAAGGATAATATGGTCTTTGCCCTTAAAACCATAGCTCAGGATGTCATACAGAAATACCCCGCCCTGAGCCTCAATAATTTCAAGAATGAATACGAGATAATGACAAGGCTCAAGCACCCTAATCTGACACGGGTCTATGAATTCGGAGAAGATGAGGACAATTACTACATCATAATGGAATACCTTGAGGGCTCCCTGCTGGCCGATCAGAGCTTTTGCAGGGGGGAAGCGGTGGATATAACCGTACAGATACTGAGGGTGCTGGAGTACATGCACAGCAGGCAGATTGTTTACGGGGATATCAAGCCCCTTAATATCATGCTGGTGGGTGATACAGTGAAATTGATGGATTTCGGCCTGTCCACACTGGCCTATGAAAAGGAAGACAGGGTCAAGGGCTCCCCTTTATACATGCCCCCGGAAGCATTGTCAGCATGTATCAGTACCTCATCAGACATCTTTTCCCTGGGCATACTGTTTTATGAGCTGTGCACCGGGGAGACTTTTTATGATAAGCTCAAGAGATCCTTCGGCAATTTGCTTCATCTTCTGCATACTCCTGATGCCTTTGAAAAATATCAGACAGATACCCTGGAAAAGATAGGAAATAAGCCTTTGCAGAATATCATAAGGAAGATGACCCATTACAGCCAGGATAAGAGATATGACAACTGCTCAGAGATCATACACGATATTAATTCAGAGCTGGGTTTTGAATTTGAATATGAGACAAAAAGCACAAGGCAGAGCTATGTTCTCGGCAATGCATTCACAAACAGGAACAGGGAGCTGAAAAAGCTAAAAAACAGCATCAGTCCTGAATCAAAAGCATCTTTTATAATATACAGCGGATCCTCGGGAGTCGGCAAGTCGCGCCTCTTTTCAGAGTTCAGGAAATTCTGCCGGCTTAACAGCATTTCTTTCTTCGAGGCGGTATGCATGGAGGGGGATATAAGGAAATACCATTCCATCAGCGACCTGCTCTTTCAGATGATACCCCTGACCCCCGAACCCCTGCTTTTAAGATACGGCAGGTATCTGAAGCTTCTGCAAAGCAGCAATCCTGCACTAAGCCGGTTTACAGCACCAGAAATCCAGGATAACCCTGCCCTTATGCAGGATATTACCGTACAGAATATTTCCAGTTTTATCCTGGAATTCTCAAAAAACAACAATGATAAGCTTCTGCTTTATTTTAATGATATACAGTGGATAGACTACGGATCCCTGCTTATTATCAAAAACCTTGCCTCAAGGTCCGGCGATTCTTCCGGCCTTCTGCTCTATGCCAGCCACAACAGGGATAAGGATACAGACCGGCTGAACGAGATTTTCAGCATGCAGGGTGTTGTTAAAGAGGAACTGTATCCCTTTGACCTGGATGGAGTCATGGAATATATTGATAATGTTTTCGGCGCCGGATACATAGATAAGAGCATAAAGGAAGCCGCCGGCAATATAAAGACAAAGGTCGGGAGCAGTCCCCTTTTTCTGCAGGAGCTCATCAAATCCCTTCTGGAAAAAGGTATCATAGTAAAGGATAGAAAATACTGGATACTGACAAAGCCCATTGAAAATGAGCATATACCCGCAAATATACTGGATATCATACAGGATAAACTGGATGCCCTGTTCAAGGATGAGAATAAGAGAAAACTTCTGCAGACTCTCTCTCTGTTCAGGATAGACCTGAATATAGACACTATCAAGGCAATAATAAACAAAATTACAGATCTTGACGCTGCAAAGCTTATGCTGGAGCTCGAAAGCCTTGAGATTATTGAGACCGCAAAAATTGACAATGCTATTTTTTACAGGTATACCAACAGCCTTATAAAAGACAGAATAAAGGAAAGCATAGAAAATAGAACCGAAATAAGCCTCTTTCTTGCAGGAATACTGGAATCACTTCAAGAAGACAAAAACATGGATCTTACTGAAGAAACAGCATATCAGTATCATCAGGGCGGTGATATCCAAAAAGCAGTGCATTACTATGAAATATGCGGAGATAATGCAAGGAACAACTATTTTAACCATAAGGCAATAGACTATTATAAGACCGCAGTTAATCTCTATGATGCAGGTCCCGATGAAAAGCTGATAAAAATCAAACTCAAGATTGCCAGAATACTAAATCTGATAGGCCGGTGGAACGATGCTTTAAGCTTGTACAGAGAGGCATTGCAGCTGTCTGAAGGCATATCAGACATGGAACTGGTCTTTGACAGCCTCTCCGGAATCGGGGGTATGTACAATAAGCTGGGATATAACAAAAAGGCTCTTCAAATCATGCAAAAGGCTCTTCAAACTGCAGAAGACTGCGGAAATAACAGGCAGATCGCCAGGGCACTGAGCTTTTTTGCTGTAATATATTCCGAGCTGGGAAATTATGAAAAAGCTATACAATACTGCAATGAAAGCCTGGATATATCCAAAAAGACAGATGACAAAACCGGTATCGGCCACTGCTACAATACCTTGGGCAACCTTTACTGGAGCACCTGCGATTATGACAGATCCATGGAATATTATTTAAAAGACCTCCAGATATGCGAAGATACAGGCAACAGATACAGTATGGGAGGAGCCTGGTGCAATATAGGCAATAATTACTGGGACCTGGGAGATTATGATAAGACCCTGGATGCTTACCATAAGGCACTGGACATATGCGAGGAACTCGGTGACAGACATGGAATGGCCATAAATAAAGGGAATATAGGTGTATTTTATTATTATACAGGGGATTATGAAAAGGCTCTCAATTATTATACCGAAAGCCTGAAAATCTACGAAGAGATAAGCAATACAAGAGGGACCATATACTCCTACGGAAATATCGGCCTTATCTACTATCAAAGAAAAGAATATGAAACAGCCTTAAAATACCTGGACCAGTCCATTGAAATATCCCGCCGTATGGATAATCCCTATTGTCTTTGCGAACAGCTTCACAATAAGGCAAACCTTCTATATGATATCAATAGATCTGATCAGGCCGAAGAAATAAATGAAGAAGCCATGAAAACAGCACTGGATGTCACAAGGAAAGTGATTATAATCAAATGCAGAATACTGAAATATAAGATAAATAAGGATGAAGATGCTCTTCTTGGGATGCTTGATGATGAAGTCAATGAAGAGCAGACAGCAAGAATTTATTATAACCTGTGGAAGATAACCTCAAAAGTCTTATACCGGGAAAAATCAAGGGATATCTACGGCAGAATGCTGAAAAACTTTCAGAAAATAGAATACAGGCAAAGGTTTGAAGAATTGGATAAAAATACATAAGGCATTTTTATGCCTTTGCACTGAATGAACCATATCCAGCCATAGAGCATGTCCCTGCTGATTTATTCCTGAAAAGCCATGCCTGGATTATAAAGGATTCTCAGAACTCAAGAAGGCCGGGAACCCTTGGAAAGGGTATGACATCCCTTATATTTGACATTCCTGTCAAAAACTGCAGCATCCTTTCAAATCCCAGCCCGAAGCCTGAATGTGGGACAGAGCCGAATCGCCGGAGGTCAAGATACCACCAGTATTCTTCCTCTTTTAACCCCTTTTCCCTTATGCGATTTATCAGTACATCGTATCTTTCTTCTCTCTGGCTTCCCCCTATGATCTCCCCTATCCTGGGAACCAGTATGTCCATGGCGGCCACAGTCCTGCCGTCATCGTTCATTCTCATATAAAAGGCTTTGATAGCCTCGGGGTAGTTATACACTATAACGGGTTTTTTAAATACAGTCTCGGTCAGATACTTTTCATGCTCAGACTGAAGGTCCGAACCCCATTCAACCTTGAATTCAAAGGCCTGGTTATTCTTTACCAGGATATCCACCGCCTGGGTATAGGTGATTCTTTCAAATCTGCTGTCAGTAATGACCCTGAGCTTCTGCTCCAGGTCCTTTTCAATGAACCGGCTGAAAAATTCATATTCCTGGGAGCATTCCTCCATGGTCCGGTTAATGATGGACTTTAAGAAATCCTCTGCCAGGCTCATATTGTCATTAATATCAAAGAACGCCATCTCAGGCTCTATCATCCAGAACTCCGAAAGGTGTCTTGCCGTATTGCTGTTCTCCGCGCGGAATGTGGGAGCAAAGGTATATACCCTGCCGAGACCGAGGGCCATTATTTCTGCCTCCAGCTGTCCGCTGACGGTAAGACTGGCTTTCTTTCCGAAAAAATCCCTTGAGTAATCCACTGTATTATTATCAGTCTTTGGTATATTGCCCAGGTCAAAAGCGGTAATCTGGAACATCTCGCCTCCCCCCTCGCAGTCGCTCCCGGATATAATAGGAGGATGAACGTAAAAGAAGCCGTTATCCCAGAAATAGGTGTGTATTGCCCTGGCAAGAGAGCTTCTAAGCCTGTTTATGCATCCGAAGGTATTGGTCCTGACCCTCAGATGGGCTATCTTCCTTAAGAATTCCCAGGAATGCCTTTTCTTCTGAAGAGGGTAATCCTGGGGGTCTGCCGTACCGTATATGAAGATGGTCTGAGGGTTTATTTCATGCTTTTGACCCTTGGCCGGTGAGGGCACCACCTTCCCCGCCACCTTCAGGCTGGAGCCGGTTGTAACAGCTGAAAATTCAGAGAAAAGGGGGTGGTCCTTATCCGCCACGACCTGTATATTATGAAGGGTAGAGCCGTCATTGACCTCCACAAAGACCATTTCCTTGGACTGCCTTGCAGTCCTTACCCATCCCCTTATCTCCACATCATAACCTGTTTTTTCATCCCCTAGAATACTTTTAATATCCCTGTACATAATATATCTCCTAAAAATAGATTATTTGGCCGAAATATTTCTCCATCAGTCCGAGGGGAGGACATCCGAGGGAGAGAAGCTTCTTGTGAAATTCCTTGAGATTGCTTTTCCCTCCGGTTTTTTCCCTGAGCTCCTTCACCTTCCACTTTCCGTAAGTATATAGCAGATAACCGGGATCATGGGTGCCTCGAAGGGCTTCGTTCCTGGCAGATTCTTCATCAAGAAAGCACAGGGATGAGAACATATCCCGGGATTCTTCCAGGCTCATGGTACCCGTGTGCATCCTTATGGAAGAGATAAGCCTTACCAGCCTGAGCATCTGCTCCCTGATCTTGGCCATCTCCCCTCCAGGGTCCCCTTTCCTGAACCCTTCTTCAAGCATCATTTCTTCGCAGTAATGGGCCCATCCCTCAGAAAATCCGTATCCGTAGCTTATTTTTATTATGTCATTGTCTATCCTGTTTGCATGCATCCCATGGAGAAAGTGGCCCGGAAGGGCCTCGTGGATTGACAGATTCTCCAGCAGATAGGGATTGAAATTCCTTAAGAACTCCTCTTTCTGGGATTGAGACCAGTCCTTCTTCGGAAGGGTGACATAGAAGTGGGAGTCCTGCCTGTGCTTTACAAAGGGCCCGGGCGTTGACATCATGGCGGAAGCCCATTCAAAATAGGGGGGCATCTTTTCTACCTTCAGGGTGTCCAGGTCATAAAGGTCAACAATATCCCTTTCCCTGATAAAATCCGAGATATCGCCAAGTATCTTTTCTATCATAGGGAGTACTTCCTGCTCCCCGGGAAAGGATCCCAGAAAATTCTCATAGGCATCCTGGAGTGATGATCCCGGCATAATCTCCCTGACACGCGCCTTAAGGCTTTCCACCTCCCTTTCTCCCTTTTTCAGGAGACTGGAAAGATCTTCCTTTTCCAGCTCATAGTAGTAGATAAGCTCCTCAAGCCTTTTTGTGCCTATGGAATAGGGTGTTGTATTATTTATCTGCAGGTCTTTTACCAGTCCCAGCATTCTTTCAATCACAGACATGGCCTTATCTGCCGCCTGGTCGAGCTCTTCTTTTACTGTCTTTTGCCTGCATTCTGCTGAAAGCCTTTTGAGGTCTGTTTCTAATGAATGCTTAAGCCCTGCAATACTGTTATGAAACACGTCCAGGGCCGGCTTTGACGCTTTGTTCAGTGTATTTTCCATAAAGTAAAGAACTCCGGGATAACCTTCAATCCTCTTTACAATGCATTTTGCTATATAATCAGGTTCTTTGCCCGTGAGTTTTAAGAACACGCTGTAATCAAGGTGATTAAAGTATGAAAAGGGGTCGGTCTCATATTCCCTTTCTGAAAACACCCCGTGGTTAATCTTGCCAAGGTTCCAGTCGATAAGGTCAGCCTCGTAGAGTTCCCGGGCTGTCCTTATCGAATACCTGTGTTTATCCAGCTCTTTTCTGTATTTATCAATGAAAAGCCCGGTTTCTTTTATCATACCTGAAGAAAGCTCCCCGGGAATATGATAATATTCCTCCAGACCCATGAAAGATGCAAGGTAGGGATAAAGCCCGAAATAATCACACATAAGCGATTTCTTATAGTTTATGAAGTCCCATCCCATTTCAAATAACTCCTTTAAATGTTTAGTTCCTTTATAATAGATTTAAGCGTATCACATACATAGACAGCATCCTCTTTTTTCAGGAGGGGAAAAATCGGAAGGCTTATGGAGGACCGGTAGAAATGCATGCTGTTGGGAAAATCATCCTCCCTGAAGCTGTAAACCTTCTGATAGAATGGATGTATATGCAGGGGTTTGAAATGAACAGAGCACGATATACCCTTTTCATGAAGCCTGTGAAGGATAAGGTCCCTGGTCCGGGGATTATCCTTTGCCCTTATGAATACCTGGAAAAGATGGAAGCTGGTTTTTGCACCCTTATCAAGGGCGGACATCCCGATACAAGGAACATCCCTTAGCATTTCTGTATAAAGGCTGTAAATACTCTTCCTTTTCAGATAGTTCTCCTGAAGTTTGCAAAGCTGGACTATTCCAATGGAAGCCTGCAGATCAGTCATATTGTATTTATATCCCAGGCGGACAACATTATAGTCCCACGGCTTGTCCGAGCCCTCTCTCAAAGACCCGTAGCTGTCCATGCCATGGTGAATAATCTGGTCAATATCCCTCGCAAGCCCTTCATCACTGTAAACCAGCATGCCGCCGTCCGAGGTCGTTATATTCTTGGTAGCCTGGAAGGAATAGCATGCAAAATCACCGTAATCGCCAACCGGCCTGCCCTGGTATTCAGATTCAACAGAGTGGGAGCAGTCCTGAACAAGCCCTAAGCCCCTGCTTTTGGCAAATTCCGACAGTTTATCCAGCCTGCAGGGTATCCCGCCGACATTGACACTGATCAAAGCTGTATAATGTTGATCGGTCTTTATTTTCTGAAGCTCGTCAAGCCCTATATTCGGGCTGTCTTTTGAGCTGTCCACAAAAACAGGGTCAGCACCCGAGTATATCACTGCATTTGCGGATGCAGCAAAGGTATAGACCGGGACGATAACCTTCCTGCCCCTCTCGGCCCCGGAAAGGATGCATGCGGTATGGAGCGCTGCTGTGCATGAAGATACAGCCCTTGCATTTTTTCCCCCGGAGAATTTAAGAAACAGGTCCTCAAATTCCTTCACCCTCCTGCCCTCGGCAAGCCAGTTGCCGTCTTCAGGCATCCTCAGGGCGTTTAATTCCCTGTAATCAACCGAAGGAACATGAAAAGGCACCCTTTTTTTCCCCATGTTTTTTGCTTCCTTCTTTAATGCCGGGCAGAATACCTAATCGATATCCCTTCCGGTGCTTGACATATTAATAGATACGTGCTTTATCCCTTTAGTTGCACGCAGGGTATCGGCCAAGAGATGAGCCTTCCCCGGATTCCCCCTTATGAGTATAACCTCAAAGCAGTTGTCATGATCAAGGTGTATATGCTGGGAGGATATGATTATATCGTAAAATTTGTGCTGGACTGCTGTTATCTTGTTTAACAGGTCCCTCTTGTGGTGGTTGTATACAATGGATATAGCCCCCACCACAGAGATGTTCTTCTGCTCTGTCCATTCATACTTTACAAGCTCCTGGCGGATAAGGTCCCTTATGGCCTCGGACCTGTTGGTATAGCCATGCCTGCGGATAAGGCCCTCGAATCTTTCAAGAAGGCCCTTTTCCACGGAAATACTGAATCTTAACAGATCTGCCAAAATAAACCTCCTGTTGGTTCAGCAAACAGCAAATTTCATTGCCTGTAACCAAAAGTAACAAGATACTATTCCTGAAATAGCCTTGTATTGTCAATATATATTTTTTTCTGCTTTTTTACCGCTCAAGGTTCTTTTTTGATTAAATATGACAATAACCTTTACTTATGCCTGTTTTTGTGATATAATAGCTGAATAATGTAATATTTTTGTTGACTAATATTTTTTGATTGCTATTTTCTAAGCTTCCGAAGCCTGGTAAAGGGAGGTGTTTTATGGGAGGCAAAGGAATTCTGGTAATATTAATGCTATTGCCTTTAATCAATTTTTTCTATATTCCGGATACCGATACAAGCAGCAGGGATTTTCACTCCCTCCTGGAGTCCTATCCCCATTATACTTTTGACGCTGTTGGGAAACAGGGCAGGAATATAATCAGGGACGAAAAAAAAGCAGTTTTGTCAATTATTACACAGCACCGGTATTCGCTGATTGACACAAGGGTTGAAGACCTCGCTGAAATGATTGTAAAAATAGCAGGAAAATATGAACTGAGTCCCAAATTCATCGCATCGGTTATTGCCGTGGAAAGCTCGTTTGATTCCTATGCGGTGTCGAACATGGATGCAAGGGGCCTGATGCAGATAACCCCCGATACGGCTGAATACCTTAACAACAGGTACAGGCTGGTAGCATCAGGGGAGATAAACCTTTTTGACAAAAGACTCAACATTGAACTTGGCACCCTTTATATAAAGGAGCTGATAGAAAGATACGGCAGTGTCAAAAAGGCCATGACCGCATATAATTACGGCCCTGGAAGGGTTGATACCTTTATTTCCAGGAACATGAGCATGCCTGCGAAATACTACAACAGCATCAATGATGTCCTGATAGCATTATGACAGGGAGCATCAGGACTCCCCTCCTCACAGTAGATATCATCATTCGCACAGAGAAGGGAATTATTCTCATAAAGCGCAAAAACCCCCCCTACGGATGGGCTCTGCCCGGGGGGTTCGTTGACACCGGTGAGACGGTGGAAGATGCTGCTGTAAGGGAGGCAAAAGAGGAAACCAGCCTTGACCTGTATGACTTAAAGCAGTTTCATGTCTATTCAGAGCCATCCAGAGATCCCCGGGGTCACACCGTAAGTGTCGTATTTACTGCCGGGGCCAGGGGAGTTCCAAAGGCCTGCGATGATGCAAAAGAGATAGATGTGTTTGATTATGAAAACCTGCCCTCGCAGATTGCCTTTGACCACAGGCAGATAATACAGGATTTTATATCCAGGGGACTGTAATATACCTGTTATTTCTGTAAAAGCCGGGGATAATTATTAACAGCTTCGGTCAGCGGAAAGATGCTAATTTATGGATACATTTTAGATCTTTAATTCAGCAGATAACCCTGAATGGAAGAATGATTAAAAAAAAGCAGCAGGAATCAGAAACTCCATGGGTGAAGAATTCATGCATAAACTGCAGGCTTCAGTGCCCTGCATTGTTATTTTAATACACATTCATGTTCAATGATATAGAACAGGTATTTTTTATATTGATTGCCTGTTATAAAAATTATACAGCTCTCAGGTATTTTAATTTTTATGCTTTCATTTCATTCTTCCTATAAGATATACATACCTATAATCTGCTATTCCAGGGCATCCTGGAGAAAAATCCCGGCAGGTCTCATGAGACAGAATCATATTGCCAGCAGATTTTAACTCACTGCAAGGCATCGGGCTGGAAACCGGGCTGATTCTGTACCTTATCAACACTGGAAAAGCTGTACAGGATTCCGGGCCAGTCTGACAGAGCAGTCAGCATTGATAAGTACTGTAATGTCTTTAACGAACAGAATGAAATGACATACAGCAGTGCTTCGGCAGGAAACAGATCAAATAATAAATCAGTTCAATTAATTTGCGGAGGAAAGAGCCGAATGTTCTGACGGATGAAATGCATCCAGTGAAATTTTATGCAGGTATCTGGACCAAAAAACTGTCTTAGTTATTAAATCTTAATTGCTTTTGATTGATTTCAGCCGGCAGCCTGCGATGTATAATGATATACCGGGTTTCTCACAGCTTATTGGTCAGATCATGGTCAAAGCGAGGATACCCTCGCGAAAGCATCTTCCGTCTGCGATGCATGCTATAAGGACAAGGTACATACTATTTGCGCCTTTGGAAAATCCCCGGGCTTGATTATTATTGTTTTGCAATTTTCCTTCCGAGTGGTATTCTTAATAGTGGTTTGATAATGTTCATTTTCGTTGCGACGGAGGGAACAGTTGCCATGGTCAGCCGCCAGGTCCCGCAGTTCATTCTGGAGAAACATTCCGCAGGTAAATTCTCAGGCAGGCTTAACTGTTCCTCATTGTTTGTGGATATAAGCGGATTCAGCACTCTTACAGAAAAGCTTTCCAGGCACGGGCAACAAGGAAATGAGATTCTTGCCGGTGTAATCCGCTCATATTTTGATCCGCTCCTGAACACCGTTGAAACTATGGGAGGCTTTGTAGCCAATTTTGCAGGAGATGCGTTCACTGTTCTGTTTCCTGAGAATAAGTCACATGATACAGCAATGCGGGCATACAGTGCAGCTTATGCGATGCTCCAGTTCGTTTCTCAGCATAGCTGTTTTTTGACTCCTTTCGGGGCAGTAGACATAGGCATTAAAATTGGACTGGCTGTGGGTACAGTGAAATGGATGATAATCCGCCTGGCTTCTGACCGACTTACTTACTGTTTCTGGGGTCAGGGCATTGATGGGTGTGCATCTGCAGAACATCGGGCAGAAAGAGGAACTATTGCCCTTGATGACACAATCTCCCGGCTTCTCACTCCTGATCAGGCAGGACCCATTGTTTTACGGTACCATGATAAAAATGTCAGCCCGGGCAGATTGTCCCGGGTAAAGTATGGCCAAAGTCATGAATTTCTTTCTTCAAGCCTTGAAAAAGTCCCGATGGAGGGTGAATTTAGAAATGTAGCTGTGGCTTTCATTTCATTTTGCGATGTAGAGGATTTGAACGGTTTTGCGGGTCTTGTTTATTCGCTTTGCAAAAATCTCAAGGGCCTGTTCACAAATATCATTTTTGGCGACAAGGG
>CAYSKJ010000093.1:0-12068 GCA_964431655.1 uncultured bacterium | reverse complement strand
GACTAATGCTTCTTTTGCCAGGGCTTTTCCCACACAGTCCCGGGGAGACAGTTTATCACTGATCTCCAGCTCAATGTTGTCATGTTTGTCAAGTTCAATAATCCTGTGTTTTATAATGCTATCATAGATATCAAATATTCCGCTTAGTTTTTTTTCAGAAGCTGATTCTTTCTTCAGGCAGGCATCATAATTTGTCGTAAGAGTTCTAAGTTCGTGGTCCATCGGGGGTGTACCATGATACGCCGCATCGTCCTCCATGAAGGGGACTCCCTTTCCTTTTATGGTCTTGAATATGATCGCCGCGGGCCTGTTGTTGACATTCAGAACTTCATTAAATGCCCATCGTATATGAGTGTAATCATGACCGTTGAGGTCGATTCCGCCCTTGTATTTGTTAATAATCTGCCACTGGAGCTGATTAAAGTGGCTCTCTATGGGGCTGGTATCCAGGATGTTCTCCTTTTTGCCGGAGAGCTGATGACCGTTGTGATCGATTATAAGAACATAGTTGGAAAGTCTTTTCGCTCCAGCATATGCGAGGGCTTCTTTTGCTATTCCTTCATCCAGTTCACCATCACCTGCCAGAACATATACAAGCTCATCGGATAAACAGCTGTATTTCTGGCTGAAGGGGGGGGTCCTTTTTCCTGCACGGTATTTTAATGCCTCTGCAATTCCTATGCCTGCAGATATGCCTTTTCCCAGAGATCCGGTGGAAAATTCAATACAGTCAAGCATGGTCATATCCGGATGCCCCTGAAGCCTGCTGTCTGTAGTCCTGAGGGTTGCAAGCTCACTTTCCTCAATATAGCCCATGACAGCCAGTACAGCATACAGGGTCGGGGCTGCATGGCCTTTGCTCAGTATGAATCTGTCCCTTTTTTCCCAGCGGGGGTCCATGGGATTGTGCCTCATAATATATTCATACAGAGCCAGGCATATCTCAACACAGGAAAGGGAAGGACCCGGATGACCCGAACCGGCGTGATTGATCATCCACATTACAAGGGATCTGATTTTATTGCACTTCAGCTTAAAATCCAGGATCTCTCTGCTAAAACTCATTTAGAAATCTCGCTTTACAATATGTTTATATAATTCCATGAAAATATATTATATTTGTATCACTAATACAAGAAATTTTATCCTTTTGTCTGTCTTAAAATATAAGTATTTACAAGATTATTCTTTGTTGTATACTGCTTCTTAAAAACCAGGTTGCACATGCATGAACATAATAGGTTTCATATTCTTTTTTATTATTGTCCTGACCGTCTATGCATCTATGAACATGCTGGTATATTTTTCCGTTTCCAGGGGCCTGGAGCTGGGGAAAAAAGCGAAGCTGTGGCTTAAAATATCACTCGTTTTCCTTAGTTCCCTTTATATTGCCGGAGAACTGCTCGGCGGGCTTTTAAAACTGCGCATACTTACCTATGCAGGGGCTGTATGGATTGGTGTATTATCCATCTCTTTCAGCCTTTTTTTAATTATGAATATTTTTGTTTTTATCGCCGGCAGAAGGTTCAGGAAAATAATTGCAAACATCTTTATTATTTCAGCTGTTGTTATATCAGCTTTTTCAGTTTACAGGGGAAGTTCTGCACCCGTATTGAAGGAGATAGATATTTATTCTTCCAAAATCCCTCTGGAAAAATCTGGTTTCAGTATAATTCACCTTACAGACCTGCACCTTGGGAAACTCAATACCTCTGAATGGCTGAAAGGCATTACAGAAACCGTCAGCGGTCTTGAACCTGATATAACCTTTATTACCGGAGACCTGATAGATATGGATATCTGTGATTATGATGAGTACTGCAGTCTGATCTCCGGCATTGAATCAAAGCAAGGCATTTTTGCAGTCCCGGGGAATCATGAATACTATGCCGGAGGGGTAGAAACGCTTTCAAAATTCACTGCTCTTGGCAACTTCAATCTCCTTGTCAATGAATCCTTTATGCTTGGTAACTGGCTTAATATAATTGGTCTGGATGATAAAACCGCAATGACATTCGGACTGAAGGGGCCTGACATGGATGAATCCGTCAGGGGCCTGGATCTTTCCAGGTACAATATTCTTCTTTACCATCAGCCTCTTGATCTGGACTATTATGCAAAATACGGCATGGACCTGATACTCTGCGGCCATACCCATGCTGGGCAGATACCGCCCATGGACTTATTAGTGCGTCTCTATTACAAGTACAGCTTCGGTTTATTCCATTCAGGAGAAACTGCAATATATACATCCTGCGGCACAGGCACCTGGGGGCCGCCCATGAGGCTTTTCAGCAGTTCCGAGATTATCAGAATAAGGCTTTTCCATAAAAAAGAAGATCCTCATAGATGAAACATGCCAGTTCTTTACTGCTTATCCAGTTATTTGCATTAAAGGACTGATAATATGAAAAGGGGTCATTTTCACCCTTCTGTATTGATATAGATCCGTAGGAATCGGGTGTTATAAAGGCTATGCTGTTCAATGACAGGGCCGGATTATAGATTTCAACCTTTACAAAGCCTTCTGGATAAGATACTGCCTCACTGCCCTGGGTTATCCGTATATCTTTCATTTCCAGAATGAGAGCCGTATAATCTTCTTTCTGGGTTATTTCAAGTTCTGCTGTGCCTGAAAGGCCGAATTCCCTGTAAATAATCTCAAAGTGGGTAGAAAAGAGGCTGTATTTTCTGATTTCGAGAATATCGTTTTTCCTGAAGGTAAAATCAGCATCTATTCTACCTGCTCCGCCTATAATATTATAGATATCATTCCTGGATGACTTTTTCCGGGCAAAGAACGACTTGTCCAGAATTCCGCAGACCTTAAGCCTGAAAGCATGGTCATTACCGAAAACAAAACTTTCCAGGGTATTTTCAAAGTCCTGCCGGACCGGCTTAAGATACCCGTAAAGACTGTTTGATATCATGGTGTCCGATTCACCGGAATAAGCATTGCTGTCATGGAAATTAACTGAAAAATCCGTTATGTGTATTTTATCATCAACTTCAATGTCAAGGTTGAGAGCAATATTATCTTTCATCCTGACATAGCGGGAACTGAGATTATTTATATTGGTAATTGAGATGTTTTTTGCAGTGATAGTACTTTTTTCAGGCAATATGTATGAATTTTTATCATGCTTGCCGGGGTTCCTTTTGATTAGCACAGTATCTCCGCCGATTTTTGAAATTGCCCCTTTCTTGTAAAAGATTTCCATACCGTCTATATCAATAGCCATGATCCTGATATTGTCCCTGAACAGCGATATGGGATCTATTTTAATCATGATGTACCCGAGTTTAAGCCTGGCATATTCCGTGCTTTCCAGTTCAAGCTCTGCGTTCCTCAGATAGAACCTGAAAGGGCTGGTTGACCAGATTGAAGTATAGTTAAGGGCAGCATCTCTTATTATTATTTTCCCGGGCAAAAAGATATTCAGCAGGAAAGTAGCTCCCAGAAAGTATGCCACCCATAAATAAATGAGGGTACTGAAAAAGTAAAGGACTTTTATCCAGCTGGATCTTGAACCTGCCATATTATTGATTAATACCAAATTTTTTCATAAAGACAAATAAAATCATCGGTATCTGCTGATTATAAATCTTGTTTGAGGTGAAATTTTGCTGTATAAGAATAAACACTTGTAAAACAAAACATTGTCTGGAATCTATATCCATGAAAATTAGAAATGATAATCTTTTCCTGGCAGATACAGCAGGATTCTGCTGGGGAGTCAAGAGGGCGGTAGACATAGCCATGTCTTCCGCAAACAGGAGCCCAAAGCCAATCTACACCTACGGGCCTCTTATCCACAACCCTCAAACTCTTTTAATCCTTGAAAAATTAGGTATCAGAGTAATCACTGATCTTGAGAATCTGCCGGGAAAAGGCACTGTAATCATCAGAGCGCACGGCATCAGTGCCCGGGAAAGGGATGTATTGAGCAGATCAGGCCTGGAAATTGTGGATGCCACATGTCCCAAGGTTCAGAGGATACAAAAGATAATATCCGATCAGTACAGGAATGTTAAAAGGGTTTATATTTACGGAGACAGGGAGCATTCAGAAGTCAAAGGTCTTTTGGGCTATTCCGGCAATAAGGGTATTGTCATCGATACAGGCAATAAGGATGCAATAAAGATGGAGGAGCCTTCAATTGTATTATGCCAGACCACCGCTGACAAATACGCCTGGGAAGATTTCTGCAGGGATATCAGAAAAAAATACAGCAATGTGAGAATTTACGACACCATATGTGATGCTACAACAAAAAGACAGGAAGAACTGCGTAAAATACTGCAGGAAGTAGACCTAATGATAATAATCGGCGGAAGAAACTCAGCAAATACCCAAAGGCTCTACAATATATCCAGGCAGTATAGCGCTGAGGCAGTGCAAATTGAGAATCCTAATGAAATTGACAGGAGAAATATCAGGTCGAAAGACAAAATTGGCATTACCGCTGGTGCATCAACACCGGCTTTTGTTATTCAGAATACCCTGGACCATATTGAGGATATAAAGAGCGAGAAGAGTAGTATTCTTTTAAGGCTCATGTCCTATTTGCTAAGGCTTTTTTATATATCCGACATGTACAGCGCTCTTGGAATTGCCGGCCTGAGCTACCTGTTTCAGAAATGGCTAAAGCTAGGCAGCAGCTTTACTCCTTTCATCATTCTTTATTTTTACTACTGGGGACTTCTTCTGATGAATCATCTGCTGTCAACCCAGGACCGCGTACTTAACGATTATGCAAAGATTGACTTTTATAACCGGTACCAAAAGCCTCTTACCATGATTTCAGTAATGAGTATTATTATAAGCATGGGTCTGGCATTTCTTTATAATCTTATGGCCCTACCCATACTTATTTCTATTCTTGCCTTGTCTTATGCTTATCAGAGGCCTTTACCGGGCTTTCCCCTCAAAAAAATAAAGGCTTCAAAGGATTTTGTCTTTTCCGCAGCCCTGTGTGTGATAAGTTCATTTATTCCATTTATTTACTATGAAATTAATATTACAGAAATAAGACTGGATTATCTTTTTCCATTCGTATTCATCTTTTTTACTGCGTTGATCAGATCCCTTATTTTTGATATACGGGATATGAACAGGGACAAGATTTTCGGCAAGGAAACACTGCCCATACTTATTGGCAAGGAAAAAACAAAATTGATCATTATTGTTCTGAGCATTGTGCTCTACATGATTCTTACCTATGCTTTTTTTACCATGGATAATGAGGGGCTTTTTTATCTCTATTTCCCAATCTGCTATATAATACTGTGCATGTACCTTTACAAGAAAAGAACGGTAAGCAAGGGAATTGCCTTTGATATCCTGATAGAAACAATCTTTGTGGCATTATTCATCTCATCATTGTTTATATGAGTGCCAGGCTTTTAATTAATTGATTTTTATAATTTTATGTTTATACTTTCTATAATACTAAAACAAAGAATAACGGAGGTAGTTTATGAAACCCCTACAGCCATCATCAAGGGCATCTGAGGTAAGATATGCCATCAGGGACATTGTAGTCTATGCCGATAAGCTAAAAAAAGAGAAAGATATAAAGATTTTACCACTTAATATTGGCGATCCATGCCAGTTTGACTTTTCCCCTCCTGTCCATATGATAGAAGCCGTTCATAAAGCTATGCTGGATAATCATAACGGATATTCGCCGGCCTATGGGATACCTGAAGCCCTGGAAGCATTGAGGAGGGAAGCACATAAAAAGGGCCTGAAGGATGTAAAGGATATATTCATAACCACAGGGGCAAGTGAAGCAGTGGAATTATCCATAACAGCCCTTCTTAACCCCGGAGACAATATACTAATACCTTATCCCCAGTATCCCTTATACACAGCCGTTGTAAAAAAGATAGGAGCCTCATACAAGCCCTATTATCTTAATGAAGAAGACAACTGGCAGCCCGATATAGACAATATTGTCAGCCAGATAGATGAGAGCACCAAGGCCATTGTTGTCATTAATCCCAATAATCCGACCGGAAATGTATATACCAGGGAAACTCTTCTAAGAATAATAGAACTGGCAAAGCAGTATAACCTGCTGATTATATCAGATGAGATATATGATAAAATGATATTTGAAGATATGCCTTTTTATTCCATGGCTTCCCTTGACGGGGATGTGCCTGTAATAACTTTTGGGGGTATTGCAAAAAATTATGTTGTCCCGGGCTGGAGAATCGGCTGGGCCTACCTGACTGGCAGCCTTGAGATTATCAAAAATTACAAAGAAACCCTTGGAAAGCTTCTTCGTGCCAGGCTTTGTGCCAACCACCCCATGCAGTACTGCATAGGCCCTGCCCTTGAAAGTCCAGGGGTTCATATAAGCGGTATACTTGCAAAGCTGAAAAAAAGGAAAGAAATAACATGTCAGTGGATTGACAGGATACCGCACCTCTCCCTGGTAGCACCGGAAGCAGCCTTTTATGCGTTTCCCAGGATAAACATGGCCATAGATGACACCGAATTTGCCAAAAGACTGCTGGAACAGACAGGCGTGCTTGTGGTTCCGGGGTCAGGTTTCGGGCAGAAACCGGACAGCGCCCATTTCAGAATAGTATTTCTCCCCCAGGATGAGCTTTTGGAAAAGGCCTATGAAAAGATTGAGGAATTCATAAAAAATAATTATTAGTATTGTATTTGCCTTATTATATTAAAATAACTTGAAATTTTAGTAAATTGATAGTATTCTATAATATATTAAATTATATTTTCAATATAGATTTTAATAAAAGGCAGGCAATGGTTATGAGGAAAAAACAAAACGGTTTTACCCTGGTAGAAATTCTTGTTGCACTGGCTATATCCTCCATAATAGGGCTTTCAATCATGGCTATTTACAGTATCAGTGCCCGTTCCTTTGAAGTTGCCCAGAGGAAGCAGATAGCAATGGAAAATGCAAGAACCTCCCTGGATCAGGTATCTGAATGGGTAAAATGGGGAGGTTTTGATTTTGAATTGCCGGGTTCCGGTTCTTTTGCGGGATTTGCAGGTATATATCCCTGCTCTGCATCGCCGACTGATACAGGGTCAGGTGCCGCCTGCGGGCTAGGTTTCAACACAAGTTTTGGTGTAATTGCAGAGATGGACACAGTCCTAAGAAGGCTGAATTTTTATTTCCAGCCTGACAATACTACGGATTATCCGGACGATGCCCTGCTAATGATGGATATCGTTGATATTTCCGATCCAGCATTTCCTGTGATCGATACGGTTGTGATATCCGACAGAGTGATGATGCCTGGTACGAATATACCCGACAGCAACCCGGTACTGGCTGTACCTAATTTTGTCGAATTCTATGACATCAACTATAATGTTGTCACCTTCGGGTCATTTCCCATGAACACTGGCAAGGGGGTTCTATTAAAGCTTAGCCTGGTGGGGATAAACTGGAGTGATTATGTTGATTCAGGCGGTACTACCGCTGATTTTGTAGCCATTCCCTATACTGTTACGGTTTTTACAAGAAATTATATGAAAAAGCCATAAGGAGGTCGGGTTTTTTATGTACAAAAAAGGTATTACGCTGATAGAGATACTTATTGTCATAGTAATAATGGGTATAGTGGCAGGAATTGCCATATTGTTTTTCGGAAGGTCGGAGCCTGTTTTTAACCTGAATGCAGGTGCGGACATGCTCCAGGCAGACCTGTCCCTGGCAAAGCAAAGGGCTTTGTCCCGTTTTGATAATACGGTGATGTGGGAGATAGTTTTTACTCCCGGTTCGAACCAGTACACGATAAATGCCTATGATACTGCAGGTATTCGGGCTGACCTGACTCAGGTGAAAATCCTTCCTGCAGAGATTACCATTGCCTTTGACAACAACGATTTCTCCAGCCTGGGAGCATGGCCAAATGAGCTGGTTCTGGCAGCCCTGGTTCCCAACCAGGCTGCATTCTTCAGCGGAAACAGCCCTTTGGTCCGTTTCATGCCCGACGGGAGGGCGAGAAACGACCTGAACGCTGATTTCAATGTAGGATACATTATTATGAGGAATGAGCTGGGGAATGTCAAGCTCTTTCTAATAACCGGCATGACAGGCAGGATAAAGGTGCACACACTTTTCACTGACGGGACTGCTTTTGATTAAATCCTGATTTTATAAAAGGATATTTCCTGCGTATTAAATACTAAATACTGCTGAATAATACCTGTTTACAAAAAAACCTATGCTGTTATAATAGACCAAATTTTAGAGGAGCGGCATATAATATGAACAGTTCATTCCCAAATGATTCAGGCAGCATATGTACATGCGGTTTCGGCGAATTCCAGTTTGTGGAAATAGATGGCAAATTCTACTGTGCAATATGCGGAGGTGAGGTCCGTGATTTTGCTAAATCCCAGCCTGATGAAAAAAAAGAAAACACGAGAAGAAAAAATATCCTGATAATAGATGATCAGTCCTTCTTTTTAAAAAGCATACAGGATATTCTTGAAAATGAGTATAACTGCAGGGCTATTGGCGTTAACAGCGGGATTGACGCTCTTCCTTTCCTGGCAAAAGACCTCAGGGGAGAGCTTAGCCTGGATCTGATTATCCTTGACCTTGAATTGCCTGAAATAAGCGGAATAACCATGCTTAAAGTTATCAGGAGCCTGAAAAGGGATATTCCGATACTTGTGCTTACAACCACACCTCCTATCGACAGTCTGATAAATGACCTGAAAAAATACAAGGCAAACAGATATCTTTGGAAGTCCACAGCAAAATTAGGGTCTCTGCTTATAAGCAATGTAAAGAAATTACTGGAGGATTTTTAATATGGATATATCTTCCCTTAAATATGATTATGTAAGTATCCGGGAGAAGATAGAACTTCTGGGAGGATATCTTTGACCTCGCAAAAATAAAAGAGGAGCTTTCCGAGATAAATAAAAAGCTTCTTGACCAGGAAATATGGAAAGACTCTTCAAAGTCCAAGGTTCTTCTCAAGTCAAAACAGGTCTCGGAGAATTTCATTAACCGGTGGCAATCCATCAGGGATCTGCAATCTGATATAGATGAATATTTTGCCATATACGATACTGATAATGATGAATCCTATTTATCCACCATTGAAAATGAGATGAAGGTATTGAAGAAAAACCTCAACAGTTTCGCCCTTCTTCTTCAGTTTAAGGAGGATACAGATGATTTTCCCGCATTCCTTGAGATTCATCCGGGAGCAGGGGGAACAGAATCCCAGGACTGGGCTAATATGCTTTTTAGAATGTATACAAGATGGTGCGAAAGGAGTGGTTACTCTTCAGAGATAATCGAACTGCAGGACGGTGAAGAGGCAGGAATAAAGAGGGTGATTTTAAGAATAGACGGTGATTACGCCTTTGGAAAGCTTAAATGCGAAAGGGGTATACACAGGCTTGTTCGCATATCCCCTTTTGATGCCAATAAGAGGAGGCACACATCCTTTGCATCGGTTGATGTTTTTCCGGATATTGAAGATAATATAGAGGTAGACATAGAGGAGAAGGACCTGAGAATTGATACCTTCAGGGCCAGCGGCGCAGGGGGACAGCATATTAATGTTACAGATTCAGCTGTAAGAATAACTCATATTCCTACTAATACCGTCGTTACCTGCCAGAATGAAAGATCACAGCACAGAAACAAGGATTCGGCAATGAAGATACTGAGAGCAAGGCTCTATGCCTTTTACAAGGAACAAAAGGAAGCTGAGATGGAAAAGATGAAGGGTGAAAAAAAGGAGATATCCTGGGGAAACCAGATAAGGAGCTATACCCTGGCACCCTACCAGCTGATAAAAGATCACAGGACCGGTCATGAAGTGGGGAATGTACAAAGGGTGCTGGACGGTGACATAGATGATTTTATTGAAGCCTATCTGCTTGAGAATCTCAGTATCTGATCATGCTGATTGAAAGATTTCTGTTACGGAAATACCTTTTTGACTGGGATGATAAATCAGCCAAAATAAAGGTCATTATTACCATTATATCATCAGTTGTCTCAACATTATCCATCCTGCTGGTAATTGGTTCAATCAATGGGTTTCAGCATGTTATTGAAAAAAGGGTGCATAACTTTTATCCTGAGCTTGGGATAAATCACTACAACATGCCGATATCCAACTATCGTGACCTGATAGACCAGCTTCAGCCGTTGCCTTGTATCAGCTATGCCGAACCGGCGATCTACAGTGAACTGATACTGGCAAGCTTTAATGAGGACCAGAGCCCAAAATCTCTTTCAGGCTGTATGTTCAGGACAATAAACGCTCCGGATATTAAAAAGGCAGTCATGGCCCTTAAGAGCAGAGGCTTTTATACAGGAGGCTTTATAGTTGAAGAAAGCTCATATTTACCGGTATTTCTTGGTTCTGAACTGGCAAAAAAATTAAGGGTTGAGCCAGGGGAAAACTTCAATCTGTATATACCATTTTTCCGGACCACTATTGCAGGAGCAACCCACAAGACACAAAAAGCTTATCTTGCAGGTGTTATTGATACAGGGCTTTTCAGGTATAATGCCCTGGCGGGTTTTATGATGCTGGGTGATCTCCAGTCACTTCTTGAGATTAATGATGATGTGCTTTCCATAGATATATATCTTGAGGACGGAGCCGATATTAATCATGCAAAATCTGAGATAAAAGAGCTTACCGGTGCTAATATAAGGGATTATACCTTTATAAGCCAGGGAATGACGGATTTTTACAGGCTTATCAAAAAGGGGCTTTACTTTCTGATGATGATTATACTTGCCGTGGCTCTTTTCAATATAATATCCATGATAATACTCATGATTCTTGAAAAGCTGAAAGAGTTCAGCGTATTGAATTCCCTGGGAATGCCTATGCGCTCAATCGCGTTTCTGGTGGGTCTGAAGGGTTTTCTGATAGGGGTATTTTCGTCCTTTTGTGGATTGCTCCTTGCCTTAATTATAAGTTATGCCCAAAATTCACTCCGGTTAGTAAGGATAGAGGAATCAGTTTATGACATCTCCTACCTTCCGATATATATCAGCCCGGCAGAAACAGCTGTTATTATGGCTGTAATCATATTGCTCAACACGCTTATACCCCTTTTCCCCAGCCTCAGGGTACTCAGACTGAACCCTGCAGATATACTGAGGTATGAATAGAATGTTCTGGGAAAGATTTATAGCTTTCAGGTACCTCAGGCTAAATAAAAAGCATGTTTATATGAATATATGCAATCTGCTTGCTTCTGTGGGCATATTTCTCGGGGTTCTCTCCCTTGTACTGGTTATTGCAATGATGAACGGCCTTGAGAATAATATAAAAGAAGCTCTGTTTTCGTTCCAGCCTGATCTGAGCCTCTCCAGGGGCTCTCTTCCTATTGCTCCTGAAATATATTCAAAAATAAGAGGAGAATCTTCTGGTCTTGGTATATACAAAGCCTACAGACTTCCCATGATAGCAAAAAGGGATATGATATTCAAAGGTGTGGATATATACGCGGTAGATAAAGATTATTTAGAAAACATATTGGGTCTTTCCCCGCAAAGCGATAGATTTTTATATATCGGGAAGCTTCTGTCAGCTGAGCTTCAGATTAAAGCCGGTGAAAGCATGGGTTTCCTGATGCCCTTCTCAAACAGCATCAGTACAGTTTCTGTACCTGTGACGGACATTTTTGAAAGCAGGCTGGTGGACATAGATCTGGGAAATGTATATATTGAACGCAGCTCTTTTCTTGAGCTTTTTGGCATCAAGGCTGAATTGAATGAGATACATATTGATAATATAAGGAATGACCGGGAACTAAAACGGCTGAAAAATGCCCTTACTGAGGAATATGCTGACGATTACACAGTATCCTCTGTCTTTGACAGGAATAAAGACCTTTTCTCTGCAATGAAACTTGAAAAAATCGCTATGATCATTATGCTTTCGATTATAATATTGCTCGGCTGCTTTAATATTATTTCATCCCTGCTTATGCTTGTAACGGAAAAGGTGCAGGATATAGGGATATTAAGGGCAATCGGCGGCAAAAGCCGCAGTCTCAAAAGGATATTTGCAATGCAGGGCTT
>CAYSKJ010000092.1:0-12101 GCA_964431655.1 uncultured bacterium | reverse complement strand
GTTAGAACCCCCAATGAAGCAAAAGGGACGGTTCTTTTTGCTTCAATCATTATTTTTATCAAGGCTGATTCTATGAACCATACTGCTGTTAACGCCAATAAGCGAGGCAATCCTGCGGTGGCTTAAACTGGTTTCTTTCAGCAGCTTCCTTACTGCTTCCTTTTTTGCTTCTTCCGAGTTTAGCAGGCTCCTGATTTCCTTATTTTCTGAACTGGATGAAATATCCTTGAATATTGCCCTTATGATTTCTGACCTGTTTTGCTCAATATCCTCATCGGTATCCAGGTATTCATTATAGTCCCTGTTAAAGTGAAATTCTTTGAAATGCTCAAGATTATGGGCAAACAGTCCATTTATAAAATCCATCTGGTTTGGTGATACTACCGTCGGCCTTCGGGCCAGGAATTCCCGGTAGCTGGTCCAGATATATTCTTCCGGCTTTTCAATTATCTTTGCAGTTACCGGATTATTGTGAATATACCTTATGACCTGAAGAAAATAAGTATCATCCCTGACTGTTTCGCTTCTGAACCTGTCCTGAAATACATGACCTACCCTCTTGTTTTTTATATTATACACCATGGCATACTGTATATTTATCTTCTTAAAGGCTTCTGAAAGGTCTTCGATCTCTCCATACGCCAGAATATGGACATGGTTATTCATGATACAGTAGGATGCAATCTCTAAAGGACTATCCATTTCAGTGTTTTTTAGCAGTTCAGCAAAATAGTGTTTCTGTTCATATTTCTGGAAGACAGATTCCCGGTTATTTCCACGCATCATCACGTGGTAGTATTTAGTCGGGCTTGTTTGTCTTGGTTTTCTGACCATATTTACTCACCTCACCTTAAGCTTATACCTGCCTGAGGGTCTGATTCAAGGATTTTTTCAGAAAAATATAAATTTTTTATGTTTGAAGCAAAAAGAACCGTCCCTTTTGCTTCGGGAGGATTTCCAGGTAGTGGAGGTGGGGATAGGCAGGCATTTTAATGTTTATCCTGGATTTTCCGGGGGGAAGGAAGAAGTAGCCCCTGTTCAGGCCCTGCCTTCTTATTTGAGTAAGAATGGGCATATCAGACGGGTTAATTGCTTCAAAGCTGATGCTGAGACTGTCCTCCTTGGTCCCAAAGAGTCCTTTTATGCTGCTGTTGTCAAAGGACTGTCCGGAATCCCCGGGGGGGGATAAAAGGTCGAATACTATGAAATCTTCATCAATTGCAGCTGTATTATAAATGGCTGAAAGCTTTTGTATCTTCCTTCTGCTTTGATTATCATACTTTTCCTGGATGGTGAGGGGATATCCGAACCACCGGACACCTAGTTCTTTGTAATGGTTTATTCTTTCGGGATTTAAGGTTTTCTCAAGGTAGCCGTATCTGCCGGAATAATACAGGGATGAGTGAAGCACGGTCAGCACTTTCTCATCCCGGGCGGAAAGGCTGTTTATTGCCTTGCCCATGCGCAGGGTAATATCCTCGGGAATATAATATTCGCTTATATAAAGCCAGGAATAAACCCCCATAATGCCGATTATCAGCATAATGACAGCATCCTTCCGAAGAATCCTGCCGAAGCTGAAAAGTCCTGCTCCGGAAAAGACCGCTACCAGGGGGGTCAGGGGGTAAAGATAATAAGGATTGGCAATGGTACCCCGGGCAAGGATCACAAAGCTTGATAAAACCCCAGCAGACCAGAATAAGATAATAAATTCCCTCTTTTTAAGAAGAATCCATATCCCTGATATAAAGAAGGGAAATAATACAGGTGTTATGGTATAGTTATAAAGCCTCTTTGTAAGGGTATTCCAGAAAAGACGGCCTGTCAGGACAGGCAGGTCAGCCCACTTTGATATATGTCCATGACCGGTCTCCCAGATACCCACACTGCTGTACATCTTGCCCAGCCGGTAGGAATGGAAGTAGTAAAGGAAGGGCGGAGCAAGAATCAGCATGATAATAAGGGCGGTAAGCAGAAATCTCCCCCTTAGATATTTTCTGTTCAGTATCACCAGGGGGAAGAACAGCAGGAGAATGTATGCCGCCGGGGCTTTTGAAAGCACCGCCAGGGCGCCTGAGAGACTTGAGAGGATTATATACCGTTTATTGCCTGTATTATTAAGTCTTACGGCATAATAAGCAAATATCGTGATAAGAGAGAGCATAACCGGCTCGGGCATGAAGCACCTGGATAGATAGATATTCTGAGGGAGCAGGGAGTATATCAGCATTATCAGAAGCCTGCAATGGTTCTCAAAACCCAGCTCTCCCAGAAGCATATAAAGAAAAACAAAACCCATGACTGAGAATAGAAGGGCAACAACCCTGCCTGCTGTCTCATGTGTACCAATAATCCTGTAGACCATTGATGTGATATAAGGCAGTATCTGAAATTCAATCTCAATATAACCATCCCTGCCTCCCCCTGTGGAATACTGAGGGTAAAGGATATCAGCGCCCTTAATGCAGAAGTTACGGGCGATATCTGCTGTGGGTACCTGCCTTAGACCTATGTAATCCGTCAGGGGGTTGTTAATCCGATAGACCCGCAGTATTATGAAAAGCAGGAGTATGGATAATAATACTTTATTTTTACCGGCCATTTATGGCTGTGTCCAGGGATGATGCCTTTACAACCATGTTCTTTCCGTTTTTTTTCGCCGAGTAAAGAGCCATATCAGCCAGTTTTACCAGTTCATTCTCATTGTTGGCTACGGTTTCCGGAAAGGAGGAGACACCAAGACTGATTGTCCTGGTGAGGGCTGTATCTCCCTTTATAAAGGTATGCTTCATTACCGTATTCCTTATCCTGTCTGCTACCACCAGGGCTCCTTTGTAGGTGGTATTGGGCAGCAGAAGGATGAACTCCTCACCCCCGTACCTTCCGACAATATCAGATATCCTGCTGGAGTTTACCATTATCTGGGCAATCTCCCTTAAGACCAGGTCCCCGAGGTCATGCCCGTAGGTATCATTTATGCTCTTGAAGTTATCTATATCTGCCATAATGCATGACAGGGCGTAACCTCCCCTTATACTGCGGGAGTACTCGCTCCTGAGCCTTTTCTCAACATAGCCCCGGTTCAGGAGCCCCGTAAGGCCGTCGGTTATGCTTAGTTCCTGGAGTATCCTGTTCTTCTCCTTGAGTTCCTGGTGAAGGTACCTTACCCTGAGATGGGCCTGGACCCGGGCAAAAAGCTCCTCCATGTCAAAGGGTTTGCAGATATAGTCATCCGCCCCGTTGTTGAGCGCTTCTATCAGCTCATCCTTCCTGCTGGCTGAAGTTACTATTATTTTGGGAGTAAATTTCAGGTTCTCGTTTTTTCCCAGATCCCTGAAAAGGTCTATGGCTTTTGTATCGGGAAGGTCATACTCAGCAATGATAATATCCACAGGGTTTGATTCAAGGAATTTCATGAACTCCCGGCCTGTCCTCAGGAGATAGGCGACATAACCCCTTTTTTTAAGACTGTATTTGAGAATGTGGCCGGTAGTCGGCTCATTATCGACAACAGCTATCCTTCCAAATTTCTTCTGCTCTATGGCCCTGAAAAGGTTGCTGATAAAAAGCCTCAGGTTTCCGGGAGAGAAAGGCTTTACAAAATATTCGATGGCACCGACGCCAAAACCCTTTTCCTTTTCCTTCTGGTCATCCCTGGAGCTGACGATTATTACCGGTATATCCTGAGTCTTGTCATTTATGCGGAGCTTTTTGCAAACATCATACCCATTCATGACCGGCATTTCGATGTCAAGGGTGACAAGGTCAATATGCTCCTTTTCAGCAATGGCAAGAGCCTCCTCCCCGTTTCTGGCAAGGAAGAAACTGTATCCGTCTGGTTCCAGCTCCTTTTTGATAAGCTTTCTCATGAGATCAGAATCATCCACGATGAGTATGCTTTTATTCCCGTCGCTTCCGGCATAGAAAATCTCATCTTCCTCATCTTTCTTCCTCAAAGCATGAAAATCGTCAGGAATTTTCCTCCTGACCAGGGGCTTGAAAACCTTCTGAAGAAAACTGTCCCTGGAAAAGGGTTTTATGATAAAATCAGAGATTCCTCTTCTGAATGCATCGTTAAGCTTATCCCTGTCGAGATGGTCGACTGCCATAACTATGTTGAGACAGGGAAAATCATAGAGCAGTTTTTCAATAAAGCCGAACATGCCCTCGTGGTAGTTCTCCCACTCAATGATGGCAAAAGCGGGGGCATTTTCCTGTACCAGTGTATATACCCGCCCCAGGTTATCTGTAGCAACAAGCTCTATGCCGATATCTTTAACATACCTCTTTACAACCGCCCTGAGGGATTTTGATCCATCAAAAAAGAGAATCTTCATCAGCCTATCTTTTTCAGTTCATCCTCGAAAAATTCTTTTGGCCTTAAACCGCTTATGCGGGATACTTCCTTGCCGTCTTTGAACAGGATTATGGTAGGGACGCTGAAGATGCTGAAGTGGGAGGCTGCGTGCTGATTTTCCCCGACATCGCACTTGTAGAAGGGTATATCCCGGTATTCCTCTTCAAGCTGTTCCAGTATAGGCTCCAGCTTTTTGCAGGGCCCGCACCATGCTGCCCCGAAATCCAGAACAAAGCTCTCACCGCTGTTTAAGATATCCATGAAATTCTGGTCTGTAAATTTTTCCATCTTAATCCTCCTGTCTCTTATAATGCCAGATTTTATTGCAATAAAATTAAAGCAAAACAGCATTAATGTAAAGTGAAATATGCAGGTCCGTGCTTTTGTACAACATTTAAAGCTTGTCTTTTTTGGGTTTGATTATATAAGTAACTGCATTAAGCAAAAATGCTTTTAACCTGATGGAAGAAAAGAGAAACATAATTCTGCTGTTCCTTATTTTCGGATCTGCAATCCTGCTGGCCGGAATTATAAAATCCGCATATATTCTAAGCAGTTCCTTTCACCCAGACTTCCAGTTTTTGCGTTTATCCACCTACAGCCTTATTGCATTGATCCTTATTTCCGCCCATCTCTTTCTGAGATTCCTGAAATGGCATCATATCCTTAGAAACTGCAATATCATCATATCTGTAAAGACAAGCATCCTGGGCTTTTTTTCAGGCCTGGGGCTTATATTTATACCTCTTTTCATCGGCGAGCTTTTTTTAAGGAGCCTGATCCTGTCAAAAAGGGAAAATGCCGTTTTTAATTCTGTTTTTAATGCTGCAGGAGCCGACAGGGCTTATGACATATTTGCCCTCCTTTTCTGGGGTGCGGTTTTCCTTGAAAATATAACATTGAAGCTCCTGTGCCTTGCATTATTCCTTGCTGCTGCCTTCTCTCCTTCATTAAGGGCCGGTATGATAAAGGGACTTATCGCTGTCGCAGGATTCTTTCTGAGAATTATAAGAGCAAGGAGGGTAAGTATTGACAGGAATGTCATAAACAGCCTGAAGAACAGGAAGATGTACAATGCCATTGTTCTGAGCGTATTCCTGTGGGCTCTTCCGTCCCTTGTCCTGTACATGATCTGCATAAAGTACAATGGCATTACCATGTATGATTCCTTTGTACTCTTTGTCAACTCAACCTTCAGGCAGATATTTATGCTTTCTTCCGGGGGCATAATATCATCGGGCACATACCTTATCAAATCCCTTGCAGACCTTGGAACAGGCGCGGATAATGCCGTTGCTGCGGCTTTTTTGTTCAGGTTTTCCACTGCCGGGTTCAGCTTCCTTATCGGCCTGGTATCCCTTTTCAGCTTCAGAAAATACCTTTTCCGCAGGCCCCCCAGACTCCATTTTGAGCAAATTGCTCAGGATTACGACGCCCAGATACCTGTTCATTCGAACCGAATAGTGATACAGAGAAAAATGGAGAGAATGCTGAGTGTTCTCAGCAGTCGCAGAAGCCTCCAGGGGCTTGATATAGGATGCGGTCAGGGATATTACCTTGAGGAGTTCAGCAAGGAAGGTATAAATGTTTTGGGGCTGGAGAGCTCAAAAAACCAGTTAAAAGATGCAGCAAGGCGCACTGAAGCAAAGCTGATTCTCAATGCAGGGTCCCTGCCCTGTCTTCCCTACAGGGACGAAAGCTTTGATTTTGTATATATTATAAATGTCCTCCATCACCTGCCTGGGGCTGATATACAGAGAAAGGCCATTGATGAAATTCTGCGCATAGTCAAAAAGGACGGGTATCTATTTATAAATGAGATAAATACCAATAATTTCATATTCAAGCTTTATATGGGCTATATATTCCCCATGCTGAACAATATCGACGAAGGGATAGAAAGGTGGATAAAGCCATCCTTTATTGAAGACAACTGGAGTCATTGTTTTTACGGCTCCCTATATTTCACCTTCCTTCCTGAATTCACACCCGGACTGGTCTGGAAACTGCTGGGGCCTGCTGAAAGAGTGCTGGAGAAAAGCCCCCTTAAAAGGTATTCCGCCCATTATATATCCGTGCTGAAAAAGGGCAGTCAGCACAACGCAACATGATGATTTTTATCTTTCATATAAGACTTTACATGTTATAATCAGGCAAGATCTACTATTTATGGTTAACTGGAAAGACTGATTATGATAATTAAAAATGTCACGACAAAAAAGGAACTTGAGGATTTCATACAGTTCCCCTACAGGCTTTATGCCCCATATCCCATGTGGGTGCCTCCTCTTCTGGTTCAGCAGAAAAGACTTTTAAGCAGAAATGCCAACCCCTTCTACAGGCATGCCGAGGTCGAGCATTTTCTTGCCTACAAGAGCAATAAGGTATCCGGCAGGATAAGCGCTATAATCGATCACAATCACAATAAATTTCACGCAGAGAATACCGGGTTTTTCGGTTTTTTTGAATGCATTGACTGCCGGGACACAGCCCATGAACTTTTAAGAACCGCAGAGTCATACCTTAAGGAAAGGAATATTGACACGGTAAGAGGTCCCGTAAACCTTTCGACCAACAATGAATGCGGGCTCCTGATAGACGGTTTTGAACTCCCCCCCGTGGTAATGATGACCTATAATCCCCATTACTACATGGATTTTTTTGAGAACGGCCCCTATAAAAAGGCCATGGACATATATGCCTATATAATGTCCAGGGAGGATGTGGATGACAGGATAGAAAAGCTGATAGACTATGTATCCATCCCTCAGGGATATACCTTCAGAACCATAAGGAAAAAGCATCTCAGGCATGAGATAAGCCTTATAAAGGATATATACAACTCTGCATGGGAGAAAAACTGGGGCTTCGTCCCGCTCCAGGATGATGAATTTGATTTTCTTGCTGATGACCTTAAGCATATTATTGACGAAGAACTGGTATTCATAGTCGAGAAGGGCAATGAAACCGTTGGTTTTTCCCTTGCTCTTCCCGATATCAATCAAATCCTGGTCAAGATGAAGGGCAGGCTGTTACCTCTGGGTTTTCTGAAACTTATGAAGGGAATGAAAAAGATAGATACCATCAGGGTTATAACCATGGGCGTAAAAAAGGAACACAGAAAGACCGGAATATCTGCCATGTTTTATTTAAAGACCATTGAAAACGGCCTCAGAAAGGGGTATACCCGGGCTGAATGCAGCTGGGTCCTGGAGAACAACCGGGCTATGAACAGGGACCTGAGGCTTTTAGGGGCACACCGTTATAAAACCTACAGAATCTATGAAAAGAAGATATAGGGCGCTGACCCATGAAAATACTCATTACAGGCAGTACTGGCTTTATAGGCCTTAATCTCATTGAAAAGCTGTATAAACAGGGCCATGAAATAAGGGCAATAATACGAAATCCTGGAAAAGCATGTTTAATTGAGAACTTTGCGTCAGAAATAATTCAGGGGGACCTGAAAGACCCTGATTCCCTGAAGGGCGTTTTTTCCCAGGTTGAAATATGCTATCACCTGTCAGGGCTCACGAAAAGCCCCCGTATCAGTGATTTCTGGGAAAACAACTACCATGCCTCAAAAAATCTTATAAATGAAGCCAAAAGGACAGCTCCGGGCCTCAGGCATTTTATCATGCTGAGCTCCCTGGCTGCATCAAAACCCTGCTCTTCACCGGAGGGGACAAAGGAGAATGAGCCGGAAAAGCCTGTCTCCAGCTATGGCCAGAGCAAGCTTTGCTCAGAGCTTTACCTGAAAAAAGCAGGCATTAACTGGACAATCATAAGGCCTCCCATTGTTTACGGCCCTCGGGACAGGGATGTATTTGCCTTTTTCAGGATGGCAAAACTGGGCTTTATTCCCATAATGGGAGCAAAAAAGAGATATTCTATTATATATGTGGAAGACCTTGTAGACTCCCTGATACGGATTATGGACCAGCCGGCAGCCTATGGCAGGATATATAATGTCGGGGAACCTGAAAGCTATACCTTTGCTGAGATAGCGGGTGCAATATGCAGAGCCTCAGGCAAAAAGCCACTTCTGATCCCTGTGCCGGAATTCATGCTTTACCTTACTGCTCCCCTTTATGAACTATTTGCCAGGCTAACAGGGGTTTCACCTCTGCTGACAAGGGACAAGCTCCTTGAGATTATCCAGGACGGGTGGGTGTCAGACCCGGGGCTTATCAGGCAGGATTTCGGCATATCAGCCGGCTTTTCCCTGGAAGCAGGAACAAAAAAAACCTGCGACTGGTATAAGGTTAATGGATGGCTTTAATATGAAACATATCTATGCTCCCCACAGGTCTTCATACTTTGAACTGCCAAGGGACCCTGAATGCCTTTTCTGCAGAATACTGAGCGCCGACACCTCCCAGGACCGGCAGAACCTTGTGATACACCGGGGAGAGCTCAGCTTCGTCATGCTCAACAAATACCCCTACAATAACGGGCACACAATGGTAGTTCCCTTTGCCCACGTCACTTATATACGGGACCTGGATCAAAATACCCTTGCAGAGATATACAGTTTTCTGAAGCTGATTGAAAAGACCCTTTTCAGCGAATATAATGCTGACGGAGTTAATATGGGCCTTAATATAAAGGAAGCGGCCGGAGCAGGGATAATTGACCATATCCATTACCATATACTCCCGAGATGGAAGGGGGACAGCAATTTCATGACATCCATCGCAGGAACCAGGGTAGTCCCGGAGGATTTCAACATTACATACAGGAAAATACAGAAAGGATTTTTAACCAAATAGGCTTTCCCCATGGCTGATAACCTATGAACAGATACAGGCGCATAAAATATGCCGTACTTATCCTGGGCACTGCATTTATAATGACTGTCTTAGGGTATATAATCCTCAATAATATCAGATCGGAGACCAGAAACGTTCTTGATGAAGAGATAACACAGCAGGAAAGCGCCCTAAGCGCTGATATAGTAATAAAGCCCTTTATTAGGGAAAATATCCAGGGAAAGGATGTAAAATATTCGATAAATGCTGAAGAAGGCCGTTTATATTCGGAATACGGCCCATCCGGGTCGGTTACAAGCCAGAGAATAGAGATAGACAGGATCAGGGAGATAAAGATTTTCTCCAGAGACGGCAGGCCTGTCATCATAAGCGCTGACAGGGCGACGGTCTATAATACAATGAATCAGACAGAAAAGATACTTCTGGTCGGAAATATCAGGATTCAGCACCCCTCCATGGGAACCCTCAAAACATCTGCCATGGATTTTACCTTCAAGGACAGCATCATCCGGACAGCTGAGGATTTCGTCATTGAAAAGGGTGAAAGCCTTATAACCGGCACCGGGCTTACCTATGACACCCTTACGAACGATGTCCATGTTATTGATAACCTCAGGGCTTCCCTTTACCATGACCTGAAAGATGAAGAGCCTTCAGTCCTCCAGATAATGGGCATAACCATGGTCTATAACGAAGCAGACAGACAGTTGATCATGGATGAAAGAACCGTATTTATGTTTGAAGATTCATGGCTGAAGGCTGACAGAACCGATATATACCTTGACAGCGATATGAATCTGGAAATGATAGCCCTCTCATCAAAGGTATCCGGAGAACTCCCGTCCGTAAACGAGGACGGACAGCCTGATACCTACAGGCTGTCTGCGAAAGAAATGGATATATTCTTTGCCCGGGGTGCTATGGACAAAATCAGCCTGAATCAGTACTTCATGCTGGAGAGAACAGGGGATGAGATGTTTATTTCCGGAAGAAATGCATTAATTGAATTTGAAGAATCAGATCAGAGCATCAGAGCGCAGTATGTCCGTTTCTTTAACGGCTTTTACTTTGAATATCAGAACAGCGGGTTTACTGCCAACAGCGGTATTCTGGACATAGCGCCGGGCCTGATGTCATCCGAGGACATGCCCATCCTCTACAACTACCCTTACATAACCAAGGCCCAGAGTATAATCCTGGACAATAACAGAAAGATACTGAAAGCCAGGAATAATATACATACAATAATACCTGAGTATGGAAGAAACTCCCGTGATTTTGAAAGAATGGACATCCATGCCACTGAACTGGACTATAATATGAGCGATGAGACGGCATGGTATAAAAATAATTGCAAAATCGATTCAGATACATTGACAATTCATTCCGATGACATTAAATTATATAATAGGACACAGTTAGCACAGCTTAATGGAAATGTCAGCGGAGAATTGACCAAGACAGCCCTTGATGGCTCCGGCGGCGATGTGCTATACTTTAAAACAGAATATATGCACTACGATGCAAAAGGAGATGCAGTCCTGCTGAAAGAGGTTTCCAGCAAATATCCGGAGGTATGGCAGAAGGGGTTCAGAGCCTCATCAAAATCCATCATAATTAAACCGGGAGAAGATTATGTATTCTTTTCAGAAGATGCAGAAACTATCTTTTTCAGGGAATTTTACGAGAAAAACGGGAATGATGGAGGTTTCTTCTCTTTTGACAAATCTGACATGCCCGTCATGGTATCCGCTGAAAGCCTTGAGATCTTCCATGCTGAGAAGACCATCAAATACTCAGGGGATGTCTATGCCCGGAAGGGTGAAAATAACCTGGCCACCGATATCATGACCATATACCTTAACCATGACAATGAGATTGACAGGGCGGAATGCACCGGCAGTCTGAAAATAGGCGGGGAAGGAAGATATGTGGAGGGAGACAGAGGCACCTATTACAGAGAAAAAGATGAATTTCACATTGAGCAGAATGTGTCGTTTTATGATAAATTGACTTCTTTACAGAATGCTCAAAAGCTTGTATACTATCTAAGAGAAAACCGGTATGCTGTTTACGGCACCGAAATAATTACAAAATACAGGTTTGAAGAGCCCTATGAAGTACCGAAAATCTTTCCAAAGAAGAAAGGGAATCTGCTGAATGAAAACAGATAACAGCAATATCCTAAAGGCTTCAGAAATCGTAAAGATTTACAAGCGCAGAAAGGTGGTCGATGATGTATCCATTTCCCTCAGGCAGGGTGAGGTCGTGGGCCTGCTGGGTCCAAACGGCGCCGGGAAAACCACAAGCTTCTACATAATTATTGGGCTTATAAGACCTGAATCCGGCCAGGTATTTTTGAACGATACGGATATCACGCACTATCCTATGTTCCAGAGAGCCAGGATGGGCATAAGCTATCTCCCCCAGGAAACTTCCATCTTCCGTAAGCTCTCGGTCAGGGACAATATAATGATGATACTTGAAACCCTCCCCCTTACCAATGAGGAGAGACATGACAGGCTTCAGGTTCTGCTGAGGGAGCTGTCGATTGAGCATCTTTCCGACAGCATGGCTTATACCCTGTCCGGAGGCGAAAGAAGGAGGGTGGAGATAACAAGGGCACTTGTGCTATCACCGTCCTTTATCCTTCTTGATGAGCCGTTTGCAGGAATAGACCCCATAGCTGTCGGAGACATCCAGCAGATAGTGCTTAAACTCAAGCAGAGAGGAATAGGCATCCTCATAACGGATCACAATGTCCGGGAAACCCTTAAAATTACGGACAAGGCATATATAATAAATGAAGGCAGAATCCTAAAATGCGGTACCCCCGATGAAATAGCAAGCTCTGAGAGTGTAAGGAAATTTTACCTCGGGGAAGGCTTTATTATGGATAAGACAGTTAAAGGGGCCCTGCCATGAAGATAGGCGTAAACCTAAATATTAAACCGGAACTCAGGCAGAAGCTT
>CAYSKJ010000091.1:0-12118 GCA_964431655.1 uncultured bacterium | reverse complement strand
CATGTCCCTGGAGAGCAGTGAGAATGGCCTGTTCAGCTTTTGCCTGGAGGGAAGGGGAAGGGCTGAGCTTATCATGGGCTATACTAAAATACCCATAGTAAAGGGTAACAGCCTCAAAAGAAGGTATGTATTCAATGTAAGCTCCGGGGAAGCAGTGCTTAAGCTTTCTGAGGGCCTTGTCCTGTCGGATATGGATTACTCTTCAGGGGAGAAAATCCCCCTGCAGGAGATTGAAATCGGGTCGGGTAACGGCCTGCAGGCGCAAAAGGACCTTATAATAAAGGAGCCCTTAAAGAAGATAATGAATGAGATCCATTATCTGAGCTTCAGGGTGTATGACCTTCCGGGGGACAGAAGCATGTCCCTCTATGTCAACAACATGTTCCATTCCTCTGTGCAGGGCAGGGGCAAAGGCCGGTGGTCGGACCTGATAACGGCAAATATATACCCCTACCTTGAAAAGAACCATCCCGCTGACATTGTCAGCTTCAGGACGGATAAACAGGGCAAAGTCAGGATTGCTGACATTAATTTCTCCCGGGGTTATATACTCCCCCATGACGGGGATACGGGCTATATCCTCCCCTATAATACAGAAAACCCAAACTTTGCCGTATTCAGCTATAATGACTATGACCCGGACCTGTACCTGTCCTTCTATCTTTATAACAATACCGGGGATAACCCCGTTGAGATTGAATTCAACAATAACAGGGTAGAGACCTTTTACGGCATGTCTGAAAAGGACAGCTGGAGCGGTCTTATATACCTTAAAATCCCCGAATGGATGGTTATCAGGGGGAGTAATTCAATCCTTGTAAAGAATATAAGGAATATGGAAGGAAACATAAAGAGGGAATGGGGGATAAGGAACCTCTACCAGTCAAGGCCTGCCCAGGCCGGGGCCCAGGGCAGTTTCAGCAGGGAATATGCAAAGCAGAGCTTCAGCGACAGGATTGTCTACCCGTTAAAGAAGATAAGCAGTGATATAGCCCTTAAATTCTCCCTTTTTAACATTACAGGGAAAAACAGCGTTGAAGTCCTGCTGAACGGGGAAAGGATAAAAGAGTACAGAAATCTGACCGGTGAGGGCAAATGGTCAAAAAGCATGGATCTTGCTCTTAACCTGGAAGATGCAGAAAAGGACCCTGTCCTTGTCTTTATGAGAAAAGGGGAGGGAAGCGACTGGGGGGTGGACCTGGAGGAGGTATTCTACAAATCCGGTATAAAGCCTCTTGATATTGTATATACGGCAGAAGAACTGCCTTTGAAGGTTACGGAAATACCGCCGGAAGAAAAAGAGACTGTTGACCCGATTATCCAGGCTGTGCATGATGCCAACATGGCAGATCTGGAAGATGAGCCTGCAGTTATTCCTGAGGCAGACCCGGAGCCGGAGGATGAAGCAAAGGGCAGTCTGTTCTCCTTTGAGACCATACCCCAGGAAGCCATGGTCTTTTGCGGGGGCAACCCCCATTACCCGGGCAGGTTCATCGGCTTTACACCTTTTTCCCAGAAAATAGACATACCTCCCAGGACCTATATATATGTTTATATACCGGGGCACGGAAGCGGTATATACTTTCACAACCCCCTTATGGAATTTCCCCTTTACAAGTATTATTTCAATATTGACAGGATGAGGATGTTCACAGGTTCACCCAGGATATACGATATTTTTATAAGCGTCCCGGTAGACTACAGGGTGGTGAACTCAGCGCCCTTTGTCTGCGATTATGATTCCGACGGATTCATGGACCTTGCTGTGGGAACATCCAACGGCGATCTGATTATCCTTAAAAGGGAAGAATTATATGATTATACACGGATTGCCGATATGCTGGAAATACAGGGAAGTTCCTATGCAGTCCCCTTCTTTATTGACTATGATAATAATTCAAGGCAGGACCTGGTAGTGGGGACCGAAGAGGGACAGCTCCTGCTGTTTGGCATGGATGATGACGGGAAATACCTTTTTGCCGGCTATATACTCGAGGAACTCCTTGAGAGCAACAGGCTCTCGGGAATAAGCCCCTGTTTCTTTGACCTGGACGGGGACAGGAAGAAGGATATTATCCTGGGAACCAAATACAGCGGATTATTCTACAGCTTTAATGAAGGAAGCGATGAAGAGCCTGTTTATAAAAGGCTGAAAAAGATTGCCCTTCCCTTCCGGGACCCTGTAAACCTTGCACCTTCGGCTTTTTTTAATTACAGGGACGGGACCTACAGCATAATTGCAGGCACCAGGGACGGCGACCTTTTGATTTTTCAATCACCCAAGATTGTTGACAATGAATTAAAATTTGATAATATATCATTGTTATCATCTCAGCAGACACTGGACCTCGGACTGGATCTGGTCCCCAGAGTGCTCGACTATGACAGTAACGGCTCCTATGAAATACTAATCGGCAACAGGGCAGGAGAGGTCATAATTGTCAAATATGATGAATAAGGAGTGATGATTCTATGCTGTATTCAAAGGGCTTACTGGAGGACGTGCCTTTCTCCTCTATTTATGCACTTCTGTCTTTTACCAAGACATCCGGGGTGCTTATCCTTGAAGAAGAGCATATAGGCGTAACCGCCAAGCTGTACTACAAGGACGGAGTTGCAACCTTTGCATCAACCGATGATCCTGACCTTAGATTGTCTTCCCTTTTGCTCAGGAATAACCAGATTGATATTCAGAAGCTCCGGGCAACGGAAAAATACATCACTCCTGACAGAAAACACGGCCAGATACTGCTGGAAAACGGTTATATCACCAAGGAAGAGCTTTACAGCGCGCTGAAAGAGCAGATAAAGGAGATTATCCTGAATATATTCGAGTGGCAGACAGGAAAGTTCCTTTTTACCCAGCTGGATTCCGAGGAAGTAGGGCAGTTCGATCTAGAATTCGAGTTCCCCATGCACCATCTGCTGATTCTCGGAATAATGAGAATCAACTCTTTCCACAGGCTCCTGAATGCCATAGGGGGCATTGATGCAAAGTTTGTGAAAAAGCAGGATGTGAATTATCTCCTTCCTGAAAAGATAATACAGAAATACGAGGATATACTGAACTGCTTCAGCATGCCGGCAACAATCCTTGAAGCTTCAAAAAAGACCCCTGATTTAAAGCCCATGCTTTTTCTCAGAAATATTCTTGTATTATATACCTTCGGCCTGATTGAACCCTATGACAGTGTCGTTTTAAAGGACCGGGATGATGAGCTTTTTGGGATACTGACGGATTATAACGAGCTTTTCAGGCATATAAGCTCTGAACTGATTAAAATCAGCAGGGATGTAATGATAAGGCTTGAGATGGAAAGCCTTGTTGAGAGCACAAAAAAGCAGTTTCCCTTCTTTAAGTCCAAGATAGGCTTCGATGATAATTTCGGCCTCAAACCAGGCTTTCTGTCGGAGATTGAGCTGTTGCCCCTGGACCAGCAGAAGGAGATACTCTATACATTTCTGCATTCCTGTTTTGAAAGCATAGTAAATGCTTACAAGGACCAGATAGACAAGACCAAGTATATTGAGATAGTTGAGACCCTTAAAAAGAAGTTAGACCAGCTCAATATCAATGAATGAAATAACTGAAACGGTCAGGCTCATCCAGACAGGTATAATCTTTATCCTGGGACTGCTGTTCGGAAGCTTTTTCAATGTTGTAATCTACAGGCTCCCCCTGGGCATAAGCATTGTCCACCCGCCCAGCCACTGTCCCAACTGCAAGACCCGTATACGGGGGGTCCACAATATTCCGGTCCTGTCTTACCTGAGGCTTGGCGGGATGTGCAGTTACTGCGGTTATCCCATAAGCATAAGGTACCCGGTTATTGAGCTTGTGACGGGCATTATCTTTCTGCTGGTCTACCGCTTCTATTTCTTTGATTACTATCCAGCCCTGGCAGGGCTGGGGAGTTTTGATACAGCCGTTTTCCTGCGCTTTTTAGCAAGCATTGTCTTCTTTTCAGTCCTTTTGATAGTTTCAATTATCGACCTGGACCTTTTCATAATCCCTGACAGCCTTTCCATTACGGGCTCTGTGCTTTTTATTGTCCTTACCCCCTTAATATTCCAGAGGCCGGCGGGCAGAGTAATTCTGGGAGCCCTTGCAGGGTTCGGGTTTTATTTTCTGCTCTGGCTGGTAACGGGAGGCAGGGGCGTAGGTCTGGGGGATGCAAAACTTATGGCGATGATAGGCGCTTATTTCGGACTGGGCGGTGTTTTCCCCATTATATTTATTTCCTCTTTTATAGGCAGTATTGCGGGGATCTTCCTTATCGCCGTCCGGGGGAAGACCAGGAAAACGCCTGTACCCTTCGGCCCGTTCCTGGCACTGGCATCCTTTATCTACTTTTTTATCTCCGATCTGTCTCTGCCGGAGCTTTTAGGGCTGGGCTGATCCTGAAGGATAAAGGCTATTAAATACCGTTCAGAAATGCCTGCAATCAGTGCCGAACCAATACATGCCGACAGCATGGCCAGGGATGTGATGTCAAAAAAATATGCCAGCAGATCGGTCAGATACCAGAAAACCAGGGAATTCAGCGAGATAAAAAGGCACAGGACACCGCCCGCAAACAGAGCTTTATGCCTTCTGCCCAGGATAATTACCATAATAAAAAGCAGTATAAGGGCCAGGGAAACTGCGGGTATTATTACCCTGTAATGATTACTGTCGATTAAGCTGTTTATTAATGATACCATATATAATAGAAAGGGGCAGGAGGGTAAGCCGGATTCTGTCGTCTCTCAACGAGAGGGATGGTCATTCATCTATGCGGTCCACCCGGAGATAAGGACGGGTCATCCTCTCCTGCTTGACCTTGCTCCAGACAGGGTTTATAATTTCACTCTTATCATCCCTGGGATGACAGACATATTTTCTGTTATACTGATCCCCGGGGTTACCCCCGGCAGGGTGTTACCCTGTGTCATGCCCTGCGGAGTCCGGACTTTCCTCCCCTGCTTCAGCAGGGGCGACCATCTTTCCTGCCCCATGAAATTATCTGTTTTATTTTATTCCCTGTAAAGCAAAATCCTGTTACAGCCCTCACAAAAGCATATCTTTATCTGGGAGCGGACCTCGTTTATAATCTGGGGTCTTACCCGCATACCGCATTGACTGCAGACATGGGTATCCAGAATGCTGGTGGCTATTCCCTTGCGGTTTTTGAGAATAATAAAGTAACGGTCCCTGATGCCATCCTCCAGGCCTGCGGTAATATCATCCCTTTTTCTGGTAAGCTCTACAAGCTGTTTCTGCTGGCTGTCGAGCTCCTTTTTCAGCTCCTGTATCTCTTTTTCTATGATGATGCCTTCCTGCTTCTGCCTGTACTCGAGGTTTTTTATATCCGCCTGCTGTTCTTCCTCGGAGAGCATGAAAAGAATAATCTCCTTTTCCAGATTGTCTTTTTTCTCTTCAAGGAAAGAAACCTCGTGCTGTAGTATCATAAGGTCCTTGTTGGTTTTAAGGTTCCATCTCTTGGCCTGGACATCCTTAATCTTGTTTTCGATTTCTTTCAGCTCAATATCCTTGAGGTTCTGGTCTATTTTCTGCTGTTTAAGCTTCTGTCTTGCTGAATTGAGCTGGCCTGTAATCGCGTCGATGGTTTCCTGCTTCTGGTCTATCTGGAGGGGAATTTCCTGGATTTTCTGCTTTACATCGGTGATTGCTTTGTCGATCTCATGGAGTTCAAACAATATTGTATACGTGTTTTGCATATGCATTTTCCAATAAATAAAAGATTATAAAGAACAAATTTTTGAAAGTTAAGTGGGCGTACTTGGAATCGAACCAAGGACCATCCGGTTATGAGCCGGAAGCTCTGCCAACTGAGCTATACGCCCACTGAAGAATCAAAACGATACTAGTTATTTTTGCAGAAATTGTCAATAAAATATTCAATTTCTTTCTGGAAATCTTTGATAATTTTAGCAAGTTTATTTATGGTTTCAAAGGCGCTGTTAAATTGCGTGCTGAGTTCCCGGAACGCCCTGTAGTTTTTTGCAAAATCCCTGTTTAAGGGCTTAATGCTGTCGAGGAGGCTTTCCAGGGTGCTCAGCGACTGGCTGTTCACTGCAGATACCTGCCTGATGCTGTCGCTGTAACTGCTGATATTGGAATTCATTAAACCTGACAGCTGTTCCAGGTCAATGCGGATCTCCTTTATATTTCCGGTTATGAAGGCCAGGTTTATCTTATTGGGGTTATCCTTTTCATTGTTCAGGTTAATAATATTGTAATCAATGTTGGCCAGGATATTATTGTGTTTTTTTAGCTCTTTAGAAAGCCTTTCAACAAGGGCCGAGGTGTTTTTGTTTATTTCCAGGTTCCTGCTTATATTGCTCAGCATGGTATCCAGATTTTCCTCCACCAGCAGCAGGGTGTCCTGATGTGCCTTGCTCAATGCGGTTACAGCCTCAATTTCCTGTTTATTCATGGCCAGCTCATCCAGGGATTTGGAGTTTTCCTTGAGCATCTGTTTTGTTTTACAAAGCTCGTCTTTCAGAATGTCGGTCTTTTTCCTGCTGGATTCTGACAGCTGTTCATAGCCCTGGTTTGCATGCCTTGTCTTCCTGTTGGCTATTATAAAGAATACAAAGCTTATTGCAAGGTTCAGGGATATAACAGAAATAAAAAGCATATTAATGAACTGCCGGTCTTCATGGTATATATAATATAGTGCGGCAAAGCCGACGGATAGTGCCAGGGTTATAAAAAAAAGAGATCTGTTGAAATTTGAAAGTTTCATGCGCCCACCTCTCTGGTATTGCTATATCTCTTTTATAGTAAAATTTTCCAGGTATCAAACAAAAACTTAAATAGTCTCAATAATAACAGGAATAAAATGCTTGCATCTATATAAAAACTGTCTATTATCACAAAAAAATCTGGAGGTTGGATTCCATGAGCGAAGAAAAGATAGTTCACAGGATTGAAAAGAATACCAAGGAGGAGATAATCTTCCGCATATTCAGGTTTAAGAATAAGGATTACTTTGATATAAGGACCTATGTTAATGCGGTCGGAGAGGTGGATAAAATCCCCACAAAAAAAGGAGTCTCCTTCAGGCTGGAGCAGATAGACGAAGCCATAAAGGGACTTATGGAAATAAAGAAGGTAATAGAAGCTGGTATAGATAATTCTTAAGGGATAAAGGGGGCAGAGATGCCCCCTTTATTGTATTCTATTTCCAGGAATTAAGAAAATCCTTGAAAGTCGGGGTCAGTATGTCATTAGGGTATTTGGCTATATAGCTTTCCAGTGAATTTTTGGCTTCTTCAAGAAGCTCTTTCTTTTCAGTTATCTCAGGATCGGCAATATACTGGAGCACAATCTGCTTGTGGGCTTCCTGGTTGTTTTCATCTATTTCCAGGGTTTTTTTGAACCATTCGATGGCCTTTTCTGTATCGGGCTCCATTGAGTAGAGGACACCGATATTGAAAGGTATGCTGGCGTCCTTTACCTTCTGATTTGTTGCAATTACGTGGGCTGTTTCCCAGGTCTGGATAGCCTTGGCCAGGTAATAGTCATATTTGTCATTGTCTGTATCCTTCAGCTTGTTATATATATCGCCCAGGGTTACAAAACTCGGCAGGTCTTCAGGGTTGAGCTCCGTTACCTTTAAGAAGGCCTTCTGTGCATCTTCCAGCCTCTGGTTTTTATAAAAGAGGGTGCCCATGCTCTTGTATGCCCTGTAAAGGTCTTTTCCCAGGCCCTCTTCATTCTCTATGGCTACCAGGAACTGGTTTATTGCTTCTTCGTCATTGCCTTCCTCTGCATAATCCAGAGCTTTGTTATAGGCGGCAGCAGCCACATCCCTCGGAGTGGTGGACATCTCCTGCAATGCCTCCAGTGTAGGCATGACAAAGTCCAGGGTGACAGTGTGACCCATGCGTATCTTCTGCTCACCGCTGATTTTTGCATATCCTTCCTTTTCAGCGGTAACTATGAATATATCCGGGGTAAGCCCGGCATATTCATACTTGCCTTTATCATTGGTTCTGGTCTCCAGTGCAGAGTCCTCATACCTGGTGTTCTTCAGGGTGATGATAACATCAGGCACAGGCTGATCGTTCTCATCAACCACTATGCCTTCTATCCTGCCCCTTGTGCTTGCAGATACAAGCGGCAGGAAGATCAACAGCAGGACAAGAAGTCCTAATAGTCTTTTTTTCATGTATGTATCTCCTTTTTAATTTTTTTAATATATCCTTATATCTTTTATCTTAAGCTGTATGTATTCCCTGTCATTCTTTATTATGGTTCCGGGGATGAATGCCGTGTCCACCAGGGCATTGTCCCTTTTTACATCCTCGAGATATTTCCCGAAGTTGAAGCCGAAGGCCTGGAATCTATCATTATTGTCAGTCAGTTCCAGGAGCAGGTGCTTCTCATTTATAACCTTCGGGTAATTTATCACTCTTAATGCTTTAACAGCAAAAAGGGGCCTTGGGTTTCCGTTGCCGAAGGGTGAAAGCATGTAAAGCTCCTGTATGAGCCTTTTGTTAATATTATTCAGCTTAAGCATGGCATCAATGTTTAATACCCTGGCCGGAGGCCTTCCGTTGAAATGGATCAGGGCAGCCTCATTGAGCTTTGTCCTGAGCATGGCAATATTATCCTTTTCCACAAAGAGCCCCAGGGCCATCTTGTGCCCGCCGAACTGTATTATAAGCCTGGAATCCCCCTCCTTTTCAGTGTGGAGGTCTGATATCCGGGAGAAGGTATGGAACAGGTCGAAATCATCTTCATGGTCCAATTCCATGTCCTTGCCGACATAGGAGTTATTGAAGCCCATGTAGTACCTTGCGCTTCCATAGCCGATATTGTCCTTATCAATGGAAATGACGCAGGCAGGGTAGAGATGCTTTTCTGTCAGCTTTGAAGCGACAATGTCAATAACCCCCTTGTGCCATCCCTCTTTTGCAATTACAATGAACTTATCCTTGTAATAGGCATTCTTCAGATAAATCTCTTCAGCTTCTTTGTATATTTTTGTCTGTATGGCCTGCCTGGACAGATTTATTTCCTCCAGCTGGGCGACGAAAGCTTCAGCCTCATGCAGGTCTTTTGAAAGCAGTAGCTTTATGGCAAGATTAGCATCATCAAGCCTTCCTGCCGCATTCAGCCTGGGGCCTATCCTGAAGCTGATATCCTCGGAGGTAAGCTCCTTTGACTTCAGGTTAAGAAGGTTCTTTAAGGCTACCAGACCCGGGTTACTTGTCCTTGAGACCTCCGCAAGCCCCTTTTTGACTATAATCCTGTTTTCACCTACCAGCTTTGCCACATCGGCCACGGTGCCTATGGAAGTGAGCTCAAGGAACGGCTTCAGGGAGAAATCCATGGAGTGACGGGATTTTATTCCCTGGATAAGCTTGAATATGATACCGCACCCTGCAAGGTTCTTATCAGGGTAGTAGCAGTCTTTTCTCAAGGGGTTAACTACGGCGTAAGCGCCGTATTTAAGCGGAAGATCCTCCCAGGGCTCATGATGGTCTGTGATAATAATGTCAAGGCCGGGCTTTGTGTTTGAATGCTCCACCACATTGAAGGCGGTGATTCCCCAGTCTGCAGTTATGATAAGGCTGACCCCCATCTGGTGAGCGGTGTCCACAACTTCGAGGGGTATGCCGTCTATCCCGCCCTTGGCCCTGCTTACAATATAGTATATGGGCTTTATCCTCAGGATATTGAAAAGGTGTATCAGCATTACTGTGCTGGTTATGCCGTCCACATCATTATCACTGATTATCAGGACCCTTTCATGCTTCTGGCTTGCCGTGAGTATCCTTTCGACAACCTTTTCCATATCCTTCATGCTAAAGGGGTTGAACAGGCTGGAAAGGTCTATGTTAAGGAAGCTGTCAATCCTGGAAGGCTCACAATAGCCCCGGTTTATAAGTATCTGGGCAGCTATGGGGGAAAGGCCGAATTCCTGGGATATTTTTTCCTGGAGTTCGACATTCTGAGGGATAATCCTCCACCGCAACCTGTTTGAATGTGTATCATTCATATCTTAAAACAAAACTATTCCTATATACTTAATTCTATAATACATACTTGAGCCTCAAAAATCAATTAAACTTTTTGTTCTTCAGGTAATTATCAAAGGATTGGATGGTCCTTTCCAGTCCTTCCCTGAGGGTTACCCGGGGAGTCCAGCCCAGTATCTGATTTGCCTTTTGGATATCGGGTTTTCTCCTGACGGGGTCATCTTCGGGCAGGGGCCTGGAGATGCATCGGGACCGGGACCCTGTGATTTCGATGATAAGGCTGGCAAGGTCGCTGATGGTTATTTCCTCGGGGTTGCCGAGATTAATGGGCCCTATGGTATCACTGGAGTCCATAAGGGAGACCAGGCCATCAATCATGTCCGATACATAGCAGAAAGAACGGGTCTGGCTTCCGTCTCCATAGAGAGTAATATCCTCATTGGTCAAAGCCTGGAATATGAAATTAGTCATTACCCTGCCATCTTTGACTGCCATTCTCGGACCGTAGGTATTGAATATCCTGGCTATCCTTATATCCACATTGTTCTGCCTGTGGTAATCCATGAAAAGCGTCTCCGCCACCCTTTTGCCCTCATCGTAACAGCTGCGCCTTCCGATGGGGTTGACATATCCCCAGTAATCCTCGCGCTGGGGATGGCATTGGGGATCTCCGTAAACCTCGGAGGTGGAGGAGAACAGGACCTTGGCTTTGATCCTTTTGGCCAGGCCGAGCATATTGATGGAACCCATTACCGATGTCTTTACAGTCTTTACAGGGTTGTACTGGTAGTGTATGGGTGAAGCCGGGCATGCCAGGTGGAAAATTTCATCCACTTCAAGCAGGATGGGGTTTATTACATCATGCCGTATTATCTCAAAGTTCGTGTCGGTTTTTAAATGGGATATGTTCTGAATGCTTCCGGTATAGAAATTATCCAGGCAAATGACATAGCAGCCAAGCTCGAGGCACCGCTCGCACAGATGACTCCCAATGAAACCGGCACCTCCGGTTATCAAAACAACTTTATGTTCCATAACTTATACGACCCCAACGGGTTTCGAACCCGTGTCACCGGCGTGAGAGGCCGATATCCTAGACCACTAGACGATGGGGTCAACTGGGGAGAGAGGATTTGAACCCCTATACCCAAAGCCAGAGTCTGGTGTCCTACCGTTGAACGACTCCCCAAAAACTTTCAAAATTATATGGATTTTTAAAAACATATCAAGTAAAATCTTCAATATATTTAAAATTAATGCATATGAACACAAACACTCTTATATTTCTAAAGGCCTGTTATGACCTTACTCCCTTTTTTTATGATATCTGAAAGAGTACTCAGGGACAAATCTGCCTGCAGGAGCATGCTTTATGCCTTCAGCCTGTATGATAAGCTGATGGCTCCCATTGACAGGGTATGGGCCTCTTTCAGGCAGAATTACAGGGATCACATCTCCTGCCGGCCGGGTTGCTCCTCCTGCTGTGAGAAGGGAATTACCTTCTTCCCTCTGGAGGTTTACTGGGCCGCCCATAATATCGGGAATGACAGGCCCCTGGCATCCCGGCTGGCAGGGCTGAAGCTCTCCCAGGACAGTGCATGCGGGTTCCTGCTGGATGAGAAGTGCGCCATTTACCCCTACAGACCCATGCTCTGCAGGACTTTCGGCCTTCCTGTCATGTACATGGAAGGAAGCCGATACCTTTTTGATATATGCTGTAAGAACCGCGAGGGAATGGATATTGATGAACTTAAGCTGGAATGCGTGCTTAATATGGACAGCCTGAACAGCAGGCTGGTATCCATAAACAGAATCTTCTCCGAGATCACCGGGATTGACAGTTCAGCCCGTTACACCATGCAGAAGCTCCATGAGCTCATCAAGTGAAGCAAAAGTGAAGCAAAAGGGACGGTTCTTTTTGCTTCACAGCTGGTAAAACCCGAATAAATTCGAATTCCCCGCGAAGCAGAAGGGACGGTTCTTTTTGCTTCAGCGGAATGAAGCAAAGGGGATGATGCAGGAGGCGCGGGGGCTTTTGCTTCAGCGGAATGAAGCAAAGGGGATGAAGCAGGAAGTGCGGGGGTTTTTGCTTCAGCGGAATGAAGCAAAGGGGATGAAGCAG
>CAYSKJ010000090.1:8502-12279 GCA_964431655.1 uncultured bacterium | reverse complement strand
AAGTCTGCCAAAAGGTAAATAGCCTGCTGAGCATTATAAACCAGCCTGTTGCTGTAAGATCCTCGGGGCTTTTCGAAGATTCCTTCTCCTTTCCCTTTGCAGGCATATATGACACCTATCTTCTCCCAAACAATGTTTCTGGGCTTGAAAAAAGAAAAACCATGGTCTGCGATGCCATAAAGCTTATATATGCTTCTGTATTCTCAAGTTCGGCAAAATCCTACTTTGAGGCGATAAACTACAAAATACATGAAGAGAAGATGGCTGTTATTATACAGAAGGTGGCAGGCAGGAGATACCAGAATGCTTTTTACCCGCATATCAGCGGAATCGCTCAATCCTATAACTATTATCCGGTCTCTTACCTCGGCATGGATGACGGTATTGCCATAATTGCCGTGGGATTGGGAAAGTATGTTGTGGAGGGCGAAAAAGCCTTCCGGTTCTGTCCAAAATACCCTGACCTGGATATTCTCGGCATGGATGAGCTGGTGAAGGACAATCAGAAAGAATTTTACAGCCTCGACATGACAGCCGAAAATGTAAATCTTATAGAGGGGGAAGCCTGTACACTGAAGAGAATCAAAATACAGAATATACAGGAGAAATTCATACATGACTGCGTTTCCGTATATGACTATCAGAATAACAGGATTGAAACAGCCTATAAAAAAGAGGGGCCTAGAATCGTTAACTTTGCAAATATTCTTAAATATAACAAAATTCCTTTATCCCGCACCATTGAAATTCTAATGGATATAATCAAAGATGCCATGGGTACCGCGGTTGAGATGGAATTTGCCGTTGATCTGGGAGATGCACAGCAGAAGATAAATCCCTCCTTTTATATTCTTCAGGTTAAACCCCTTTTGTCCAATAACGAAGAACTCAGGCAGACCATTTTGAGCGAAAACAGGGAGGATATATTTATTATATCGGATAAATCCATGGGAAACGGTATAATTGAAGATATAAGCGATATTTTATTTATAGACCTGGAAAAATTTGACAGGAGAAACACTGAAAAAATTGCAAAAGAGCTGGAAAGGCTGAACAGCTTTTTAATTAAAGAGGGGAGAAAGTATATTCTTATAGGCCCCGGACGCTGGGGTACCCGGGATAAATGGCTTGGGATTCCCGTAACCTGGGCCAATATATCCAATGCAAAGGTAATTGTCGAAATAAGTCTGAAAAATTTTCAGGTAGAGGCATCCCTGGGCTCTCATTTCTTCCAGAACATCATTTCCCTTAATATAGGATATTGTTCTGTCCCCTGTAATTCTTCCTCACCCTACGTTGATTATTCCTGGCTTGGAAAATTGATTCCATTCAGAAGGCATAAATATTTGAAACATTACAGGTTTAAGGACCCTTTGAAAATTATAATGGACGGAAGGAGACAGTATTGTGCCGTTTATAAGGGAAAGCGGGGGTAATTAGAGCCTTACCCCCGCAAAGGCTGTCAGGCATAGTCTTCACAGTGCCATACGCCGCCTTCAGGCTTGTTATAGCTGCAGGTTTCAAAGTTTTCACAGGTAGCGCAGAGCCCTCTGGCTTTATTTTTCGGTTCAACTGCATGGGCCGGGTTTTCCTGGGCTTTATCCTGCTGTGCTGCCGTATCTTCGTCAGATATTTCATATTCTTCACAATGGAGTATCTGCCTGCTTACTCCGTTCAGGAACATGCAGGTGGGTCCGTTTTTACATGTGGCGCACAGGCCGATATAATGCTTTTCCCTTTCAGGTTCCAGGGTTGTGTATTCCTCATTAAAATTTTGTTTTTGAACATCTTTTATCATTTTACAGTCCTCCTTGACTTTCATTTTAACTATTATAAATGCAATATATATGCCAAAGATTCCAGTCTATTGTTTTGCAGAAGAAATGTATCCTAAGTTCTTAAAGAGAAGTACTTTAATGCAGGATATGAAAATAGTGGGGAATAAATTAATGAAAAAATTAATGCTACAATTTTACCCAGGTGTATAGATTTAACTCAGATCGGGGAGCAAGGAATCTTCAGGGCTTCATCTTTTTTAGCTTCTCCCTGAGGGTTTTCCGGTTAATTCCAAGTATCTTGGCGGCCTGGGACTGATTATTGTTAACACTCTCAAGCACATAAATGATATGGCGGTTCTGGACTTCTTCCAGAGTCCTTAAACCGGATGAATCAATGCAGATATCAAACCTCATATAGTCGGGAAGATCAGGGACATCAATGATGTTCTGCTCAACCATGAGGCACAGTCTCTGGACAAGATTCTCCAGCTCCCTGATATTTCCTGGCCATGAGTAGTTTTTTAGAACATCAAGTGCCCGGTCAGAAAACCTCTGTTTTTCCTTTCCAAGCTCAGCCGAGTATTTTTCCAGGAAATGTGAGGTAAGGATGAATAGATCATCTTCCCTTTCCCTTAAGGGCGGTACTTCAATATGCAGTACATTAAGCCGGTAATAAAGGTCTTCCCGGAAAATTTGCCTGCCGACCAGCTTTGAAAGATCCTTATTGGTCGCCGTAATTACCCTGACATCTACCTTTCTTGGCTTGCTGTCGCCTACCATGCTGACTTCCTTGTTCTGAAGTATCCTTAACAGCTTGGCCTGCATAGCAAGGGCTGTATCCCCTATCTCATCAAGGAAGATGGTTCCGCCTTCAGCAGTCTGGAAAAAGCCTGCCCTTGACTCATTTGCCCCGGTGAAAGCACCCTTAATATACCCGAAAAGCTCGCTTTCAAGAAGTGTTTCAGGTATGGCGCTGCAGTTTACGGGGATAAATGGGGCGGAATTTCTGCTGCTGTGATAGTGTATGCCCCTGGCTACAAGCTCCTTGCCTGTTCCGCTTTCTCCAGTAATCAGGACAGTGTAGGATGTTGAGGCGGCTTTTTCTATCATATTGAATACATCATGCATTGGTTTGGAATCTCCGATTATACCGTGAAAAGAAGCTGGTGCCAGGACGCCCTTCAGGGATGAGCGCTTCTGGTGAAGCTTTTCCAGTGCCCTGCTTACAGCGCTGAAAAGCTCCTCATCAGTGAAGGGCTTGCTTAGATAATCCTCAGCTCCGATCTTTACAGCCTTAATAGCTCCCTCTATGGTAGGGTATCCGGTTATCATTATGATCTCGGAATTTTTGAAATTGTCCTTAACGTATCTTATGAGGTCCAGCCCGCTTATCTTTGGCATTTTGAGGTCTGTTATGACAAGGTCAATTTTTGCTGATTCAAGTATTTTAATGGCTTCAGATACATTAGTAGATGAAAAGACCTGGTAGCCCTTCATGCTGAGATTCCGTTTTATTACCTCCAGGGTTGAAACAGAGTCATCCACAATCAATATTTTTTCTTTGCCTGGTTTAGTCTCCATTTTGAGCTGTACCCTTATCCTTTTCTTTTTCTTCAATAGGGAGAAGTACCGAAAAAACCGATCCGTTTCCCGGTCTGCTTTCAACCTTTATTGTGCCATTGTGGGATTTTACTATGCCGTGCACCACGGCAAGGCCGAGGCCTGTGCCTTCGTTTATATCCTTGGTAGTAAAGAAGGGCAGGAATATCTGCCTGATTATATCTTCACTCATGCCTATGCCTGTGTCCCTGACCCTGAGCTCAACACCTGCGTCTTTTATCTTCGTCTCTATAGTCAGTTTTCCACCGTTGGGCATGGCCTGTATGGCATTTACCACCAGGTTTACCAGAACCTGGTGTATCTGGGAGGGATCGGCATCTATCAGCGGGATATCCCTTCTGAGGGACCATGACAGCTCTATCCCGCTCTTTGCGGCCCT
>CAYSKJ010000090.1:0-8492 GCA_964431655.1 uncultured bacterium | reverse complement strand
CTTATTCAAATTTACTTTAAGCTTCTGGGGGGGCATCTGCCTTCCGAAAAGCATGAGCTTCTTTATTATCTCCCTGGCATGGAGGGATGCATTTATTATGCAGTTCAGATCAGATCTGACCTGGGGATGCAGGCCCTCAGCCTTCATAGAAAGCTGGGCAAAACCAAGGATATTGCTTAAAGGTTCATTTATCTCATGGGCAACCCCGGCGGACAGCTGGCCGATAGTAGCAAGCCTGTCCGCGTGCCTTAGCTGGTCCTGGAGTCTTAGCCTTTCCTCTTCAGCCTGCTTCCTTTCAATTATCAGCGCAATCTGCTGGGCGACGGTATCAAGAAGATTCTGTTCTTCCGGGAGGAAGGGGTCACCTTCCATATCCGGCGGTTTGCGGCTGTAACCAACCTCGATATTACCCCTTTCTTCATCCCTCAGCAAAATTCTGGAGGAAATTTTGTCCGGTACATCCACAAAATTCTTTGTAGTATATTCCTTATCGTCAATAACGATTCTCGCCTGTGCAAAATCAGGATACTGCCATGCCGGGGGCAGAAGCTCAACAATCTTCTGGAATATATCAACAAAGGAGAGCCCGGGTCTTTTAACAGCCTGGGCTATTTCATAAAGGCAGGTTATTTCTTTAACCCTTTCCCTCAGGGTTGCCTGGGCTTTCTGGTGTATCAGCGCATCCCCGAGTATGGTGCACAGAGACTCATAGAGATATATGTCCTTTATAGAAAAGAAGTTCTTCTTCAGGCTTTTTAATATAAGTATACCATTGTTCCTGCCGCTGATAAAAAAGGGAAGGAATGCCAGGGATGCATAGTCGCCTCCGATTTTGATATCCTGCTCATTTTCTTTGCCTTTCTGAACCGTCCTGATCTGGATGCACTCCTCTGAATCTCCGGTAAAAAAACTTCCCTTTGATGTAAAATGGGGTGGTTTAAGGTCTATGGTCTTGCTTGATACATGGGAGCATATAATTTCCAGTCCCCTTTCATCATAACAGCAGGGTATAAAATGCTCTTTTTCACTGTAAAGGCAGTTGAGCGTTTCAAAACTATAGTTCATGTCCGGGGCGGTTTTTATTACACACTGGTAAAAGGACTTGTCCTGCTTTATCCTGAGCTCCAGGGAATCACAGCCGGTAAAGTCGAGAAGAATGCCCAGGATTTTTTTTAAGAAATCAATTTTTGGCACACCTTCAAGGGCTGACTGGAGAATCTGATGAGAAATGCTGCAAAACTTGTTAAACATTTCAAATCCTTAACTGATACAAATATACTCAATCATATCTATTGTACAATAAAATATAATTAATGCAAGGGTAAAATTGCCCCATAACCGGGAATGTTTTATTTTTGGTCAGTTTGTTATATAATAATTTTTCCGAACCTGTGGGAGTTTATCACCAGCTTTTTGCTGTCAGGGTAAAATTCAACGGTTCTGCCGTGGCTTCCTCCTGTATCTTCAGCAACAAGTGGTATATTGAGGTTCTTGAGTATCTTTTTTATGGAAAGGGTATTTTTTTCCCCAATATTGAGCTTTCCCCCTTCTATTTTCCTGAACATGCAGGAGCCTCCGGCTATTTTCGCTCTGAGGCTACTGATTGATATGCCCTCGGATATGTATTTTCCGATTATATAGTTTACTGCGGTATCAGCGAATTTTCCCGGTGATGAGTCCTTCGGTACAGTGTGTGTGCTTTTCGGAAGCATGACATGGGCCATGGCTGAATAACCCGTATCAGTATCATATATTGTAAGAGCGACACAGCTGCCCAGGCCGACTATCCTGAATATTTGCCCTCCGCCCCCGAAGGCGATATCGGACATGCCTATATTGATGATATTATCCATTTATAAAGGGATATATTTCATATTTCTTGTAAATCAGTTTGTTGAGAAGTATTCCCGGGAAGAAAAGGGCTCTTATCCTAAGGCAGGATTTATTATCCCTGAACTCTGTATCAATTACCATGGATTTTGTAAAGCTGAGGCTTTGCCGGACTATGGCGAAATCTATGAGGGATTGTATATGATCATAGGCAAAGGAAGGGATGGATGGCATCAGCTTAATATTTAGAAGAGAGCCGAGGCCGCGCAGGTAGGAACAGATTATTATATTGGCGATTTCTTCGAGGCAGGAAACATCTTCCGTGCCGAGCTGGTCAAAATCCCTTTCTCTGTTGCCTTTTAAGTAATTCAGGAGCCCCCGTATGGACAGGTCATCAAATATCAATAGAAAGCATCCGTCAGCATCGCCAAGTATTTCAAAATATAATGCGCCCTGGAGCTGGTTATCGGGGAATAGCCTGTTCTTTATTTCAGAGATAGGGAATATTGAAACAGAGGGAATATTGATATATATTTTTCTGTCAAGCATATGGGAAAGGGCATAGGAGGCGGATCCCGTTCCGATATTGCCGAACTCTTTCAATACATCTCTTAAAGCCAGCTTAAATCCCTGGGTTTTGTCCATTGCACTACTCCTTAATAAAAGGGCTTGTCGTATTATACCTTATGAGCCTCAGAGGGTCTATTATCATCATGGGCTTACCGTAGTCATCAATGGTTACGGCTGAAAGAAAATTGTACCTGCTGAAGGGGAAACGGGCTTTTTGAATAACAGCCTTCTTTGTCTCAATTATTTCATCTATTATCATTGCATTGGGGTTGGGTGCATTTTCAACCATTATGACATGGAGGGGGTAAGACAGGGCCTGGGTGCAGGTAAATCCGAAACTGCTGTTGATTCTATAGGCAGGATAGAGGGTATCTCCATGCTTTATGAAAAGAAAGCCGTTGTCTGTGACTATGTCTTTTTCTTCTGCTACCGCTGTGGTCATAATGGACCTGCTGGGCAGGGCAAAGGTGTATCCCTGGTTATTTACCACCACCACTTCCTGTATGGCCATAGTCAGGGGAACCTGGAGAATGAAATCCGTGTAAACATCCTTTTCTGTGTTTATAATGAGCCGGCCGCCCAGGGACTCTATGGTAGTTTTAACGATATCCATGCCAACCCCTCTGCCTGAAATGTCCGATGCCTCCCTGCGCATGGTGAAGCCTGGCCGGGCAATAAGCATCAAGGCTTCATTATCAGATATGGATTCCGCTTCTTTCCTCGTTATCAGGTTCAGTTCCAGGGCTCTTCTGGTTATTTTAGCTGTATCAAGGCCCCTGCCGTCATCCCTGAGACTGATGCTGATGAATTCAGATTTTCTCTCCACATTTATACGGATATGCCCTTTTATATCCTTTCCTTTTTCTCCCCTTTCATCAGGGGTCTCTATGCCGTGGTCCACAGCGTTTCTCAGGATATGGACCAGGGGGTTTTTAAGCTCTTCCAGTATAATCCTGTCTATTTCTATGTTAGAACCCTTTATTTCAAAATTAACGCTTTTGTTCTGTCTTGATGAGACCATCTTTATTATGAAGGGAAACTCTTCGCTTACAGTTCTGAAGGGTACCATTCTAAGGCTTATTATATTATTGTATATTCTGTCGATGAGACTGCTAACATTGCTGAAACTCTCATCGATTAAATGAATGCTGTCCTCCTGCAGGGATTTGGACAGCATTGATTTATGTATATAAAGCTGTCCCAGGCGGTTGATCAGACTATCCAGGGTATCAGCGCCCAGCCATATCTTTTTGCCTGCAGAGGAGGCCCTTTGGGATTCGGCGGTGGGCTGAGGCGCCTGGAGAGCTATATCTCCCTTTAATGAATCTCCATGAGTCTTATCCTTCAGGCCGGCCTTTAGATATTCAATTCGTTCTATATAGGATTCTGACGATACCTGGTCCTTCAAAAATTTGCCGATATCCGGATGTCCGCAGACGATCTCGAGTATTCCTTCGAAATGGCCTTTCTTAATTTCCTCGTAGGACGGTATAAAGGAGGCGTCGGAGTAATTGGCCTTGATCCTCTTGATCAGCACAAAGGCCTTTGCCATGGCAAGGGGCATTTTCCTGAAATGTATAATTGCTGAAGGATATTCCTGCTGGGAAGCACTGTCAGGTTGCCCGGCTTCTTCAGGCATGCTTGCTTCATTTAGTTTATCCATCACCCCTTTCAGGGCTGACATTATATTTTCAGAGCTTATATCATCTGTATTCTTTTCTTTTATTCTGGAAAGCTTATTATAAAGAAGTTCAGATGCTTCCATGAGTTTCGGAATATATTCAATATCCACGGGCGTCTGGTTTTTTCTGTAATAGTGGAATATCTCCTCGAGCATATGAGCTGTTTCTGCCATGGAAGAAAATCCAAGGGCCGAGGACATCCCTTTTATTGAGTGGGATGACCTGAAAACTTCGTTTATAACAGTCTTTTCATATTTATCGGTATCCTTAAGCTGGCTGATTAAGCTGAAGAGATTCTTGATATGCTTCTCTGCCTCATCAATAAAGAGGTGCAGGTATTTTTTCATATCCATGGCAGGTTCAATCCTCCAGGACCCTGTTTACTACCTCTTTTATATCATCAGGGGTAAAGGGTTTGACAATAAAATCCCTGGCTCCGGCTTCAATGGATTCCATTACAAAAGCCTCCTGTCCGAGGGCGCTGCACATAATAATACGTGCGCCGCTGTCTATTTTAAGAATTTCCTTAACGGCTGTAATGCCGTCCATATCAGGCATCACTATATCCATCGTGACGAGCCGGGGTTTGTGTTTCTTGAAGAGTTCTATTGCCTCCATACCGTTTTCAGCTTCTGCGGCAATGACAACCCCCATGCTTTTAAATATCTCTTTGAGCATCGTTCTCATAAACATGGCATCATCTACTATCAGAACATTCTTTTCCATCAAAAACTCTCCTTATATTGCTTGTGAACGGTATCCAGATTTTTTTCCATATATACAATGAATTTTTCAATATCTATGATATTGACACAGCGGTCATTGTATTTAAAATACTCGTATATATAATCAGCCTTTTTCCTGCTTATGGAGGATACAGCAATGCCTGCGGCCGGAATTATGTCTATAATGTCACTGCAGAAAAAAGACAGCATATGAATTCCGGAGCGTATTACCAGAAGAAGCGTCGGTGATTCATTTATCCCTGTATTATAAGGGTTAAGGACAGGTATGACATCACCCCTTATATTTACCATTCCTTCAATGCATGGGTGAAGGAATCCTGTCTTTAAATACTGGGTCTGGATAAGGGCCTCCCTCAAAAAGCTGAAATCCATGGCATAAAGGCTGTCAGCAAAGTAAAAGATGATAAATTTGCTTTTATCCATTATCTTCAATGACAAAACGGCTTATGGTCCCTCTCAGCTTTTCCGTCAGCTTATGGAGCTCCTGAATGGACTCCACCATCTCCTGCATAGAGGCTGTCTGTTCCTGGGTGGAGGCGGTAGCCTCCTGGGTGCTGGCGGCATTATCTTCAGCAATCTTTGATATCTGGGCGACAGCGTCCACGACCTCTTTAAATTCACTCAGCTGTTTGTTTGAAAGGGAAGATATCTCCTTTATGCTAAGGGCATTGTTTGTGACAGAGCTGAAAATACTGCTGAGTTTTGCATTGATGTCTTTGAGCCCCCCCTTGCCCTTGTTAATCTGCTTTGCAATGTTTTCCATGGTGTTTATGACCTTTGAAGAATTCTGATTGATATCAGAAGAAATGGAGGCAATCTTCTTGGCAGAGCTTTTGGATTCATCGGCAAGCTTTCTGATTTCATCAGCGACCACGGCAAATCCCTCTCCGTATTCCCCTGCCCTTGCAGCCTCGATGGTAGCATTTATTGAAAGAATATGGGTCTGCAGAGCAATGCTTGTTATTATCTGGACAATGCTTTCTATCTCCTGGGCCTGTTTTTCAAATATCCTGATGGATTCAATGGAAGATTCAAAATAATTAAATATGGATTCCATGTCTGCAATTGCCTGGCTTATATTATCCACACCAAGCTTTGCGCTTTCAAGGCTTTCCTGAATTTTTTCATAGATATCCCTGGATTTGTCAGACATCTGTTCCATGAAAAGGGTATTTCTCTTTGTAATCTCAAATACCCTTTCTGAAGACCTGGCCTGGTTTTCGGCTCCCGAAGCAATAGCCTGTACGGTTGAGGATATTTCCTGGGTTGAGGCGTTCATTTCCTCGGAGAAGGCTGAGAGGGCCTGGGATGCATTATTAATGGTTTTGGAGATAGTGCCTGTTTCTTTTATGAGCATGGCAATAAATTCTATCATGCTTTTTATTGAATCGCAAAGCTTCTTTACCTCGTCACTTCCCTTAACATCCAGCTTTACCCGCAGGTCTCCCCTGGAAACATTTTCAGCATAGGCAGCCAGTTTTTTTATCTCTTTGGTATATATCCATGAAAGGTAAAAGGAGATGATAAAAGCGCTTATAATGGAAATCAAAACAACGATGAGGGCCTCCTTCGGTTTTTCCCCGTAAAAAAACCAGCCGTTGATTATGGTTGTGATAAGCAGTATGACCAGAAACCCCAGTAATAATTTTAGTCTCATATTTTACTACTCCTAAAAATTAAAGTGATTGTTCCAATCCTATCAGATCAGCATGCTGTGATCAATCAATAAAAAACATCCTTCTTGCCGGCTGTGCTGAAAAACAGCAGAAAGCCTTTAGCGGATAATCTCATCGCTGTTAAATACGAAGATGCCGTCTTTTCCCCTTTCCTTTATATAGTACATGGCGGTATCGGTATTGCTGATAAGCTCTTCCTTGGTATTTGAGTTAAAGGGGAAGGTTGCTATTCCGAAAGAGGCTGTCAGGTGTTCATTTATCCCCAGGTTTTCAAGAAAGATATGGCTGTTCAGTTTATCCCGGAACCTTTTGACAAGGATAAGGCTGTTTTCGGAGCTTGTTTCAGGAAGAAGCATTATGAATTCATCACCGCCATACCGTATGGCTATATCCATTTTACGAATGCTTAATTTGAGCAGCTTGCCGATCTCGCTGATAACCTGGCTGCCTGCCAGGTGGCCGTAATTATCATTGATCCTTTTAAATCCGTCTATATCAAAAAACACCATGGATATGGGCTTTTTTGTTCGCTTTTCACGTTCAATCTCCTGTTCGAGATAATAATTCAAATAACGGGAATTATAAAGCTTTGTAAGATCGTCTATAAGGCTGAGCTCCTTGGTTTTCTCAAACAAGAAGCAGTTTTCCAGGGCTATGGCGGCGGGTTCAGAGAGTATTTGAAGCAGTTCAAGGTCCTTCTGGTCAAAAAGCTGGTTATACTTTTTGTTTACGATTTCTATGGCGCCTATGGTGACGCCCCTGCTTTTGAGAGGGATGCATATAATAGAACGGGTATTAAAATTATAGCTGAGATCAATATCATCATATTTTAGTTTATCCTTTGATACATCGTTTATCAAAACCGGCAAATTATTTTTTATGACATACCCTACAATTCCGGCATCAGCAGGCATTTCCTTACCCTGCAGTTCACTTCCTATGGTACCTTTGGAAGCCTCAAATATCAGCCTGTCCTTTTCCCTGTTAAACAGCAGAAGAGACCAGCCTTCACATTTTATTATCTCCTCAATCTTCTGCATGATGGACTCAACAACGGTTGAACGGTCAAGGGATGAATTTGCCTTTTTAACAATATCGGCGAGAATATTGAATTTATACATTATCTGGAGATATATTTTTTCATAGTCCGTGCTGTATTTTACCTCATGGTAGCCCTTTATCGCCTTTTCTACAGCAAAGATAAGCTCATCACGGGATAGGGGCTCATTAAGCAGGCAGGCTACATTCCACAATAACAGCCTGTTTATGTCAGTCTTTTCCATGCCGGTCTTAATATATATCACCGGTGAGTCAATACTTTGGGAGGAAAGGACTGAAAGCCCGAACTGTATATCGCTTATAGGAAAATCACTCATAAGGATTACTATATCCGGCGAAGTCTGTTTGCTGATGACATTTTTCAGCGAATCCATGTTTTCAGCTGAAATCATGCTGTAATGATAACTTTCAAGAAGCTTTATTATCCTGGTGCTGTCTCTGCCCAAAAGCAGTATGTTTGTCATATATGTGCTATCCTATACTATAATCTGAACGGTAATTTGCTCGGATGTTTCCATATCATTTTTAGGATTTCTTGAAACCACTGTAATTGAGTGCTGTCCGGACATCTCAACCTTCACCGTGGCCTGGAATGTACCGTCATCACGGACATCAAACCTTTCATTGTTGGCAAAGATTATTGAGCCCTTGTCTGTCTTACCCGTGATTATCACAAAGGGGCCGAATATCAGGGGCTGGTCAAGGGTCAGGGAGGGGCGGAGCTGGCTCCTCTGGTCAATCTCGCCAATTACCTTGAAAAAGAATGTGGCTGACGGAGCGCCAAGCACTCCCTTTCTGTCAACAGCAATAACCCTCCAGTAATAATTGCCTTCCTCTACATTTGTGAAGGCTATCTGGTTTGAATTGGCTACCTGGGTGGAGATCTTTTCTGTAAAATAAGGATTTGTGGAAACCTCTACTATATATTT
>CAYSKJ010000089.1:0-12410 GCA_964431655.1 uncultured bacterium | reverse complement strand
GTTATAATCTAAAAAACTGAATCCTCTTAAAATATGCTCAGGCAATTTTTCCTAATATAATCTTTATATCGCAACGTTAACGCTTTCAGGTCTTAAACGCAGGACTGCAGGATATGATCAGGTTATTGCCTTCGTCACTGTAAGGCTCCATTCTAAAGGAACCATAGGCTTTTATATTATTAAACCCGGCTGAACCCAATAGATCAATCAATTCATCCTTTCTGAGTCCGTATAATCTCTGCAAATTTTTTAAAATACGCCCTGTTTTCTTAACCCTTAGAACAGTCTTAAAATCTATATTTTTATCCTCTTTGAAATCGTAAAATCTTTCAAATTTGATTTCAGGATTTTCTATAACCGTTAATTCCTTTATATTCAAGCGGTATATCCTTTCATAATTCAGTATCTGGATTAAAAACAGACCATCACACTTCAGGATTTTGTAAACATTGCTGAACAGTCCTGCAACGCCTTCCATGTCAGGCAGGTGCACCAGTGTATTTCCAAAGCAGGTTACTGCAGAAAATGTGTTTTTGAGGAAATATCTCCCTGTATCCGTCATATCCAGAACACTAAATTCAGGATTGCCTTTCAGTGCTTTTTTCCTTGCAATCTTTATCATGCAGGCACTTGAATCAATCCCAAAAACCCTTCGCTTTCCTGATGCCCTGACAGCAAAGCCGCCCGTTGCACAGCCTATATCCAATAAAGGTCCTGAACAGGTACTAATGTCTTCAATGCTGTTCAGGAATTGATATTTAATTTCACTATCAGGGAATATGCTGTCATAATACCTGCATATGCTCTCATAAAAACTCATTCTTATCCCTTTAATTAAAAGTTACCATTATACTATGATATAAATACTATCTAAGCAAAAAAAACCCGTGTTTATATCTGGTCCCGGAATATTTATTTCAGCCATATTTTCCTGTTTTATTCCCTGCAGTGACAGCTATGGCCATTATCAGTTTTAATGTTTATCTTGCTCTGTAAAGCATCTTGCATTACAAGGAAAGTAGGGTATATTCCTGATATATGCTTATATACATCAGGACAGAGGTAATAATGAATGAGCTATGATGTACATGCCTATCGCTTCAGTTCACGGAGAAATATTATCTTTTCCAAAAACGGGGCTGTAGCAACATCTCACCCCCTGGCTGCCCAGGTGGGCCTGGATGTCCTTCAGAAGGGAGGAAATGCTGTAGATGCAGCTATAGCTTCAGCAGCAGCCCTTGCAGTCTTTGAACCAACATCAAACGGGATAGGAGGAGATGCCTTTGCAATTATCTGCATGAAAGGCAAATTATATGGTATTAATGGAAGCGGAAGATCTCCTGAAAGACTTAGCTATGAATATCTCAGGGAGAAGAATATAAACAGGGTACCGAAGCTGGGCTGGCTTCCCGTTACAGTTCCGGGGATACCCCGAACATGGGCTCAAATGCACAAAAGATTCGGGAGGCTTAAATTTCCGGAGCTGTTTTCAGAAACGATTGAATACTGCAGGGAGGGTTATCCTGTGAGCCCTGCAGTAAGCCGTTCCTGGCACCATTATTTTTACAAAATCTCCGATTACATCTGCAAACCCTGTTTCAGGCCCTGGTTTGACACTTTTACAATTAATGGCAGGCCTCCTGGCCCGGGGGAAATTGTCAGGTTTCCCTGCCATGCAGAGACCCTGGAAAAGATTGGTCAGACCTATGCAGAGGATTTTTACGTGGGCGAAATTGCTGATGATATTGTAAATTTTTCCAATATTACCTCGGGATTTCTGTCAAAGGATGATCTGGAAAACTTTTCCCCCGAATGGACAGATCCTGTTTCTGCAAGTTACGGGGATTATGAGATTTTTGAAATGCCTCCCAATACCCAGGGTATCATTACTCTGATTGCCCTTAAAATACTTATAAAATTAAAAGAAGAGGGAAAATACCAGGACGATCAAGACAGCCTCCACTATGAGATAGAATCTTTAAAATCATCCTTTCAAAGCGCAAACGGGTATATAGCAGACAGAGAGCATATGCAGATAACTTCTGAACAGATGCTTGACGACAGGGCAATTGATGCCCTTGCCAGCAGTATCCTTCCGGATTCCGCTCTGTGCATACCGGATCTGCCCTCCCGGGCAGGGACGGTCTATATTGCCTGCCACGATATCCACGGCAATATGGTATCCTATATTCAGAGCAATTATGGCGGATTCGGTTCCGGTATTGTTATACCCCGGACCGGTATAGCCCTTCATAACCGGGGCAACAATTTCAATATGATACTCCATCACCCCAACTGTATTGATGCAGGCAAAAAGCCTTATCACACAATAATGCCCGGTTTTATCATGAAAAAGGGCATACCGCTGGGTCCTTTCGGTGTAATGGGTGCCTTTATGCAGCCACAGGGCCACCTTCAGGTTCTTCTCAACCTTATCGACAAGGGTATGAACCCCCAGGAAGCCCTGGATGCCCCGCGATGGAACTGGCTTGGTAAAAACCGGGTTATATTCGAACAGGAATTCGACAAAACACTGATTGATAATCTTAGAATAAAAAACCATGATGCTGAGATATCCTGCAATTACTCACTGTTCGGCCGGGGACAGGTGATGTGGAGGTATTCGGAAAACGTGTTCTGTTCAGGGACTGAAAAGAGATGCGATGGCCATATAGCCTCCTTTTGAAATTTTTGTCCTTAATCCCGTTGCCTTTCCTTAACGGGCTGAATAAGAGAATTATGTTTATACTTGCATAAACAAGTGCTATAAATAAATTATTCTGAATAATATTTTTTTATGAAAGGGAATGATATGGAAAAGGCATTTAAGAATTTAATTATAATTCCTGTGTTGATTTACTTTTTCTGCATGGTCATTCCCGCTGAGACTATTTATGTTGATAGCAGTGTACAGGGCGGCTATTTTGATGGAAGCATAGCATACCCTTTCAGCAGTGTTGCGCGGGCTGTTGAAATCGCCGGCTATGGTGATACCATAATGATTGCTCAGGGTATATACCGGGAAAGAATTATAATCTCCAATAACAGCGGGATAAGGCTTTATGGGGGATACAAAAGCGGTAATTTCGATAAAAGGGATATAAAAACATTCAGGACAGTGTTTAAAGGATATGCCAAAGATGCAGTAATTGAGATAAACTATACCGGAGGGTACGGAGATTACCAGGTCTATGAGATAGACGGCCTGACCATAGAAGGGGGAGACAGGGGCATATATGCCATGAACTGGGGGAACGGCGGCAATGCTGAGCTTATTGTGACAGAATGCATTTTGCAGTATAACAGCGGTCTTACAGGTTCGGGGGATTATGGCGGTGGTATATGTTCCAGGGGTATGATTGCTGTCATCAAAAATAACCTAATTAGAAATAACAGCTGTGGAAAGGGTGGAGGTCTTTTTGTCCAGCTTAGCAGTTCGGAATACTCATTTATTATAGAAGGCAATACTGTTCAGGATAACTCCATATATTCGGACCATGGGGCAGGATCCTATGTTCAGGGGTATTCGGGTCTGATAGGGGGAAATACATTCCGGAGCAATATTATTCTTGAGGGCTGGGGATGGGGAGGAGGTCTTATAATCGATGGCAACCAGTATTCAGGCTACACTGACACTACATATATACAGCTGTCCGGCAATGTCTATGACTCCAATGAAAGTCCCTCCGGCGGGTCAGGTCTTTTCATTGATGAGGGAGCCAATGTCAGGATGAAAAATGAACTGCTTATAAACAATATGACCTATGGGGGTTCAAGGGACGGCGCGCTTTATGTGGACGGTACAAGGGCTAATGCCAGTGCTAAAACCATTCTGGAAAACTGCACCATTGCCAACAATACAGGGGGAGACTACAGTTATGGCCATGCTGTCTATGTAGAAGGGGGGTCGGAGGTGACCGCAAGAAATTCAATATTCTGGAACAACAGGTGCAGCGATAATCAGAATGATTTTTATGTTAGCTCTGATTCTTATCTTAATGTTGAATACTCAATATATGAGAGCGGAAAAACGGGTTCGGGTTATTTTTCTGAAATGGAATGTATTCAGGATGATCCGCTGTTTGCAAATTCTCAGGCCGATAATTATTACCTTGAATCCCGTGCAGGCCGCTGGAATCCCGCTATATCCGAATGGGTTGAAGATGAACTGCACAGCCCAGGTATTGATGCAGGCAACCCTCTGTCTGACTATATGCAGGAGCCATGTCCTAATGGAAACAGGGTAAACCTGGGCTGTTACGGTAACACTTCCCATGCATCAAAATCAATCAATGAAGACCCGCCCCATAAGGACAAAGCTGTTATGAGCCTTAAAAAACCCGAAGTAAAAGGAACATATATTTGGTACTGGGAAGAAGATAAAAATCTGCTGATGGAGGAGAAAGCTTCCCACTGGAACAAGATATCGGAGATTGACGCGGTAAAGCTTCTTGCCGGTGATATCATTGGTGATGGCAATACAGAGATAATTGCATATTTTACAGGCATGGGCCTCTGGTATTATTCAATAGAAGGCAATCTGTGGGTAAATATAATGGACAGCAGTGCTCCATGCCTTGATTTTACCCTGGTAAAGAATAATGCCTCTGAACCTTTGAAAATAGCAGCCTCTTTTGAGGAACTCGGCCTCTATATAAGGGAGACGGGGGGCATATGGACAAGGATATTTCATATTCCCGCGCAAATTCTGCTGTCCTGCAATTTTGACAGGGATATTAATGGAATTGATGAGATTTTTACTGTATTCAGCGGTATCAATGGACTCTATAAATATGATTTTAGCACTCAGATGTTTAACAGGATAATTTTTTACAGCCCATGTGCAATGAAAACAGCCGATATTACCGGAGATACGCATCCAGAGATAATATGCTGCTTTGAGTCTGCCGGAACCTATATCCTCAGCCTTGCAGAAGAAAAGGATATCATGGGAGTCCAGTGGGCCAGGATAGCCATGGCCGTTCCCCAGACAGGCCATGACATAAGCTGTGCTGATATTGCCGGGGGTAATGGAGCTGAGATATTTCTTCCCTATACTGACAGGACTTACTGCTATGAACATGAGACAGGAAGCTGGAGCTGTTTCCTCATGGCACCTCTTAAAAGGATGCAGGAAGGCCGGTTCTCCGGCGGGTACAAGGATGATCTGATTGCATGCGAGAGCGCCCAGGGCAGTGTATATATGTATAATTCATCATCTTCAGCCTGGGAGATTATAGCATACCAGGCTGATGTTGAGGTCATGGAGGCTTTTTAATCACCTCTATGCTGACTTCAGCCTGATATTTCAGATACTCATGGTGATCATTGTCCATGATTTCATAGGATGCAAATTTATATACTGGAAAAAACCTGATACAGTAATTGAAATATTATGGATTATTTTCTATGGACAGCTTATTTAGCTGTTTTATTTTCAATTTAACAGTCCACCTGATGCTATTACAATACTTTTCAAAGCCATTTACAATATATTTTGATGTGCTAATTTATTTTTTTATATCAGCCCTTGAAACCTCCGGGTAGAATTTAAAGGGTTAAACACATTGAAAAGCATAGTGATTGCCAAATTAATTCCAGCATAGGGCATTGACAGAACATTCATTTTGTCAGAATTGAAATAGCCAGTTAAGAATCGAATCATGCTTCAGCTTAGGATGTGACCTCCTTCATTGTATGTGTGTGCATATATTATTGACATTTTTAAATTTAATATGTAGTATCATTTATTGTGCATTTAATCAAATCGATAAAAGGGGAAAGAGATATCAGATATCTGATGCCACTGCCTGTATTAGCAGTATTTTTCCTTTTGATTGTGATTTCCCTGCCATATGCTGAAGAAAGCAGGGGAAGCATCGTTCTGAAAATTCACGGCTTCCGGAATAATAAAGGAAAAGCGCGCATTCTGCTTTTCTCAGCTGATGAAAAAGAATATTTCCCGTCTGAGCATAAAAAGGCATACAAGGCCCATATCATACCTGTTGAGAACCAGGAAGCGACTTTTGCATTCAGGGATATCCCCTATGGAAGCTATGCTATCAGCGTCCATCATGACGAAAATGACAACGGCAGGATAGATTCAAACCTTTTTAAGATCCCCAGGGAGGGACTGGGTGCTTCCAATGATGCAAAAGGAAGCTTCGGCCCGCCTTCCTATGATAAGGCAGAAATAAAACTGAACAATGAAACCTTGGAAGTTGAAATCAATATGGTATATCCATAATACTATACAGGAAGGTAATGTACAATGGCAAAAAAGAAGGTAATAATAATAGGTGCAGGGCCTGGCGGATTGACTGCAGGGATGATTCTTTCCCGCAAGGGATTCGATGTCCATATATATGAAAAAAAGGATATAGTTGGCGGCAGGAACGGGTTTTTACGCCTCGGGGATTTTACCTTTGATATAGGGCCGACATTTTTTTTGATGAAATATGTGCTTGAAAACATTTTCAAACTCTGCGGAAAGGAACTGGGGGACTATGTGAAAGTAATTGAGCTTGACCCTATGTACCGGCTGGATTTTCATGATAAAACGTTTATTCCCTCCACCGGCAAAGAGAAGATGATAGAGGAGATTGAAAGAGTTTTTCCCGGAAGTTCCGGCGGTTACAGGAAGTACCTGGAAAAAGAGAAAAAGAAGTTTGACAGGCTCATCCCATGTCTTGAGGTTCCCTACGGCAGGATAAGCGATTATTTTTCAGCAAGGCTGCTCAGGGCAATCCCTTACCTGGATGCACATGTGAGCCTTTTTGATGTCCTGGGCAGGTATTTTGACGATGATACCCTCAAGATATGTTTTACCTTCCAGGCAAAATATATAGGTATGTCTCCCTGGGAGGCACCCGGGCTTTTCAGCATACTGTCTTTTATAGAACACGGGGGCGGAGTATACCACATTGAGGGGGGGCTGAACAGGCTGTCCCATGCAATGGCAGAGGTAACAGAAGAATTCGGAGGGCGTATTCACCTTTCAAGGCCGGTAAAAAAACTTATAATAGAGGATGGCGCTGCCAAGGGTGTCATGCTGGAGGATGGCTCGGAAATCAGGGGAGACTATGTAATTATAAATTCAGATTTTGCTCACTCAATGAAGAATCTTACTGATTCAAAACACAGAAAAAAATATACCGACTCCCATCTTGAGAAAATGAAGTATTCCTGTTCCACATTTATGCTCTATCTGGGGATGGACAGGCTATATGACAGCCTGAACCACCATAACATCTTTTTTGCAAGGGACTATAAGCAGAATGTTGCTGAGATAGTAAAGAGCGATATTATTTCCGAGGATCCTTCCTTCTATGTCCATAATCCAGGCCTCATTGATAAAACAATGGCTCCAGAAGGCAAATCATCTGTCTATGTACTGGTTCCCATCGGCAATACAAGTGGCGGAATAGACTGGCAGAAGAATGAAGAGCCCTTTAAGGAAAAGATCCTCGGCCTTATGGAATCCAGGGCGGGCATGAATGACATCAGGAAGCATATAGAGCAGATCAAGGTAATTACACCGCGATACTGGCTTGAGGAAATGGATATTTATAATGGGGCCACCTTTAATCTGGGGCATAATATGGGTCAAATGCTCTATTACAGACCCCACAACGAGTTTGAGGAGTTTAAGAACTGCTATCTTACGGGGGGCGGTACCCATCCCGGCAGTGGCTTACCTACCATATACGAATCGGGAAGGATAAGCTCTGAACTTATACTTAAAAAAGAGAAAATGAGTCTTTATACCTGAGATTATGAACGAAGAAGAAATTAGGGTAATCTTCCAAAAGCAGAAAGCCTTCTTTGATTCCGGTAAAACCCGGGACCTGCCATTCAGGAAAAATCAGCTGAAAAAGCTGTGCCATATTATAGAGGAAAACACTGAAGATATACTTCATTCCCTTCTTAAAGACCTCAACAAGAGTGCCACAGAGTCCTTTACCGGTGAGATTATGTATGCCCTTTTAGAGATAAAAACCCTTCTGAAAAAGCTGAAAAAATGGTCCCGTCCCGTCAAAGTAAGCACGCCTGTCAGCAACAGGCCGGGCAGAAGCTATTTTATCCGTGAGCCCTTTGGTACGGTCCTGATTATCAGCCCATGGAACTACCCCTTCGGTCTTCTGCTTTCACCCCTGGCGGGAGCTGTGGCTTCAGGCAACTGTGTCATCGGAAAACCGTCGGAACTGGCTCCCAATACTTCAGCCCTTATAAAGAGACTGATAGGCCAAAATTTTGATGAAGCTCATATAACAATTGCCGAGGGAGGAGCCATGGTTACCCAATCCCTGATCAGGCGTGAGACTGACTATATCTTTTTTACAGGAAGCACAGCTGTCGGCAGGAAGATAATGGAATCTGCATCAAAGCATCTGATCCCCGTCACTCTGGAGCTCGGGGGAAAGAGCCCGTGCCTGGTTGATGAAGATATAGACCTGGATGTCACAGCCAGGAGAATTGCATGGGGAAAGTTTTACAATGCGGGGCAAACCTGCATAGCCCCTGATTACCTTATGGTTCACAGCAATATCAGTGAAAAATTCCTCAATACACTTTCCGGGACCTTAAAGGAATTCTACCAGACACGAAGCCCGGTAAAGGACTTTACTCATATAATCAATGAAGGGCATTATGAAAGACTTTGCAGTCTTTTGAAGCAGGGAAGGGTAATTGCCGGAGGTATGACAGACAGAGAGGATCTGTATATCTCTCCGACAATATTGGATAATATTGATCCAAAGTCAGCCATAATGCAGGATGAGATCTTCGGCCCCATACTACCGGTCCTGCAGTATGACAGCCTCGATGCTGCATTGGATGAGATAAACTCCAGGGAAAGACCGCTGGTTACCTATTATTTTTCAAGGGATAAAAACAGGCAGAACAATGTTATAAAAAGGGCAAAATCAGGATCCGTGTGTATAAACGGCACCATACATCTTTTCCTCTCAAATGAACTGCCCTTCGGCGGAGTTGGTGCCAGCGGCATGGGCAGATATCATGGATTTGCCAGCTTTGAGTCATTTACTTATAAGAAGGCTGTATTACAAAAGTCTTTTTACTTGGATATAAAGGCATTTTATCCCCCCTATAAAACTTCCCTGAAAATATTAAAAAAAATAATGGATTTTATTTATTAGGATAAATACCTGGAAAGGTGGAGGATATTAATATGAGTGGTAAGAAAGTTATTGTAATCGGCGCTGGCCTGGGCGGTATATCTGCGGCAATCATGCTCAGGATCAGGGGTTATGAAGTGGAAATACACGAAAAGAACAGCAGAATCGGAGGTAAATTGAACACTGTCTCCGAAAAGGGATACACATTTGACCTGGGGCCGTCCATTCTGACCCTTCCTCAGTATTTTAGCAGGCTCTTTGAAGAGTCAGGAAGAAAGATGGAAAACTATATAAAGCTGCAGAAGGTTCGCCCCCACTGGAGGAATTTCTTTGAGGACGGCACTGTGATTGATCTGGACCCGGATATGGATATTATGGAGAAACAGCTTTCAAAACTCGGACCTGACACTTATTTTCAGTTCCGGGAATTCTTAAAATATTCTGAAAAGCAGTATGATATAATCGAAAAGGGATATTTTGAAGCAGGCCTTGATAATACCCTTGATTTTATGAAATTCTACAGCCTGTCCACCATGTTCAATATTGACTTTCTCCATACCATGCACAAGGGTGTTGCCAGGCATATAAAAAATCCCTACCTGGTGGATATAATGGATTTCTTCATCAAATATGTCGGTTCTTCAGCATACAATGCCCCGGGTTTCATGAATCTTATGCCTACCATACAATTCAAATATGACCTGTGGTATGTTCCCGGTGGGCTTTACAATATAGCACTGGGATTTGGCAGATACATGGATGAGCTTGGTATCAGGCTGAACCTTGACAGTGAAGTAAAGGCTATAAATAAGGAAGGAGACAGGGTTAAAGGCATAATAGCAGGAAATGATGTTTACGAGGCGGATTTCATCGTCTGTAACATGGAGGCAGTGCCTGCTTACAGGAATCTTCTTGGTGAAAGCGAATCCTTTCTTAAAAAGCTCAAAAGGTATGAGCCGGCATGCTCAGGCCTTGTCCTGGATTTAGGCCTTGATATCCAGTATCCACAGCTTGGTCATCATAATTTTATATTTTCCGGCAATCAGAAAGAGCATTTTAATACAGTGTTCAACAAAAAGGAGCTTCCCCAGGACCCCACCATCTATCTGGTTGATGCTTCCAAGTCAGATCCTTCTGTCGCTCCCCAGGGGTGTTCGGGACTCAAAATACTTCCCCATATACCCTATATTGATGAGAAGAATCCTTTAAGCAGGGAAGACTATATCAAATACAGGGAGAGAATACTGGATAAACTTGAAAGAGCCGGGCTGGAGAATATCCGCAGCCATATTGTTTATGAGCACATCCTTACACCCCTTGATATCCAGGCTATGTACTATTCCAACGGTGGTTCCATATATGGTGTGGTATCGGATTTAAAGAAAAACTTTGCCTTCAAGGTCCCAAAAAAGAGCAAAAAATACAAAAACCTGTATTTTACAGGTGGAAGCGTTAATCCCGGCGGAGGCATGCCCATGGTCCTGCTGTGCGGCCAGAATGTCTGCAGGAAAATCATGGAGGATGACCCTAAGGCAGAATAAGGCGTATGGCGATACTTCTGGTTTTAACAGGGATATTCTGGCTTGGGGGCTTCTGGTTTCTTTTCCGCCTTCCGCTCTGCAAAGCAGGTGTACTGAAGATGAAATATCCGGGCGTTACCCTGATAATCCCCGCCAGAAATGAGGAACAGAATATAGGCAGGCTTCTTGATTCGGTAAACTCGCAGAGAATCAAACCTGATGAAATAATAGTGGTAAATGACAACTCGACTGACAGGACAAAGGAGATCAGCCTAAAAAAAAAAGCCAGAGTGCTTGATTCATCAGAACTTCCCCCCGGCTGGCTGGGAAAGCCCTGGGCCTGCCTCCAGGGTGCCCGGCATGCATCAGAAGAAACGCTGTTATTCCTTGATGCGGATACTGAATTTACTGCCAATGGCTATGAGAATCTATTAGATACTTTTCAACAGCTGTCATGCAGGGATAGAACAGCCATGTCCCTGTCGCCTTATCATGCAGTAAAGCGGTTCCATGAGGAGTTATCCCTGATGTTCAATATTATTATGACAGGCAGCATGAATGCCTTTACTCCCCTTAAAGATGCAATACCTGCCGGTCTTTTCGGGCCCTGCCTGATGGTCAGGAAAGAGGACTATTTTTCAGTAAAAGGCCATGAACCCGTAAAAGATAAAATACTTGAGAATGTGTTTATTGGTGATGAATTTAAAAAGAAGGGTATAAGGCTTAAATGCTTTGGTGGAAGGCACTCCCTTGCCTGCCGCATGTATCCCGAAAGCCTTAATTCTCTGATAAGGGGCTGGACTAAAGCCTTTGCATCCGGGGCAGGGAAGACCCCACATCTCCTGCTTCTCAATATAATTGCATGGATATCGGCAGGATTCATAATATCCATTCAGCTGGCCTTTGCCCTCTTTTCACAAGGAAGTTTTTTGCTGTGGCTTGTTTTTTATTTTCTGTTTGCATTCCAGCTTTCTTGGATGGGGGCCAGGGTAGGCTCCTTCAGGATTTTATCCTTTATGTTTTTCCCTGTTCACCTTTTATTCTTTTGTATGGTTTTCTTTTTGTCCCTTTATTTTAAGTTATTGGGCAGGGCTGTGGATTGGAAATCCAGAAATATAACGCAATAGGGAAGGGGTTTATATGCTGTTTAGTTTTTCCTGGTACTGGATAATCATTCTTAACATTCTTTTTCTGTTCCTGCTTCATATGATAAGCTCCTATGCGGCAACTGTAATGCCCCGCAGGTTTTTTAATCCATCCTCCTGGATCTGCAGGGAAAGGAAATGGGAAAAAAAAGGCAGGATCTACCAGAAGTTTTTCAAAGTCAGGAGCTGGAAGGACAGACTTCCTGACGGAGCGGCGCTTTTTAAGAGGGGCTTTGCCAAGAAGCACCTGTTATCCCGGGATGCTGAGTATATCAGTTCCTTCATCATTGAAACCTGCAGGGGGGAGCTTGCCCACTGGAGCGTGATAATCCTGTCCCCCCTGTCCTTTGTATATACCTGGTGGTGGGGTGGTGTGATCATTGTTCTTTATGCGCTTTCTGCAAGCCTTCCATGCATTATTGTCCAGCGGTACAACCGCATCAGGTTAAGAATGATGATGGATAAGCATTTTATATGCAGTTCAGAAGATGTTTCCATGTCCTGAATTTAGTATAATTGTGTAAGTGATTAAAATCAAAACAGCATATTCCCAAGAATCGTGTCTTATGACAGGGAATCTGTTATATTCCTTGACTTTGTCTGCACCC
>CAYSKJ010000088.1:0-12482 GCA_964431655.1 uncultured bacterium | reverse complement strand
ATCCTGACTGGATACTGGATTCAGATTATTATGATGATCCGGGCGGGTCTTCAAGGTTTGAGCCTACACTATCCCTTGGCGGACCGATAATGAAGGATAAGCTCTGGTTCTTCATAACCTACAGAAGGATTGAAATCGAGGGTGACCAGACTGTAAGAAGAATAAGCTGGGCAACCGGCGATTATGTTGAAACGGTCTGGGACAGGGATGAGCTCTGGCAGTACATGTATGCAAAGCTTACATGGTCTATCTCCCCTGAGCACCAGGTTTTTCTTACCTGGAATTCCGACCCGATGACCCAGAAAAACGATGAAGGACTTGGATCAGGCACCCTGTCTACCGAAACCCTGGGCGACTGGGAGCAGGGCGGAAACACCTACGGGCTGAACTGGACATGGATAGTCAACCAGAACCTGTTTCTGGAAACAAAGATAGGTATCGGAAGGCAGGAACTCAATATTAAGGCCAATTCCATGGATACAGATTATACCTACCATCATCCCGACAGGTCCTACGGCGTTATAAACCTCGGCGGTATGGGCTTCTCCTATGAAACAGACAGGAACAGGGATTCCATAGATATTTCCGCAAAGTACTTTATGTCTGATGTAGCCGGCAGCCATGAGTGGAAAACCGGTATCACATACCATGAGATGGAAAGCTACGGCGGATATTTCTATCCCGATGAATCCTATGACATATGGCTGAGTGAGGACTATACCTTTGATGAATACGGCCCCTATGATGATCCTTCCTACTGGACCGATGATTCAACCTATATAATAAGGCATGATCAGAGTTTAGAAACCGCATCATCCAAGTATTACGGGTTTTATATCCAGGATAAATGGAGACCGGATTTTATAGACGGCTTTACAGCCAATATCGGTGTAAGGTTCGAATCCCACGAGGGTTTTAACAACAGGGAAAGAAGCGTATTCAAGCATGACCTGACTGATATGATCGCACCGAGGATAGGCTTTGTATGGGATATCGGAAACACAGGCAAACATAAACTAAACATCTTCTGGGGAAGGTTCTATACCATTCTGTCAACCATGGCAGCACAGGTTGCCAATGAAGACCTTTCATGGTCCGAAAGCTACAGATGGAATCCCGATACAGGCAACTGGGAATTTGAATCCGCAACAACACCAGGTGCAAACTTTGACCAGATAGACCCGAACCTGAAGCCTGAGTATACTGATGAATTAACCATAGGATACGAAAGGGAGATATCTTCCAACTGGTCTGCAGGCATAAGCTATACCGACAAAAAAACCAGGGATATTGCAGAAGATTATGCACGGTTCTATGATACAGACGGCAATTTGCTCTGGGATGGACCGGGTTCCGAAGATCTCGGCGTATATACTGAAACCATCGGCTACTACTATTATTATTTTACAACCATTGAGAGCGCTAAGAGGGACTACTGGGGCCTTGAGCTTTATACCAATGCAAAGCTCAGGAACCTGACCCTGATGGCTTCCTACACCTATGCAGAGGCTGAAGGCCATGTATTTGACACCAACCAGGGAAGCTCCGGTATCACATATACTTCTGTATACTATGATACCCCTGAACTGTGCGAGAATCTTTACGGCTCGACCCCCTATGATGTAAGGCATTATTTGAAGCTCAATGCATCCTATATGTTCAGCTGGGGTACATCCGTTGGTATATCCGCCTTCTGGAGATCCGGATACCATTATTCCAAACTGGTTCAGGCTACAAGGATCACCGGCGGTCCCAATTACGGCACCAATGTTATATCTTCCGACGGAAGGGGTGCTTTTGAACTGCCCAGCGTATGGTTTGCAGACCTTTCACTACAGCATGACTTTGACCTTGGCAAGTTCGGCAAGCTGACATTAATCGGGGATATCTACAATATATTTGATCAGCAGTCGATACTCTCAGAAATCACCTCAGATACATCAAACTTCGGTGATGCCAATGCATGGGCAAGCCCTATGAGATGGGATGTATCCATACTTTATCAGTTCTAATAACTGAATTAGGATAAAAAAAGGCTCCCTTTCGGGAGCCTTTTTTTTTATGGAGCTGGCGGGGATCGAACCCGCGACCTTGTGAATGCCATTCACACGCGCTCCCAACTGCGCTACAACCCCAGTATCATCCTCTATATCAAAAATCAAAAATATGTCAAGAAATTAGTTTGTTCCGGCTGTATCCGTAAGAAACCTTATTTTGTCCGTTTTTTCCATTATAAAGCTGTCCAGTATCTCGGACAGGGTGAAAAGCTCATTAAAATCATGGTTTCCCATGTCCTTTTCAAGATAGTTTTCATAAACTGACTGTCCTATCTCAAGGAGCATGTTTTCCTTCCTTTTTCTGAAAAGATGAATCTGATAGCGCAGCTTTTCTATCTCAAAGGAAATTTTAAGGTCTCTTGCAGTGTTATGGAAATAATTGCGAAGGTTCCTGGCAATATCATTAAAAAGGTCTATAAAGTCCATAATAAGCCTCCATGAAAAATATTGACAAAAAGCATTAGATATAATCTAATTGCTGACAATGCCGAAGTGGTGGAATGGGTAGACACGCAGGTCTCAAAAATCTGTGACCCCCGGGTCGTGTGGGTTCAATTCCCACCTTCGGCATTCTTATTTTATGCAATAAATTATAAATATCCACAAAAATATGAAAGGATATGATATGTCAGAAGTAAGAGTAAGATTTGCCCCTTCCCCGACAGGTTACCTGCACATAGGCGGCGTCAGGACAGCGCTGTACAACTGGCTGTTTGCCAGGAACAGGAAAGGGACCTTTATTTTAAGGATAGAGGATACGGATATTGACCGTTCAAAATCGGAATTTACCGATATTATTATCAAGGGATTTAAATGGCTTGGCCTGAGTATTGACGAGGGGCCCTATTACCAGTCCGAAAGGCTTGATTTATACAGGCAGTATGCCTACAGGCTCCTGGAGGAGAAAAAGGCATACAAGTGCTTCTGCACTGCTGAGGAGATTGAAGCAAGGAAAAAGCAGAAGGGTGTATTCCAGTATGACAGATTCTGCCTGGATAAGCAGGTAAAAGACGGTCCCTATGCTATCAGGTTCCTGGTGCCGGAAGGCAAAACCTTTTTTTCAGACATAATAAGAAAGGACATTGATTTTTCCAACAGCCAGTTTGAGGACTTTGTCATACTAAGGAGCAATGGGATGCCTACCTATAACTTTGCTGTGGTAATTGATGACTCCCTTATGAATATAAATTATGTCATAAGGGGGGATGACCATATTACCAATACCCCCAAACAGATACTTCTTTACCGTGCCCTGGGGTTTAAGGTTCCCGAATACGCCCATCTGCCCATGATTCTCGGGGGAGACGGTAAAAGATTATCCAAGCGCTTTGGCGCCACATCAACCGAAGAATACAAAAAAATGGGCATACTGCCTGAGGCATTGCTGAATTATCTTGCCAGACTCGGCTGGAGCCATGGAGACCAGGAGATATTCTCCATTAGCCAGCTCATTGACCTCTTTGACTTAAAAAATATAAACAATTCACCGGCAGTATTTGATATAGAAAAGCTGGAGTGGGTGAACAGCCAGCATTTAAAAGAAATGGATGCACATATGATTTTAGACCATATTAATGAAATTATTGACAACCATGCCTTTAATAGTCAGCCTGTGGGTATCCGGCTGGGAATTATTGACCTTTTTAAGGCAAGGTCCAGAAGGCTTACTGATATTATTGATAATTCAGCATATATCTACAGCGATGATTTTAGCAGAGACGCTGCCCAGTCGGATAAATTCCTTAATAACAGGGTAAAACCAGCACTGCTGGAGCTTGTAGATATTTTTATGGATGATCCTGAAAGCATGATAAATGAGTCCGCAATGCAGGATGTATTTAAAAAACTGATTGCAGAGCACGGCATAAAGATGGTGCAGCTTGCCCAGGCGGTAAGGGTGGCAATTACCGGTGCAAGCCAGAGCCCCGGCCTTTTTGAAATAACTGGGCTGATTGGAAGACATAGAACAATAAACAGGCTCCGGGATGCCATTGATAACATAAAGGAGGACGCATGATGGACAGTATCAAAAGCGAGCTTTATTCCAGGGGGCTGATATACCAGTATACCGATGAGGATGTCTTCTCCAGGCTGGATAATGAAAAGCTCACCTTTTATATAGGCTTTGACCCGTCGGCAGACAGCCTGCATATAGGGCATCTGATTCCCATCCTTAATATGAAGCGCCTTCAGGAAAAGGGACACAAAGCCATTGCTGTTGTCGGAGGAGGGACAGGGCTTGTAGGTGATCCCAGCGGGAAGACAGAGATGAGAAAGCTTTTAAAGCCGGAGGATATAGAAAAAAACCTTATGGGCATAAAAAATGTCCTGGAGAAGTTCCTTGATATCAACAGGACTGTCATTGTAAACAATGCGGACTGGCTTGGAGATCTTAACTATATTGAATTTCTCCGGGATTTCGGAAAAGACATAAGCATAAATAAAATGCTGGCATCAGAGAGCGTTAAACAAAGACTGGAGAAAGGACTCTCCTTTCTGGAGTTTAATTATATGATACTGCAGGCTTATGATTTCTATTATCTTGCCCGGGAGTACGGATGTGACCTGCAGATGGGCGGACAGGACCAGTGGGGTAATATTGTTATGGGTATTGACCTTATCAGAAGAAAGCTGAATAAAAAATCCCACGGCATTACCTTTCCCCTCATATTAAAATCCACCGGAGAAAAATTCGGCAAGTCTGAAAAGGGCTCTGTTTGGCTTACGGAGGATAAGACATCTCCCTATGAGCTTTATCAGTTTTTCAGGAACGTGGAGGATGGTGACCTGGAAAGATTCCTTCTGCTTTATACCGCTCTTCCAAAAGAAGAGGCAGGATTTATATCAGGCCTGGACAATCAGCTTATAAACAGGGGGAAAGAGATTCTCGCCTTTGAGGTGACAAACCTTGTCCATGGATTTGAAAAAGCCAGGGAAGCCTACATAGAATCAACAAAGATATTCGGCCAGGCTGATAAAGAAAATAGGGTTGAGACCTCATCCCTTATAAAGGATATTATTATTGATGAGTCAGAGGGGCTGGATGCAGTTCATATTGATAAAAAAGAGCTTGAGCAGGGTCTTTCCATGGCTGAATTTTTGTCCAGATACGGTGTGGCATCCTCCAAAGGCGAAGCCAGGAGGCTTATCAGCCAGGGGGGTGTATACATTAATGACATCCGGGTGGAAGGTTCCGGGCGGGATATTACCCCTGGAGACTTCAAGGGTAATATCCTAATGCTCAGGAAGGGCAAAAAGAAATACTATAAATTCAGAATCAGCTGATGCCCTTTAAGAAGACGGAATATCAGGCTTAAAGCCTTACCATTTACAGGGAGTATCTAAAGCCCAGGAAAAAAGTCCTTTGGGATTTAGCATAACCCTTTATATACTGGTATTGATCATCGAGCAGGTTATCAACTCGCATATAAGCCTCAAGGCCGTTGGCAAGCTGTTTTGAAATACTCAGATTCAGCAGGAAATATTCATCAAGGGTCGTTCTGACAGTATTATAGTTCTCATCATATGTGTTGTCATACCTTTTTGAAACATAGGATATCTCCGACCACATATTTATATCCCAGGGCAGAAAACAGCTTAAGATTATGGAATGTTTGTATTTAGGCCTTCGAAGCAGGGTCTCGCCCGTAACGAGGTTTTCTGCCTGCAAAAGGGTAGACAGCAGTTTTAGCTCTATATTTTTGCCTATCTGCTGGCTTGCTGAGAACTCAATTCCCCTGGTTTCAGCCTTACCTATATTATAATAGATCCAGTTCAGGGTATCAAAATCTATAAGCTCCTCATAGCGGTTGTTGAAGTAGCTTAGGTTAAGCTCAAGGCTGTGGGAGGGAAATTTCTGGGCCAGGGATATTTCCCAGGACATGGACTTTTCACTCTCAAGACTGGTATTGCCATAGGGGGAATAAAGTTCATACAGGGAAGGTGCCTTGAAGCCGGTGCTTATATTTCCATAAAGGGATGTATTTGTTCCCTTGATCCTGTAAAAGGGAGTTACACGGTATGTAAGCCTATTATCAGAGGAATAGCTGTCATGGCGAAGTCCGGCTATAATACCGAAGCTGTCGCCTGCATAGCTGTATTCAATAAAGAAGGAATCGGAACCCTGTTTCTCCTCATCCATAATGTCATGATAGGGGCCGTAGCTGTTCTCGCTGAAATAGTCATAGGACATGATACTCTGATTATGTTCATATCCAAACAGAAGCATGTCCTGATAGTTTGCTGTCATCTTATAATGGAGGAGTCCCCCTTCATAGATAGAATCAATTATATCAGGGCTTGTTTCATCGGCTGTATTCCGGTAATCCCGGTCAGTATCAGTCCAGCTGAAAGACAGGTTCAGTTTTATGGGGTCAAGGTTTAACCCGAAATTGTTAATCAGTGTTCTGTATTTGTTTTTTGAAAGATAGTTGGGGTCATCTCCATAACTGTCGCCGAACAAATCTATATGGGAACGGGCATAACTGTACCTAAAAATAGTGGTGTTTTCAGCAATGCCGTATTTAAGGGTTGCTTTCAAACCGGCATAAAACCTGTTAGCAGGGTCAGGGTCATTGTTGGCTGTCAGCTCAGGGTCTGCAGCATAGACCTCTTTCTGGTATTCATTGCCGAGATTAAGGTCAAGGGACAAAATACCCTTGGAAAACCCGGCATAAATGTTCTGATAATGTCCTTTTGTGGAGACAATTCCGCCGTTGGCAGAGAAATTCCAGGACCTGTCCGTATTGGCTCTCCCTGAGATTATATTGATAACGCCTCCCATGGCATTGGTGCCATATACAGAGCCCTGGGAGGTTTTAATGATCTCAATCTTTTCAATTTCTCCAAGGGATATATTATTAAAATCAAAACTGCCGTCTACAGTGCTCGGGTCATTTATAGGCACCCCGTTATAGAGCACTGCAGTATGAGACGGCCTTGCACCCCTGATATACATGGAGGAAGACTGTCCTTCCATTCCATTTCTTACAAGATGTATACCCGTAATAAGGTTCAGCAGGGCTGTCAGGTCCCTGGCTCCGCTTTTTTCAATATCTTTTCTGGTGATAACTACAGCCGAAGGGGGTACATTTTCCATGGGCACTGCAATATGTGAGGATGTGATGATTACCTCATCATAGTAAATGTTCTGGGAATAGGCGGCAGAAAATGCTGTCAGCATCAGCAGGACAACAAAAAACAGGTGTTTCATAATATATCTCCTTTGATAAAGTATTTAAAAACAAAAAATCCCGCCTTCCACAGGGGGAAAGTCGGGATACATAATCCAGAATCAGCTTCCTCCCTCGAAGAAGTTCTTGATTAAAAGGTATTCTGACTTGCGCATCACTCTATTCACCGCGCCTTCCCGGGCAATACCCAGTGGCGAATTGCAGCTTTCGTCCGCGCTTACAGCGGCGGGGCCGTGACGGATTTACACCGTCTTCCCTTATATCTTATCAGATGTAAGTCTTTATTAAATTTGCGATTATGTCAATATAAATATTCACTTTTTAAGTACAAATTTGCCTGTCTGTTTATTTGTTTTCGTAAAAATACCCTGAATCCCGTTGTCCATTATAGTACCGCTGAATTTGACAGTTGCCCCTTCAAGATATACAGAGAAGGATACATAGGGTTCAAATACCTCCAGGTTCTGAAGGTGAAAGGTTCCTATGCTCCTGGTGGCCTCCTGGGAAAAAACACCGCTATCCTCGGTCTTTTCCAGGGATATTTTGTGAAAGATGCGGATATTATTACCGGAAGGCATTATATTGAGTTCTATAGCCAGGTATCCGGTACTAATCGATTTATTCAAGAGGTTATCAGCAGCTCTTCCGGAGTAGTTTCCTGATATGTCACAATAATTAACAGGTATTCTTATCCCAATATCCTTTAGATAATCCCTGTACTCCGGGTCCAGCCTTCCAATAAAGTCCTTTGTGATGCCGTTAAAATCTGAAGCCTTAGTATTAAAATTATCGTAAATATAAGCGAGTACCCTCCCGCCATAGGAGGCAAGGACAGTGAATTCCGGGCGGGTATTGGCAACAGTCAGGTTCAGATAATCCTTGAGTACAGCGGAAGTCCATTTTGAAAGTTTTATGCTGTCGAGCATCATATCAGGGTTGAGGTTTTTATAGAGCTGAATATCTCCAGCATTCAATTTTATGCCATAAATTATATCCTTTCCGCTCAGGAGGTTTATAGCATCATTGCTGTAGCCTATATCACTGTCCTTATCTGCCCGGGAGAAAAATAAATTGAGATTCTCAATTATTTCTGCAGTCCTGTCTTCGATACTGCTGAAACTGCCTTTATTGTCAATGGCAAGGAGCCCTATCAGGCTGTTTTTGATAAGGGTATATCCATCCTTGCTCAGTTCTGCGTAAAAATCATGTTTTATATATTCTACAGGTTTCTTTCTGATGCTTATTTCAATGCTGTTGGATATTAGAAGATTGCTCTTTACCTGAATATTGATTTTTAGCGCGCTTCCAGGCTCCAGTTCCTTGAATTCGGGGACAAGGGCTGTTATCTGACTATGACTTGAAGACAGGATATCAGCTTCTTTATTTGCAATTAATACAGTATTTTCATCCTTTTGGGCTGAGAAACTTCTGCCTGATATCTGAAGTTCATCGCCCGGGTATAGGGTTCCGGGCTTAACGGAAAGGATGGTGGGATTCTCAAGAACAGTCATCTCAGGGGCTTTCAGCAGGTGTCCCTCGTACCGGATTTCAGGTATGATTGAGCCAGCTTCAGCATTTTTGGGTATCTGGGCAAATATTTCCTTTTCTGTGACGCTCAGGACAGTTCCCTCTGCGTCTGAGAATCTTATGCTGTATTTTGCCCTGTCCGGGTAAAAATCCTGTCCCACGATCTTTATATTGCCGCCGGGATGCTGTGCCCTGGGATTGATAACCAGGATTTTCATCGAGTACGAGTCGGGCAGTATGAGCGTTTTTACAATAAAATAAAAAACGGTTAGCATTGTAACCGAAAAGAGCAGTATCACTATCTTGTGAACCGGTTTTGACGTAAGGAAGGACTTCTGTTTTATCGGTGCCTGAATACCCTTTATTTCTTCAATAACTTTTTTTTCTTTATGAATTCCATCAGCAGGAGAAGACTGGGAAGCGTATCCGCTTTTGCCGGTTTCTTCAATTTCCCCCTGGGAACCTGAAAGGGGATTGCAGAATATTAACAGCTCGGGTTCTGTGTCATTGGTCTGCCCCAATCTTATTATATCCTTATCCTGAAGCTGATATCCTCCGCTTATCTTTTTATTGTTCACAAATGTGCCATTATTGCTGTTTTTGTCAGATATTATGTACCCTCCCCAGTTTTCAGCCAGTTCTGCATGTTTCCTGGAAACGCTCTTTTTTTCTATTATAATGTCTGATTGTTCCCTTCCCAGGGTATATTTGCTCTTATTCAGCTCCATGCGTTTTTCCCTGCCTGATGCTTTTATTATCAGGTAAGGCCGTTTTGAATAACCTATATCCTTTATTCTTTTTGCTTCATCGTCCATTATAGCCACCAAATAAAAGTATTTTATTTTATCAGGTTCTGTTGTATTATAATAGCATATTAATACATGATAAAAAAATAAAAACCAATTTCTGTGAGGTATTCTATGGATGATGAATTGAAATCCTTTAATGTTTCAAGGTTTCAGGACCCGTCAGAGGATAAGAGTAAAGGGATTTACATGCTTGCAGAACTCTATCCGGAAATAAGTGGAAAAATAAAAGACGGGAAGATAGCCAGTGTAATAAAAGAGCTCAAGGAATTCAGCTCTTTCCTTGCCGGGCTCATCAGCAAGGAAAGTGACAAGAAAACCCGGGCGGATTATGAGCTGATAGATTTTACCCTCAAATTTTCTTCCAGTACCCTGGAAAAGCTGGACCGGGTGTTCCGTTAGAAAAGTTTTCTCAGTAAAGCTTTGAAAGCATTTTATACAGGTAGGTTATCTCTTTTTTAACTATAAAATAATTTACATACTGGAGCGGAACCCCTGACTGCATTTCTTCTGCAAATTGCAGGGCTTTCTGAAAGAAGCCTGACGCCTTTTCATCCTGGTTTGTCCTGGTCAGAAATTCCCCGGCCAGTGTATATATCTCGACCAGATAGGGTTTGCACTGTATATCCTCGAACATGGGTATGGCAGATTCAATATAATGGTAAGCATCATCATAATCCTGGTTTTTCAGCATAATTTCTGCAATCCTGCTGTTTATCCTGGCTATTAACAGGCTGAAACCGAACCTTAATGCCTTTTTTTTCAGGTTGAGCAGGCTGATTATTAAGTCTTCGCTGCTTTTGCTATTTTCTTCAATATAGCTCATGAATACAGCAGATTCTATGAATCTGTAATAGTCTTTGTCGTTTCTGGCAAGTTCCAGGGATTTCTGGAGAAAATCCGATGCTTCTATATGCTTTTCCCTGATAAAGGATATCCTGGCCAGATAGTAATAGCCGTCAATGAATGTATCTTTCAGTCCGAAATCATCATCGAATTCCATTGCCTTTCTGATGTATTGCTCGGATTCCTCAATATTGCCCAGGTCAAAGAATAAAAGACCCTTATTGAGAAAACCAATGGCTGTTCCCCTTTTATCCTTTATATTCTGTCTGAGTTCAATGGATGCATCAATATGATCAAGGCTTCGGTCATAAATACCCAGATGCCGGAGAATTACCCCTGTGTGGTTGAGACCCTCTCCTATGCCCTGTTTATAGTCAATCTGCCTGGCAACACGGAGGCTCCTTTCATTTGCCTGCAGGGAATCATGGATCTTGCCGAGGTAGAAGTAGCTCAGTGCAAGATTGGAAAGGCACCTGAAGTAGTCTATCTTATTGTTTATCTTTTCCAGTATATTCATTGCCTCAGCCAGGTATTTAATGGAAAGCTTATAATTGCCAAGCCTTGTATAGATGTGGCCTATATTGTTCAGGTTCTTTGCAACCCATATCTTGTTGTTCAATTCCTTCTCATATACCAGAGCTTCAAGGAATATGCGGAGTGCATCCTTTAATTTGCCGTTTTTAAGTTCAGTCAATGCGATCCGGTTCATTGAAGAAGCAATTCCTACCCTGTCATCTTTCATCGAGAAGAGCTCTTTGCTCTTATAAAAGAATTTTTTTGCGATATCGTTTTTACCCGTCTGGTAATATAGCCAGCCAAGGTGCTGAAGTATTTTGGCCTTGTCTATGATACGGTTTTTCTTCTTTGCAATGGCATAGGCCTTTTCATAACAGCTTTTTGCATTTTTTGTGTTTCCGCGAGTTTCTTCAATTTCCCCCTTTGCAATATAGGACCGGATGAGTCCTATATCAAAGAAATCATCTCCCTCCTGGCTCTTTGCAATGGCAATGGCCTTTGATATCAAGGCTATGGCCTGTTCATAAAAATAAAGCTCCTTGGCATTTTCACCGGCCTTGATAAAATAAAAGAAAGCCTTGTTAAATTCTCCTGCCTTTTCATAGAGATATGCGAGCTGTGAAAATATCGGGCTGAGGTTATCTTTGTATATTTCCTCGTAGACCTGTGCTATCTTAAGGTATAAGGCAGTCTTTTTTTCATGGGGTACTGTGGATAATATAATGTTTTTAAGCTTTAGCGGGTTCAGGTAGAAGTGTTTGCCTTCCCGGTCTTCAATTACGAGGTTTCTTTTCAGCAAAAGGTCAATGCCGCTTAGGGTCTCATCCCTGGTATACTCGGATATTAAAAGGAGTACATCCAGCTCGATCCTGTCAATGAAGAAGGACATAAGGGTCAGAATGTCATTCGCTGCAGAATCCAGCTGTACTATCCTTTTCTTATATATCTCATCCACATTTATAGGAATATTAAGAGCTTTCTTGTTTTCCAGTTCGTCCAGCGGTATGTTTCTGTTATCGTAATTTATCAGCCATTTGTTTTTTTGTTTGAAAAGGAGCCCCTGTTCTGTCAGGAATTTAACCGATTCACTGATATGAAGCGGGCATCCCGCCGTATCCTCGTATATCCTCTGGATGAATATTTCAGGCAGTTTCTGAATCCCTATCATCTGGGATATGAACCTGTGGGTTTCTTCCAGGGATAATCCCTGAAGCTTGAACTTTGAGAAATACTCCTGGGCAGTATCCAGTTCATCAGGGTTGAACAGGTTCTCAAGATTCAGAAGCTTGTCATTATAGCAAATTACAAAAGAGATAGGTATGGTATCATATTTTTTTATGCAGTTTGTTATAAGGTAATGGAGGAGCTTTTTGTTAAAGGTATTGGCATATTCATAGTTTGAAAGGAAAAATATTACCGGGTTGCTCTGGGATATAAAACTCAGTATGTCAAAGAGTTTCTTGAACTGGATATTAATATCCATATCCTGGGGAAGGTTGTGGAACATCGTTCCAATCACCCCGGTTATAAAATCATCA
>CAYSKJ010000087.1:0-12530 GCA_964431655.1 uncultured bacterium | reverse complement strand
GGGGACATTTCTATTTTGCTCAATGGGGACATTATCATTTTGGTACAACAGAAAATTAAAGGTTTTTGTTTATAATTGCTGTCATCTTGGAGCTATATATGATCAAAGCATTCAGGAACACCAGTTATGCAATGATAAGCCCTGGTTCGGAAATATTATCCTGAATTGATATTTTTGGCAAAATTATCCTTTGATTTTACATATGCTGTATGCTATAATTCATATTAAATAACAGACCTGTTTTTCTTGTTCAGGTACTGTTTCACGGATTTTAAGGGTTTTAGGCATTTTATGGGTAAAAGCAGAAATATACTGATGTCCCACAGGTATCTTGATCACCTGATAAAGAGCTTCAACGGCATTATATACCGTCTTGATATTCCATCCCGGAAAATTCTCAGTATTTCAGGCTCAGTCAGTAAAGCTACCGGGTACACAAACCGCCAGCTTCTGTCAGGTGAGATACAATGGAAGGAACTGATACATCCCGAAGATCTCTTTATAATAGAATCGGAGATTCAAAGGCTTCTGAAAAACAGGGATTATATATCCGATACCGTATACCGGGTGAAAAGAAAAGACGGGAGCTATGCCTGGGTAAATGACATAGGCATCCTGCTGGATCCTGACAGCGAAAAACCATTTATACAGGCACTCCTTCTGGACATCTCAAGATACAGGGATGCTGAAAAGGAATTAAAAAATATTGACAGTGACAGGTCGCTGATACTCAATCTGCTTCCTGAGATGATATACCTCATAGACACAGAATATAGAATACTCTGGGCAAATAACGTTACAGCTGAATCCGTATGGAAGAAAAGTTCAGACCTTTTCGGGAGTTTATGCTACAGAATACTTTTCGACAGAAAAACACCCTGTGAATTCTGCCCAGCAAAAAAGGCCTTTACAGGGGGGAAACTTGAACCGGCGGTTTATCAGGCCAAAAACGGCAGATATTTCTGCCTTTATTCAAATCCCTTTTATGATGATGAAAAAAGGGTTGCCGGAGCAGTTCTGGTTTCCCATGATATAACCAGGGAAATAACATCCGCTAAAAAGATAAAGGAAACCGGCAGAATACTGGAAGAATCTCTGGAAGCATCTGATATAGGTCTTTGGACCATTGATGTACAGGGAAACCATGTGAATTTCAGCAGCAGTTTCTACAAGATGCTGGGATATAAAAGGATGAAAAACAGCCTTCAGGGTATCTTAAATCATATTTACCGGGAAGATAAGGATGTTTTCATTAAATTTATGAACCAGCTTTTCAGCAGCTGTAAAGGGCAGAAATCCCTTGAGACTGAGATAAGATTCCTGACCAGGGATAAAAAGCAGAAACATTTGCTCCTGCGGGGGATTGTCCTGGAACGGGACAGGTCCAGAAAGCCCCTCAGGGTTATTGCCAGCCTGGTAGATATAACGGAGATGAAAACCGGGCAAAGCTATCTTAACCTGATTCATGAAATAGCTGTCAATCTTCCTAAACATGAAACCCTGGAAGAATCCTTTGACTACCTTCTGGATAAGCTGATGGAAATAGAAGGAATAGACTGCGGAGGTGCATATATTATAGACCAGGAGACAATGCGCCCTGCACTGATATCATCAAAGGGGCTGAAGGGAAGGTTTACCGAAACGGTAAGAGATAAGGGTGATAACCTGGAGGAATACGGAAAAACCCCCGCCTTTTCCCTATTTAATAAACAAAGGAGCCTTCAGGAGAAAAACTCAGGCAGATATTCAGGCAAAAGTCCCTTTACAGCAGTCGCAGTCATCCCTATTATCAACAGCGGAAGGAAAATTGCCGTTATTAACGTCGCATCAAGGTCCCTAAAACAGTTTCCCGGAAAAATCAGAAACCTTCTTGAAAGCATATCAGCCCAGATAGCAGGTATTATAAATTCCCTTCTTATGAACAAAACACTTGAAAGATCGGTATCCACTCTCAAAGCCACGATTGAGTCCACAGGCGATGGAGTAATTGTTGTGGACCACTACGGAAACATAAATATTTTTAACCAGAATCTGGCAGAAATGTGGCAGATTCCTGATTACATACTGAAAAGCCGTTCAATAAAGCAGATAACCGGACATATCGCAGAGATGGTAGAAGACCGGAATGAGTTCATAAATAGAATAGAGAGCATAAAATCGGGGATGCAGAACAGGAGCTATGACATCATAGAGCTGAAAGACCACAGGGTAATTGAGAGGTATTCCCAGCCCCATTTCATGGAAGGCAAAATAATAGGAAGGGTATGGAATTACAGGGATATAACAGACAGAAAAAGGATTGAAAGAGAACAGGAAGCCCTGAAAAACCAGCTTGCTCACTCCCAGAAGATGGAATCCCTTGGAAGGCTGAGCGCCAGCATAGCCCATGACCTTAACAATATGCTGGTACCGATTCTGGGCTATTCGGAGCTTCTGCTAGCAAAACACAGGGACAGCGAAGACCTGTCAAAATGCCTGAATGTTATATTTGATGCCGCCCTCAGGGCAAAGGGGCTTACCAAAAAACTGCTTACTCTTGGCAAAAAGCAGAACCCCGATATGCGTTCCATCAATATAAACGATATCATATCCTCCTTCTTTCCCATTATAAAAAAGTCAATAGGCAATAATATAGGTATAGATTTTGACCTTGGGGTCGGACTTCCGCCCATAAAGGCTGATATAGCACAGCTGGAACATGTACTGCTTAACCTTCTGATAAACTCAAGAGATGCTATAGACAAGAAGGGCACAATAAAGATTAAAACCTGCATGGCTGATGACCGGAGCATATCTCTTATCATAATTGACAATGGTCATGGAATAGATGCTGAGATCAGAGAAAGGCTGTTTGAACCTTTCTTCACAACCAAAAAAAGCGGAAGCGGGCTTGGGCTGACCATCGTCTACAATATTGTTCAGCAGCACAAAGGCCACATTTCAGTAAACAGCACACCAGAAAAGGGAACAGTTTTTACCATTAACTTTCCTATAACCGATGAACCCGCTGAGAAAGCAGTTACTACCGACAGCGAATCTGTTGAGGACCTTACAGGCACTGAGACTATTTTACTGGTGGATGATAATAATAATACCAGGATACTGGTGGATCAGATACTGAATGAATACAAATACAAAGTTATTCAGGCATCCAGGGCTACCGAAGCAATAAAGATATCGGAGAATTACGAGGGCAGGATAGACCTTCTCTTTACCGATTATTTAATCCCAGATATGAACGGAAGAGACCTCTACCACAGGATAAAAGAATCAAGACCGGACATCAGGGTAATGTACATGTCAGGCTACAACCCGGATACTATTCCTTACCACCACAGAACAGAAATAACACAGAATTTTCTTCAAAAACCCTTTTCAGTTGTTTCAGCAGTAGAAAAACTCAGGGAAATCCTCTCCAGGTAATTTACATGTTCCCTGTTAAAAGGGGAAATCATCCAGCTCTTTGCTTTCAAGACCCTTTCTGGGCCGGACATATGCCCTTTCATGATTCTGCAGGGGTTCAACATTAATGGCTTTTCTGCCCTCCAGAGGGCATGAATACTGGCAGATACCGCAGCCTATGCAGAATTTCCTGTCTACAACCGGTGCAAGGACAGTACCCAGATTTATCATTTTAATGGCAATAGTCGGACAATGCTCTGCACATGCTCCGCAGTCAAGGTTATGCCTGTAGGGGATGCATAGATCCGCATCTATTTTTGCCTTGCCTAAGGCGGTTATCCGCTTTTCCTCAAGGTCAAGGTATTTCAGCGCATTCATCGGGCATACACCACTGCATACATTGCAGTCATAACTGCAGTATGAAGCATTGAAATCCATGGCCGGGAGAAGTCTTTTAATCCCGGAGTCTTGGTATCTTACAGGTATCAGCACCTTTGTTGGGCAGGAAGAGATGCATAAACCGCAGCTGGTGCACCGGGAAAAAAAACTGGCATAGGTATCTCCGCCCGGGGGAAATATATAATCAGGATTTTCTGCATCTACTGTTTTTACAGTTTTACTCAGGGCGTAACCGGTAAAGACACCTGCTGTGCCATAAACTGCTGATTTTAGGAACTGCCTTTTCCCGTTAACCGGATCATCTGCTTTGACTGGTGTTTTTTTATCTTTACCAAAATGGAGGCTGAGGGATCCGAAGGGACATTGTCCGATACACTCAAAACACATGATGCACTGGCTTTTATCTGCTGTTCCATTGTCCATACACATGAAAGGACAGGATTTATCACATTTACTGCATAGTCTGCATGAGTCTCTCCTGCCTATTTTCAGCAGAGAATGCCTTGAGAGAAAAGAAAAAAGAAGGCCGGACGGGCAGACCGTATTGCAGAAAATTCTAGGGAAGAACATGGAAGAAATAAATACAGCCAGGAAAAAAAAGAGGGCATAGAATAAGGATCCGTGAATTTGAAATTCAATTCTCGGGAAATAGAACCCCATCGCTCTGTAGAGTCCCGGAGAAAAGGGCCTCATGGCACCGCTTAACAGCGGATTCACCTTGTGGGCAAAAATAGACATCATATTGGTATAATGATCTGCAAAAAGGTAAAGGGGCAATCTTAAAAAGATGAGGGCAAAAAGCAGAAAAAGCAGGAAGGTTCTTAGATATCTAAGACGCGGTGCAGGTTTTGGCCTGATTTTTAGTTTTCTGCCAAGAAATACGGCAATATCCTGCAGAAAACCAACGGGACACAGGAAAGAGCAGTAGAGCCTGCCGAACAGGAGGGTAGTCAATATCAGCCCCAGGAATATTAAGAGATAGGGACTGAAATTAAGATCAGCCATTTTGGATAGGGATGGTACTATGTGAAGATGATTGAATACCCTTGCCAGGCTTATGCTGTTCAGCAGATTAAGGGAAACAGAAATACCGGAAATAAGAAAAAGGATCTGTGCCGTTCTTCGCAGAATTCTGACTTTTTTCAATGCTTTATACAGTAATCCTTTTAATGCTTAGTTTCTCCAGTTCCGTTGTACCTATGCCATGTTCACGTGCCATGCCTATATAGGCAATATCCGAAATATCATAACCCATAACGGCTGCACATGCCGTATCGACAGCAACCATGTCAGTGCCCAGTATCTGCATCCTGTCATTCCTCAGGTCTTCTTCGGACAGGCCCCTTGGTCCGTTTTTAAGCATTACATTATAGGCATCAATAATATTCAGATCAGGCTTCCTTACCAGGGGTATCTCCGATATGCACTGATGCAGACCGTTTCTGTGGAAAAACCTCCTGTCATAGACGACTCCCATCATGTTCTTGAGAGCAGAGGTCATTCTGGTGGAACCATGGTTTTTTAGTATTGCCAGATTAATGAAAACATCCGCCTCCAGATAAAGCTTATTGACCTGGGCCTCCTTCAGTATCTTCGCTCCCTGTACCTTCACGCTTTTATAATCCTTTACATCGTAGGCAGGAAGCATTATGCCCCTGCTTTCCTTTACCGCCCGCTCAACCCCGCTGTTTCTATAGCTGGGTTCCCATTCATTGCAGGTATTGTCAAAGGCATAGACAGTTTTTGCACCGGCTTTATAAGCCATCTCCACAACCTTTGCAGCAAGGCCCGGGCTTACATTCGCCCCCTGGGAGGGTGTCCGGTTCCATGAAGTATTAGGTTTAACAACAACGATCTGTCCTTTCCTGATAAAGCGTGAAAACCCCCCCATGGCCTCAATGCCAATTTCAAACATCTGGGCAGGAGTTCCGTTTCTTACAGCAACAATATCCGCTGTCCGGGATGTGGTATCCTGGGCAAAGAACCGCGGCGCTCCGGGAAAAAGCGTCAAAAGACCTGCCGCAGCCCCCATTTTTATGAAATCTCTCCTGTTATAAGCCATAAATTTGCCTCCCCTTATGATTCTTGCTTATAAATTTATACATCAGACTATAATATTTTGTTACATAAAATTATAAAGCTTATGCAAACCTCAATCCTGCACTAAATTAATAATGCGGGCTATTTTGATGAATTTTCCCAAATATTTTCTTGACTGATAAGGCCAGGGTGTTACTTTTATAAAAATAGTAACACCGCCTGGAGTTCATGCTGTGAAAAAATTTCTTATATTATGGATTCTGTCGTCCCTGTGCTGTATATCCTTCCGGTATACCGTGACAGCTTCCTCCCTTAATCCGCATTTCAGTGACAGCCGGTGCTTTGGCAGGGATACAGCAGGACGTGCAGGATTGAACGCATCATGGGCTGAAGTTAAGGAACATCAAAATATTCAAACACTTAAAATCCATCGGGAGTATATTTATTACTGGATCATAACGGCTTATACAGGCAGGATGAATATAATAGACTGGAGGAAGACGATTTGTACATAATTGAAGCTGGCGTTTCCCTGAGCCTTGCTTCCTTCAGCTCATCGGTAAAAAATATACAGCCACAGGAAAGGCTGTCCTGATATCAGGCATCGAGTGGGTATCATGATAAAAATCCTTATAAAGGTTCTTATTTTAGCAGGCTTTCTGCTTTCTTTGCCGTTCAATGCACAATCATACCAGGAACCCGGAATCATTGCCGCTACAACCACACTTATTGAAGTAGCATTAAAGGATGCCCTGGGCGACGAGATGATGAATTACCAGATCATCAGGATAATACCTCCCCACAGCTGTCCAGGCCACTTTGATCTGAACCCGGGACAGCTTCCCGCCCTGAAAAAGGCTGAAATGATAATCCTCCACAGCTACCAGGAAACCCTGGCGGAAAAGATGAAGGGAATCGGTATAGATCCTGACAGGATACTGATAATAGACTCAAAAAACAGTCTGCTTATACCTTCCAACTACCTTACCTTTGTCCGGACCATCTCGGAAAGCATTGCAAACATCAGCAGAGGACAAAAGCAGAATATCCTGAATAATATAACAGACCTTTCAAAAAGACTGGGAAGCCTGGAGGAAAGAATTATTATATCCAGAGAGACCTTCAGCAAAAACCGGGTCATAGTGTCTGCAATGCAGAAGGATTTCTGCCAGTACCTGGGTTTTGACATTATAGGCACATTCAAGAGGGCCGAGGATATGTCCCCTGCTGATGTGCTAAGGCTTATAAGCCTGGATGCAGACATGGTAATAGCCAATCTGCAGGAAGGAACCAGAGCAGCAGGCAATATTTCTGAAAAAATGGGCCTGCCCCTTGCCGTGCTCAGCAATTTTCCTGATTTTTTTGAATACGGCGTCAATTACCTTGAACTGGTGAACAGAAACATCGACAGGCTGGAGGAATCATGCAGAGTAAACTTCTAAGCCTTGACCGGACAATAATATCCTATGACGGCGGTATTAATATAGGGCCTTTGTCTTTTGATGTCCTGGAGGGAGAAATGCTATGCATTGTAGGGCCTAACGGTTCAGGAAAAAGCACCATACTCAAAGCCATTGCAGGCCATGTCAAAACATCCTGCGGAATTATCAGGATCCTGGGACAGGGCTTTCAGGCCGGTTTTAAGATACCTTTGGAAACAAGGCGAAGGATAGGTTTTCTTTTTCAGCAGCACAGTTTTTACAATGATCTGCCTTTCAGCGTTTTCGACATTGTTTCCTTCGGCATAACCGGATGTCCAAGAATCCTGTTCAGCTGTCCCGGTGAAAAAAGGGTAATAGAAAATGCCCTGGATATAATGGGCCTGCAGGGATATTCGGGCAGGCTCTACAAAGAGCTCAGCGGGGGTGAAAGACAGAAGGTCCAGCTTGCAAGGCTTATTGCCCAGCAGTCTGATATACTCCTGCTGGATGAGCCTGCATCCTCCCTTGATCTGGATTATAAAGGAAGGCTGTTAGAATACATAGGCATGATAAACAGGGATCTAAAAAAAACCGTTATAATGGTCACCCATTATATCGATGAGGTGCCCCCTGAAACAACAAAGATAATACTGCTAAAAAACGGCAGGATCCTGAAAAAGGGGTATCCCGGCGATATAATAAATGATGCAGACCTCTCTGAGCTTTATTCCTGCCCGGTCGCAGTTTTCCGGAAGGACAGCAGGGTCTACGCAGTGAGGAAATAGCCATGGGCTTTTTTGATGTATTCTCCAATATTATTATAGCTGCTGTCCTGGGAGGCGCTTCTGCCGGTCTTTTAGGCATATTCATAACCGGCCTCAGAATGCCTTTCCTGGGTGTATGCACTGCCCACTCGGCCATGGCAGGAGCCATATTCGGGGACCTTCTGGGTTTAAATCCCAGTATTTCAGGCTTTTTTGGGGCCATAACAGGCGCACTTCTCTTAAGCTTCATAATTGAAAAAAAGAACATTGACATAAATGCAGCCATAGGGTCCATATTTTCTTTTATGCTCGGAATCGCATTTTTAGGGATAGGACTCAACAGGGGGGCAAGGAGCTCTGTTCTCGGTCTGATGTGGGGCAGTCTGCTTTTCATCTCAAAAAACCAGATTTATGTAATGGCATTTGTGCTTCTGCTTTTTATAGGATTTATAGTGTATTTCTATAAGGAACTGAAAATACTGCTCTTCAGCCGGGATATTGCTTTTACACTGATAAATGACAGCTACCTGTTTCTGATACTGTTAATCTTCAAGGCAGGCATAATTGCCATCAACCTTGAGATTGTCGGAGGCATGATGCTCTACAGCCTTATAAGCAATCCCGCCATTATCGCCCTGCGTCTTAGCAGAAGCTATAATGCATCCCTGATCTGGAGCAGTGTCCTGGGCAGCATATCTGCTGTAGGGGGATTTTTCATGGCCTACTGGTTTGATCTGCCTCTGGGAGCCTGTATAGTTTTATTCTCCAGCCTGCTCGTAGCGGTACTTATCTATGGACAGCCCCTTTACAGGAAATTTCCCTTCTGGAAAAACGGAGGAAGCCGGTTAAATGCTTAAGGAAAACTCACTGATAATCAGTTACTTTAACAGGTGCGCCAGGGAATGCATCATGGATGACATAAATGACAGGGAGGACTCCATGCTTGAGTTTTTCAGCCGTTCCTGGGACATTCAGCCCGGCGACCTTATCCTGGAGCCTGCCTGCGGCTCAGGCCGATTCACCCGATGGATAAGCTCCAGGATACATAAAACTTTTACTCTGTTCTCCTTTGATATGGCACCTTATATGGTAGAGAAAGCAAAGAGGACCGATTACCGGCATAAGCACCTGTTTTTCAGGGGTTCCAGCCATTGCCTGCCATTTTTAAATCTGCCCTTTGACAGAATCATTATGATAAATGCTTTCCCTCACTTTGAATCCAAAAGCCGGTGCATCAGTGAAATGTACAGATCCCTGAGGTTGGGCGGGGCCCTTTTTATTAATCATTTTGAAAACAAGGACAGGCTCAATAATTTTCACGCCGGCCTTCCCTGCCCCATAAACAATCATCAGATACCGGAGGATGACATAATGAGAGGGATGCTGGCAGACGAGGGTTTCAGGAGGATTCTAATTGACAGCGGGAATGATTACTACATGCTATCCGCCCTTAAATAAGGAAAATGTTTTGACAATACAGCTTTTATTCTTATCATGGAATAAAATTTTCAAAATTCTATCCCGGCGATATTTAGTCAATGGATATATCACAGAAGAAGAAAGTTGAGTCTGATTCCCCAGCCTGCAAGCAGAAAAAACTTTATTTTTTATTATTCCTTATAATATCCGGCATAACAGCAGGCTCCCTGGTATTATACAGCACCAGCCTTTACGGACCCGGTATAACCTACGAATCGGTCATATACATAGCCCTCGCAAGGGACACAGCCCAGGGGAAAAGCATCATAACATCCCGTTACACAGACGAACCCCCTCTTTACCCTTTTTTAACAGGCCTTTTCGGCATAGACCCGATCAGGATAATCCCTGTTTTTCATTCTGCTGTTTTTTTCCTCATAATACTGCTTGCAGGACTAATTGCCCTGAAGATGACGGGGGCAGGCACGGTCAGTTATCTTGCTGTTTTGACAGTTATGACTGCAGGTCCGCTTTTGCATATATCAGTAATGGCATGGAATGAACTTCTGTTTATCCTTCTTGTACTAATATTTCTTCTGGTTCTTGACAGCTATATTCAAAGAAAGAGCTTAATCCTGGTTTTTATGCTAAGCCTTACGGCAGTTCTGGGTTTTTATGCAAAATATGCAGGCCTTACCCTGATAATCTCCGGGATCCTGGTTATCTGCATGACCCCGACAGGTAAAAAAAAGAAAAAACTGCATTCGGTATTTCTTTTTTTCATCCTCTCAACGGTCCCTGCAATCCTGTGGCTTTACAGGAATTATCAAATATCACGGGCAATCTTCGGAAAAGGATATCCTAACAGCCATTCCTCAGTGGACATATCAGAACAGGCAATAAAGGCATTTTTCTCCTGGTTTCTCAAAGAAAAAAGCATGCAGAACTGGACAGTCTATATAGGCCTTTACGTACTTATCAGCACATTATTCCTGATGGTGCTGATCTATATCGCCAGGCTTGCTTCCCGGAGAGAACGCTTTGTCATGTTAAGGAAATCCGGGCATATTACTGCTTTTATACTGGTTTACCTGGTTTATACATTGCTTGCCGTTCATGGCCATGTCTACAGCAGAATCAATTCCAGGATTCTCTCCCCTGTATTCATACCTCTGGTGCTCCTGGGATTTTATTATGCCGGTCTTTACAAAGAGGTTTTTCAAATCTATGTCCCCCGCAGATTGGCATGTATAATGCTGATAACCCTTACCTGCCTTGTATTAATCCCTTCATTCCTGATAAAACTTGACAATACATCCCAGCGCATAAATCATGGCGCAGGCGGATACAGCACCGTTTACTGGAGAGAAAACCAGGCATTAAAATACCTTCAGAAAAATCCCCCCGGTGAAGATGCTGTAACCTACAGCAATGCACCCGAGGCTCTTTATATAATAGCAGGGATCAAAAGCAGGGCATTATCAGTCCATTCCGATAAGGATCCTGAGAAAGCCCTCAGGGAACTGCAGTCCTCATGGCCTTCCTCCCGCTACATTTACCTTGTATGGATAAAGAATAATGCCAGCGGAAATTTCTACAGCATGAAAGAGCTTTCCCTTTTTGCCGACATAATTGTCTTTGAAGCCTTCCATGACGGGATTGTATACAAAGTTAGAAGAAAACCGGCCGTAATCCCTGACTGATCCGTACCCAAGGCAAAAGCGAAGCAAAAGGGACCGAAGCAAAAGAAGGAAGCAAAAGGGACGGTTCTTTTTGCTTCGCATTGATTCAATCAGGCAATTTTTATTTTAATATAGAATATTAGTTAATTTTTGTTATAAAACTGTTATGGAAACTTTTCTTAAATCAGCTCTCATCAATAAAAGATATCGCATTAAGTCGGTTATAGGCCAGGGAGGAATGGGCATAGTCTATCTGGTGAATGACAGGTTAAAAGCCAATCTTCCTGTTGCACTAAAGACAATAAAGTCGGGCCTTATGAACTCAAGGAATCTTAAGATATTCAGGAAAGAATTTGATATAATGACCAGGCTGAAACACCCTAACCTTGTAAAGGTATACAATTTCGGCTATGACCCTTGCCTGGACTGTTATTATATAACAATGGAATTCCTTAAAGGTATTAGTCTTCTCCAGATTATTAAATCCCAAAGAAAATTAACCTATTCTTTCACTCTCCGTGTTATTGTTGAAATACTGCGCGGAATGTCATTTATGCACAGCAGAAATATAATATCAAGGGATATAAAACCATCCAATATCATAATCCAAAGGGATAATGCAAAACTGATGGATTTTGGGCTGTCTGACATTGAAATGCCTGATATTCATAACCTGAAGGGATCTCCGTTTTACATGGCACCGGAAAGCTTAACAGGTGCAATTGACCGCAGGGTTGACATATACTCCCTGGGAATAGTTCTTTACCAGTTGCTTACAGGAACAGTAATGCTGAATGTTCCTTCACTCAGCTCATTGTTTAGCATCCTTTCTGACAAGACAAGGTTTAGATCCATTGCAGACTCATCATTAGCCCAAATCAGGCATGATGGGATGAAAACTATTATTTATGGGATGACAGCTTTTGAAAAAGAAAAGAGATATGGAACATGCGCGGATATAATACTTGAAATCAACAGGCTCATGAAAACCGATTTCCCTGTTGAAACTGAGGCTACAAGGGAAAGCTATGTCCTTGGAGTCAGTCTTACCGACAGAAAGTCAGAAATAAAGAATGTGCTAAACTATATCAATATTAACCAGGATAATAAGAGATTATTCATCATGGAAAGCAAAAAAGGCCTTGGAAAAAGCAGGATCTTCAGTGAAGTAAAAAAATACTGCCAGCTCAATGATATTCCATTCCTGGAGAGTGAATGCTATAATCAGATAACAAAACCATACTTTTCAATCACAAATATTTTAAGGCAAATTCTCCTGCATTCGCCTGAAAAGCTCAATATTGCCTACAAAAGACACTTAAAAAAACTTCTGGAGATCAATGTTCCCAGTTCTATATGGAGAGCAAGCCAGACAATTGAAAAGGATATACTGATACAGAATA
>CAYSKJ010000086.1:0-12637 GCA_964431655.1 uncultured bacterium | reverse complement strand
TACCTGTAGTTTATTGACGATGTAAACAATAAGGTATTGCTGGCTGTCAATTCCCTTCAAAAGGATATAAAGGAAAAGATTGAAAAGCCGGGAACCAAAGCTGGCGACAGAAAGCTCGGCGAAATTGCCGCTAAAAAGGCCAGCGAACTCGGCATAAAGGACATTGTTTTTGACAGAAGCGGTTACAAGTACCACGGAAGAATAAAAGAGATAGCAGAAGGTGCCCGAAGCACCGAGCTGATTATTTTTTAGTTTGGATAGGAGGAAACAGTAGTGGCATATCTAGATAAAGATGTTGGACAGACTGAATTTGAGGAAAAGGTTGTAGATATAAGAAGGGTTGCAAAGGTTGTAAAGGGGGGCCGGACATTCAGGTTTTCCGCCCTTGTGGTTGTAGGCAATAAGAATGGAAAGGTAGGCTGGGGTATCGGCAAAGCCGGGGAAGTTCCCGTAGCAATAAGAAAAGCTGTAGAGAATGCAAAGAAAAGCCTTAAAATCATAAAGCTCAAAGGAGAAACCATACCACATTCAGTTATCGGCAAGTATGGTGCATCCAATGTTGTTCTCAAACCGGCAGGCAAAGGTACCGGCGTTATTGCTGGAGGTTCTGCCAGGGCTGTTCTTGAGCTTTGCGGCATAAGGGATATCCTGACCAAGTCCCTGGGCTCCAATACACCTATTAATGTTGTAAAGGCAACCCTCAATGGTCTGACCAGCCTGATTTACAGGGAAGGCAGGGCAGATAAGCCGCTGGCCCATGATTCAGAGTATAAGGAAGATCAGGAAGGACAAAGACCGGAGATTAACGAATAATATCATCAAGGAGCATAAAGATGGAAAAACAGGTGGAAATAACACTTAAAAGAAGCCTTATCGGCAGGAACAGGAAAACCAGGGCTACAGTTTCTGCCTTGGGTCTTGGGAAGGTTAACAGCAGAAAGGTGCATAAATTGAATGATGCCATTCAGGGTATGATTGACAGTGTCAGATACCTCCTGGATGTCAGGGAAATCAGCCAGTAGTTTTTCGGATAAAAATTAAGGAGTCTGAAGTTATGTTAGACAATTTACATGCCAGAGAAGGCTTAAAAAAGAAAAAGAAGGTTGTTGGAAGGGGTACCGGTTCCGGATACGGATGCAAATCGGGCAGGGGAAATAAGGGCCAGAAATCAAGAAGCGGAGGAAGCATACCCAAATGGTTTGAGGGAGGCCAGATGCCTCTGCAGAGAAGGGTGATCAAGAGGGGATTCAGGAATATAAACCGGGTGGATTTTCAGGTTATAAATCTTGAACAATTGCAGAACCTTCTCAACAACGGAAAGATAACATCCGATCAGCTTCTGAAGAGAGAAGACCTGTTTGAGCTGAGGCTTATAAGAGACGCTGCCAGGCCTGTAAAACTCCTGGGGAAGGGGGAACTCTCAAAACCGGTTAAGATACAGGTGGAAAAGGCCAGCAAGAGTGCAAAGGCCAGGGTTGAGGAGCTTGGTGGAACAGTAGAGGAGATTGTAAGTTGTTCGGACAATTAAAAAATATATTTGCCATAAAGGACTTAAGGTCCAGGATATTGTTCACCTTTTTTCTTCTGGCAATATACAGGATTGGTTCCTTCATCCCTACACCGGGTATTAACGGGTTTGAACTTCAGAAATTCATACAGACCACTGCTTCCAACACTCTGCTCGGAATGCTGAGTCTTTTCAGCGGGGGGGCTCTGGAGAGACTGACTATTTTTGCCCTGGGTATAATGCCCTATATCAGTGCCTCCATTATCCTTGAACTTCTTACCGTGGTTGTTCCGGCCCTTGAGAGGCTTAAAAAAGAAGGAGAACTGGGCAGGAAGAAGATTACCCAGTATACCCGCTACCTTACCGTAGGACTGAGCCTTGTTCAGTCTTTCGGTATTGCTGTGGGCCTTGAGAGCATGCAGGGCGGTGCTTTTGTCAATAATCCCGGCTGGGGTTTCCGGTTCATGTGTGTCGTCACGCTTACTACAGGCACCCTGTTTATCATGTGGCTGGGGGAACAGATCACGGAGAGGGGAATAGGCAATGGCATAAGCCTGATTATTACAGCAGGTATAGTGGCAAGGGTACCCTATGGTATCTATGACGGGGCAAAGCAGGTTCTTACAGGCAGTACCATGGAGCTTTTTACCATGTTGTTCGTCCTTGTATTCATTGTTGCTGTTATAGGTTTCATAGTCTTCATGGAACAGGCTCAGAGAAGAATACCGGTGCAGTATGCCAAAAAAGTGCTGGGAAGAAAGGTTTACGGCGGACAGAGCACTCATCTTCCCCTTAAGCTCAATCCCAGCGGAGTTATACCGGCTATCTTTGCTTCATCCATCATAATGGTGCCCCTGACCATTGAGCAGTTCCTTGCGCCAGGAAGCTGGCTAAGCAATATAGTGCAGCATTTCAGCCCGGGAAGGCCTTTTCATGATCTGATATATGCTATTGCTATCATATTTTTTACATACTTTTATACGTCCATTATATTCAATCCCGAGGATGTAGCTGACAATATGAAAAAATACGGCGGATTTATCCCCGGAAAAAGACCCGGTAAAAAAACAGCGGACTATATTGACAAGATACTTACCAAGATTACCTTCATAGGTGCAATATACCTTACAATAGTCTGCCTTCTTCCCGGGCTGATGGTCTACGGGTTCCAGATCCAGTACCTGCCTTTCATAGGGGAATGGATATATAATCTGGGAATACTTCCCAAGTTTGTTACCCACGGGCTTGGCGTTCCGTTTTATTTCGGGGGTACATCCCTTCTGATTGCAGTCGGCGTTACCCTTGAAACATCCAGGCAGATAGAAAGCCAGCTTTTAATGAGGCATTACGGCAGTTTCATGAAAACCAAAAAGAAGTCCAGGCAGGGTTTCTAAGGCGATGAGGTACTGTATATGATTGTTATACTGCTGGGACCTCCCGGAGCAGGCAAGGGCACCCAGGCCAGAGTCATGGCTGAAAAGTATGGTTTCAAGCACCTTTCTACCGGGGATGCCCTGAGAGAAGAGTGCAGTAACAATACCACCGTCGGCCGGAAGGCCAGAGAATACATGGATGAGGGCCTTCTCGTGCCGGATGATATAATATTTGAAATCATAAGGAAGAATATCAGCCAGCACAGGGACATACTGCTCGACGGGTTTCCAAGAAATATAAGCCAGGCTGTCAGGCTTGACGGCATACTGAAAGACATATCACGGAAAATATCTTATGTATTTTATCTTGAAACCGATGACAAAATACTGATAAAAAGGCTCACCTCAAGGCGTGTATGCCCGGTCTGCGGAAAGATTTACAATATCATAACCCTCCCGTCGTCCAGGGGCAGTTACTGCGATATAGACGGAGCAGAGCTTTCCCAGAGGGACGATGATAAAACCGGGGTAGTAAAAAAGCGCCTGGCTGTATATAAGACAGAAACCCATCCACTGGTGGAGTTCTATTCAGAAAAGGAACTTCTGTTTACCATCGACGGGGAAAAGGATATTGAGGCACTGCTCATGGATATATCGGCAATTATAGATAAAGGGGGCTCCAATGGCCATTGAACTGAAAGATGACAATGAAGTAAAGAGCATGGAGCAGAGCAACAGGATAGTTGCCGTAATACTCAAAGAGCTGGAAGGAATTGTCAAACCTGGGGTAAGCACCGCTGATATTGATAGATTTGTTGACAGCAGGATATCCGAAATGGGTGCTATTCCTGCCTTCAAAGGCTATAAAGGCTATCCTTCAGCAGCCTGCGTAAGTGTAAACGAGGAAATTGTCCATGGTATACCGGGTAAAAGGGTGCTGAAAAGCGGAGATATAGTTTCGGTTGATATAGGAACCTACTGCAACAATTTTTACGGCGACGGCTGTGTTACGTACTGTGTCGGAAAGGTGGACGAAGATACGGCAAAACTTGTTGAGGCAACAAAAGAGGCTCTTTATGCGGGTATTGACAGGTGCCGTAAGGGAAACAGGCTTGGTCAGGTCAGCAGGGCGATATATGATGTGGCAGCAAAGAACAGGCTTGGGGTCGTCAGGGCATTTGTAGGGCATGGTATCGGCAGGAAACTCCACGAAGACCCCCAGGTATCCAATTATGTAGGTCCATGGTCAGAATTTATTCTGGAAAAGGGGCTGGTTATAGCTCTAGAGCCGATGTTTACCCTTGGTGATTACCGCGTGTCCATATTAAGGGACGGCTGGACAGCTGTTACGAGGGATAGAAGCTTTGCAGCCCACTTCGAGCACACCATTGCAGTTACAGATGGTGAAGCAAAAATTTTAACTTTATCATAGAGGAATTAAATGGCAAAGGAAGAAAATATAGAGCTTATTGGTGAAGTGATCGAGGTTTTGCCTAATACCACGTTCAGGGTGAAACTGGAAGGAGGCCTGGTGATCATGGCCCATATAAGCGGGAAGATGAGGATTCATAATATCCGGATTCTTCCCCATGACAGGATCAAGGTTGTTCTGTCTCCCTATGAACCGACAAAAGGGCGAATAGTTTACAGGTTCCAATAAGATTTTTCTTGATTTATAATTTGGTTTATGTTTTAATCTATTTTCCAAAATTTTGAAGGAGCTGAATGCAATGAAGGTTAAAACTTCAGTGAAAAAAATATGCGAGCACTGCAAGATAGTAAAGCGAAAAGGTGTTGTAAGGGTGATCTGCAAAAAGCATCCTAAACACAAACAAAGACAAGGCTGATAACAGGAGGTGCTGATGTGGCCAGAATCGCAGGTGTAGATTTACCGAAGGATAAAAGAATAGAAATTGCTCTGACTTATATATTTGGTATAGGCAGACCTACTTCCAATGAGATTTTGAAGAAATCCGGCCTCAACCCTGATAAGAGGGTATATGATCTGGATGCCCAGGAGGTCAATGTTCTTAGAAAGATCATAGAGAGTGATTACAAGGTGGAAGGCGACCTCCAGAGGGAGATTGCCATGAACATCAACAGGTTGAAGGAAATAAAATGCTATAGAGGCATTAGACATAGAAAGAATCTTCCGGCCAGGGGTCAAAGGACAAAAACAAATGCAAGGACCAGGAAAGGGCCGAAGAGGACAGTCGGAAGAAAGAAGAAGAAGTAAAACAGGAGTAGGACATGGCAGTAAAAAAAGGTAGAAGATCGGATAAAAAAAAGGTAAAGAAAATTGTATCTGCAGGAGTTGCTCATATAAACTCCACTTTTAACAATACCATAGTATCCTTCACTGATAAGGACGGAAATGTTCTGTGCTGGTCCAGTGCAGGATGCAACGGTTTCAAAGGCTCAAGGAAGAGTACACCCTTCGCCGCACAGAGCACAGCCCAGAAGGCTGCTGAAAAAGCCAGGGAATACGGGGTTAAAGAGGTAGAGGTCAGGGTCAACGGGCCCGGACAGGGCAGGGAATCTGCGATCAGGGCCATTCAGACCAATGGAATAGATATAACCGTGATTAAGGATATAACGCCATTGCCTCATAATGGATGCAGACCTCCTAAAAAGAGGCGGATATGATGAATATTAATTCTGAATTTACAAGGAGGAAGAGAGTTGGGCAGATATAGAGGACCGTTGTGCAGGTTATGCAGAGCTGAGAAAACACCCCTTTTTCTCAAGGGAACAAGGTGCAGGACGGAAAAATGCAGCTTGAGGAAGAAAAATTACAAGCCTGGCGAGCACGGGGTAAAACGTGAGAAAGTCAGCGAATACAAGCTTCAGCTGAGAGAAAAGCAGAAGGTAAAGAGGATCTACGGATTATACGAAAGGCAGTTCAAGAGCCATTTTAATATAGCAGAGAAAATGAAGGGTGTTACCGGCGAAAACCTGCTCATGCTTCTTGAGAAGAGGCTTGATAATGTGCTGTTCAGGGCCGGTTTTGCTCAGTCCCGGAGGGAAGCCAGGAATATGATTCTCCACAGGCATGTGACCCTCAACGGCAGAAGGATTGACATACCTTCGGTACAGACCAGGCAGGGTGATGAAATCAAGGCTTACAAGAACAATATTGTCTCCATGCTGAATGCGGTTCAGTCCAAAGTCAAGGCTGAGATTCCCGAATGGCTGACAATGGATGATGAGAACCTGACCATAAAGGTTATTGGAGAACCCAAGAGGGCTGATGTTGATATCCCGATAAATGAACAGCTTATAGTAGAGCTTTACTCAAAATAGTATTGTTAATTGGAAGGAGAAATTCTTATGGCTACCTTAGGACTATTAAAGCCTAAAAAGATATACTTTCACAGGCAGGAACTTACGGATAAATACGGGAAGTTTATAATAGAACCCCTTGCCAGGGGATTTGGATATACCCTTGGCAACTCCATTAGGAGGGTATTGCTTTCTTCCATTGAAGGCAGTGCTATTGTTGCCATTAAGCTGGAGAATATTTATCATGAATTTTCGACCATACCTGGAGTTACAGAGGATACTACCGATCTCATCCTTAACCTGAAAAAGGTAAGAATAAAACTCCTGACCGATAAACCGAAAAGCCTTATCATAGACACCTCAAGGGCAGGAGAAATCACTGCAAAGGATATAAAAAGCGATGCTGACTTTGAGGTTATCAACCCTGACTGCTATATATGCACGCTTGATTCAAATTCCCGGTTCAAGCTTGAGATGATAGCAAAAAAAGGCCTCGGTTATTCTACCAGTGAAGAAAATATCGATGATGACTTTGACCTTGGATTCATCCCAATTGACAGCATATTCAGCCCGATAAAGAAGGTCAGCTATAAGGTTGAACCGACACGGCTCGGCAAATCCATCAACTATGACAGGCTGTCCATGGAGATTGAGACTGATGGCAGCATTACTCCCGACGAAGCACTGGATAAATCTGCCAAAAAAATCAGAGAATATCTTGTCCCGTTCCTGGTAAGCTATGAAAGTCCCGCAGATGCAAGCGGGTCAATAGATAAAGACCTGGAGAAAAGACTTGAGTTCCTGAATAAGGATGTCAGCGAACTGGAGCTTTCTGTAAGGTCGGCTCACTGCCTTAAGAATGCCAGTATCAAAACCATAAAGGATCTGGTCTTCAAATCTGAAACCGAGATGATAAAGACAAAGAATTTTGGGAAGAAATCCCTTAATGAAATTAAACAGATCCTTGCCAATATGGGATTAAGGCTGGGGATGACTCATGAAGATCTTGATATGGCGCCGTCTAAGGCTGATAACAAATAAAGTTGAGAGGATAAGTTAATGGATCATAAAAACGGTGTGAATAAATTAAACAGGAAGGCCGATGAAAGGAAAGCGCTGGTTAATGCTCTTCTGACCGAACTGTTCAGGTATCAGAGAATAAGAACTACACTCCCGAAGGCGAAAGCCCTGAAAAGGCATGCTGATAAGATTATAACCCAGGCAAAGAGGGGACAGCTTCACAATAGAAGAAATGTGCTAAAAAAAATTCAGTCAAAAGAGGTTGTAACCAATTTATTTGAAAACATAGCACCAAGGTTCAGCGAGAGACCCGGCGGATACACAAGGATACTGAAACTCCAGTCAAGGCTGGGGGACAATGCCAAGATGGCATACCTTGAACTTGTTGATATACCTGATTATAAGAAACTGGACGAGAAAAAGAAGGCTAAAAAGAAGCCTTTGAGCAGAACAGCAAAAAAGCCTGTCTATCCGGGAAAGAAAAAGGCAGGGGAAAAGAAGCCTGCCCAAAAGGAAAAAGCAGTACAGGCAAAGGAATAACTCAAGATAATAAGAAAGCCATACAGGGATATTAAAGCGATTCTTAAAGCTGATATCCGTGTATGGCTTATTATTTTATCACTTGTTTTCAATGCATTCATAACTGGATGCAATTCAAAGAACCATGAACCGCATGATGAAATACCTGTGGAACCCGTTTCGGTGAGCGCGGGTAAAGGACTGAATCAACTGCGCTCTGCTGTAAACCATGAGGGGAAAATAATGAAAGGCCCGGGCACAGCTTTTGCCCGGGGCGGTATTCATCTAAAAAGCATAAAATCCGGGGACAATGAGATTTTAATTCCCATGCCCCAGATTCTGGAAAACCAGGTTCCCCTTCTTTATTATATCCGGTGTATCCCCGAAAACGGTGCAGAGTTCAGCCTTATTGAGAGGGATAATGCAAATCATGCTGTTCTGGTGAAGATAAGAGGGGAAAAAGATTCAGAAATCAGGATTGAGTGGGATGCTGTAATTCTCTTTTACCAAGGGGATGAAAGCCTGGCATCGGATACATGTCCTGATATTTACAAAAAAGCGTCGGTATGTGCACAATCGGATGATAAAGGGATTATGGAGCTGGCTTCCAGGCTATGGCCTGATACAGGGGAAACCATGGATTTCCTTAAAGAGATACAGAGCTTCATTAAAGGCCTGAAGCCTGTCTCTCAGCCCTCCAGCCTTGATGCTTCAGCCATGCTCAGGCATGGCGTCAACTGGATCTGCACAGCCAATGCCAATCTGGGCATTGCCCTGCTGAGGGCCAGGAATATACCTGCAAGAAGCGTTGCTGTCATACCGGTTATTTCCCAAAGGCTCGAAATGCACCGTATAATTGAATACTGCACAGAAGGCAAATGGCTGGGTTTTGACCCCTCATCTCTTTTTAATGATATACCCATGTCTCCATGGCATTCGGTTGTTATGTCAACAGCTACCCGCCGGGATGAGGAAATATCCATGGAGCCAAGGTTAGGCGCCTTCCCCGGCGCACCCTACGGCCAGGAGGCTGAGATAAGAACAGGCGGGATTATTCTTTTCGGAACGGATTTCTTCTGGACAGAAGCCTTTCCCTTGTCTGAATTTCCAGTCAGCAGACAGGTGCTGATAGCCGCAGGGGAGAACTGGAGGGGCTTTCTTTCTGACGGTATAACCAGGCTCAGGGCGGAGTGCATGGCTGATATAAAGAGCAGTGATGACCTGCTCAAAGCCCTGAGCATAAGGTGATATTGCCTTACTGTTCGAAATAAGAAGCCATGCAGTTCTCGCTTTCCCATACATTGACCTTGGCCAGGCAGGTTCCCTTATATTTTATAAGTTCATCAAAAAAGAGCCTGTAGATAATCCGGCTGATATTCTCTGCGGACGGGTTGATGCTGTGAAATTCAGGAAGCTCATTCAGGACGGTATGGTCAAAACGGTTCAAAACCAGGCCCAGCATCTTTTTAAGGTGGCAGAAATCAACACCCAGTCCTATCTTGTCCAGCTCATGGCAGTTGATGAATACCTCCACCTTATAATTGTGTCCATGAAGATTCTCACATTTGCCGTCATAAAACATTAGTTTATGGGCTGCGCAGAAAAAACCCCTTACCATTAACTGATACACTATTTGCCTCCCTTGGTATTATTTAAGAAATTATCGACAAAAGCCGGAAGAATAAAGAGGGAATAGACAAGCGAAGATAAGATGCCGGCAGAGGATAAAAGCCCGATATGAACCAGGCCGGTATAGCTTGAAAACATGAGACTGCCGAACCCAATTATAGTGGTCACTGAGGTCATAATCACCGGGAAAAAAACACCTGAAAAGCTTTCCAGGGTATTGCCCGAAAGGGTGTAACGGTGCATGAAATGAATGCCGTCATCAATCCCTATTCCGAATATTATGGGGAGCACTATGATGCTTGAGTAGTTGAAGTGTATTTTAAGGACGGTCATGACAAAGAGTACTGTCAAAAGCGAGAAGGATGTTGGAATCAGGGAAAAGACAGCGTATATGTTCCTGAACTTTATCATTACAATTATGATTGTTGCCAGCAGGGCCAGAAGTACAGCATAGGGGAAGGAGCCTTTTACAATAGCCTGTATGTCCCGTATAATGCTGTTTATATCAAGGATGTTCATAGAACCGGGTCTTTGTGTCTCCAGAAGGAATTTCTCGGCATCCAGCGGAGTGTTGAAATTTAAGGGAAGCAGTACCAGGGACAGCCTGTTATCCTCGTCAAATATTATGAGCCGTTTGAATATGTCCCTGAAATCCTTTTTCTCCAGCAGTTTACGGTAATCGCTGATAAAATTATGATTTAAAGAATTTTCCAGTTTGAGGGTATAATCAGATACATAATCTTCATCAAGCTGAAACCTGTCAATGCTTATATGGATTTCCTGTCTGAGCAGGGGGAAATTTATCCTGTCCAGGCTGGCTTTGATCATCGACAGCTCTGTTTTATCCCTGAAGATGAAACCAATATCAGGAAAAGTAAAATTATACCTGTTCCGGTTCTCCTTAAGAAAGGCTATCCCCTCCCTAATATCCTGGGGCATATTATTTCCAGGATTGAACATGCAGAACAGGGTATTTGCTGACATATCAAAACTGCTGTACACATATTTCAGGTTATTGCCCGGTATGTCGAGCCTGGGGCGAAGGTTGCTGAAATTCGGGTCAAAACTGAGGAAACGGCGGTTACCCAGTATCCATATACCCATCATCAGCTGTATCAGCAGGGAAATTGCTACAACGGCTTTTCGTTTCTTCATAAGCATCAGGAACATTGTTTTTGCAAGCTTTATCCTTGCCGGTTTTTTGTGTCCTGAGGCAAAGACGGGGTAGAGAAGGATTATAATCGTAAACATTATTAATATACCGGTACCTATGATAACCGCAAGCTGTCTGATAAGGGGAAAATCAATCATATAAAGTGCGTAGAAGCAGAAGGCGGTTGTTATGCTTCCGAACAAAATGCCGGAAAAGGCTTTGTTATAGGTATTAATCAGCCTTTCTTCGCGCGTGCGGAACTCCTGGTCCAGGTCTGTTGAATACAGGTGTATCAGGTAGTCAATTCCCAGGGCCAGCAGTACAGCGCTGAAGGCCGCAACGAATATATTCACTGGCCCGTACAGGATTATTGCTGTTGTGTAAGTCATTAAAAGTCCAAGAGAAAGAAGGGAAATTAGAGCAAGCAGGGAACCAAAGCCCCTGAAACTGAAATAGAACAGCAGGGAAAGAAAGATGGCTGTAAAGGTGAGGGACATGATGATGTCAAGCCTGATGGTCCTGGAGTCATAATAGGAAAAAATATGGCCTCCTGCCATCAGATAGGCATACTCTGTTCCCGGGGTCTCAATATCATAGAACTGCCCCTGGCTGATCTCAATCCCCATATCAGAGGCTGTTAGTGCTATTGTGTCCTTCAGCTGTTCTATAAAGGCAGTGTTTCTTGCAATATCCTGGGGGGGAAAATCGGTGCGGATCATAATCAGAAGAGCCCTGCCGTCCCTGCTTTCATATCCCGGGCTTTCCTGAGCCATGCTGTAAAAATCAAGGTTTTCGGCAATATCATTGTATATATTGAGCAAATCATCCTGGAAAAGGCTGATATTCCCGAAACTGGCTGAGCGTTCATAAAACCTCTCCAGCCTCCGCTGTATTGATCCGCTGTCGGAAAGGGCCTCTGAAAGAGATTGGCTTTCAGAAATTTCCATAAAGAGATAGAAGTATTTTTTAAAGAAGGATTCTATCTTTTCAATGCTGTATTCCTCATTTTCCAGGTTCAGGGAGTAAATAGCCTCGTTTGACCTTAAAGCATCCTCAATATTTAATTTGAGTTCATAAAGCATTTCTGAATTTTTTTCATCCCGGCACCTTAAGACCAGGAATAGATCATCCTGCTTCAGTATCTCAGCAGCATTTCTGTCTTTTAAGAACTGGTCAAAATTGGTTTCTATCTCGAGACTGCTAAAAACAAAGATAGACAGAAGCATGAAAATAAGGACAAAAAAAACCCTGACTGTCCTTCTTTTTCTATAAATGTATAATGCAGTCATGCCGGAGCGGGTTTTCATTAATTCCTGTCTTTCCTGAATAAAAGTTTAATAATAAGATACAGAGATTTTACGGATATGGTTGCAAAATCACGGACAGGCCTGAAGTGCGAAACCCTCTCTTTTTTGGGATAATATTCAATATCTATATCTTTCTCAACTATCCTGAAGCCGTGTTTAACTGCATGGATAAGAACCTCTGTCTCTATGGAAAAATCATGATATACCGGAAAGAATTTATCAAAGATGCTTAGCCTGTAGGCCCTGAATCCGCACTGCGCATCATGGATCTTTTTACCTATAAGCAGGGAAAGCATCCATGATGATATCTTATTGGAGTAGTATTTTACCCTGGGAAAGGCGGATTTCTTCTTCATCCGGGTTCCATTTATTATATCATAATTATCCTGTTCAATAAGGCTGATAAATCCAGGCAGGTCATGGGGCTGATGCTGGTAGTCAGCATCAATGGTGACAGCCCACTGGTAATGGTTTGCCATAGCCCAGTGAAAAGCGTCAATAAGGCATTTTCCCTTACCTGCATTCTTGATATGGTCAATAACAGAGCAGTCCTTTTTTACAGCCTCAAGATCAAGCTTTTCTGAGCCGTCATTTACTACAAGTATATCTGCCACGTATTTCTTTATCTCCTTAATAAGAGCGTAAAACCTTTCGGGCGGATTGTAGACCGGTATTATAACAAGAATATTTTTATTCAAAGCTGACTCCTAACTGTATATCCGCTCCTATACTGCCGAATTCGCTCCTCTGGAGTATGGCATTTATATTGTTCATTATCTGATATTTCAATATGGCTATCTGTTCTTCCCCGTAGGATGTGCTGAAAGAATAAAGGAGAAAAAGACGG
>CAYSKJ010000085.1:0-12698 GCA_964431655.1 uncultured bacterium | reverse complement strand
CGGGTTCTTGGCCAATAGCCTTCAATAGAATAAGAGGACTGGACGAAAAAAGGAATGCATCTTTATAAACTGCATAAAACAATGGTATTGACGCCCTCTTGTCTGACAGAAGTACAATTTCATCACCCCTCATGTATATGCCGAAAAACTCACCATACAAATCATTAAGCAGAGAAAGTTCATCATATTTCAGCATATGATGCATTATGTGCAGATTTTGAGAATATGAATCTCCCAGATCATCTTCAAGCTCCAGGGCAGAAAAAAAGGGCCTCTTCTGATAAAAATCCCCCTTCATCAGAAGTAAAGACCCGTTATTGTCCACTCCAGCATACATATCTCCTGCAAATACCAGGAGAGCAGAATTACTCTCAATCTTTTTAATTCCCAAACCGGGTTTCGGAACAAGATCCCTGAAAATACCATGGCATTGTTCATCTGAACCGAATACTCCGCTGATAAAGCTCTCCATATTCCTGCCTTCAGATTCCTTCACGCAAAAGCTCTTCATAAAGCAGTTCGTAAGCCATGGAATTCTTATTGATATCAGTCCATTCCGGAATGTGAAGGGATGCGCTTTGCTTCAATGTTTCCCTCAGGGCTGTACTTTCAGCAAGTTCCTTAAGTTTGCTGAACAAATCAATATGATTTCCTGCTTCAAAAAGCAGTCCCCCTTTTCTGTCCTCTATAATCTCTGGAATTCCTCCCGCATTTGATGCAATTACAGGCGTTTGAATAACCAGGGAATCAAGGATTGTAGTCCCTAATCCTTCATTTCTGGAGGGAAAAACTATAATGTCCAGAAATTTTATAAAGCCATAGGGCTTGTCTACAAAATCCATAAAGGTAACCTTTTCTGATATGCCAAGGCTTTTTGCAAGTTCAGAAAGGCTGGCCTTCTGGTCTCCAGTGCCGGCTATGAAAAGATGGTAGTTCTCTGCTGTCCTCAACAGCATATCAAAAGACCTTAACAGCAGGTCCAGGCCCTTATGCCTGTAAAGGGATGAAAGGCTTCCGATATTTATAATGCCGTTTTTTTTAAGGTAATTAAAGGAATCCAGCTGTTGAACAGACTGTTTTTTGACATCTTCAATGTCCACAGCGCTTTTTATAACTGTTATTTTCTCCTGCGGAACACCGCTATCCAGAAGCACCTGCCTGATTTTATCAGATATGGCCACAATTCTGTCTGATGCCAGCTTGTATTTATAAAGGCTTTTGATTGGGTTGTCAACCCGTCTCATGGATATTAGTCTTGGTTTTTTGGAAAAAAGCCTGGATACAATATATGCAGCCATAAGGCTGTGGGGGGTATGACACTGGATAATATCTGGTTTTACCCTGCGGATGATGAGGTATATTCTAAACATTGCGATTGGATCCAGCTCATTTACAAGGGAAAAGCAATATACATTCTTATATTCCCTTGTGTTTGAATACAGCATTGTGCCTTTTCTGACAGCGAGAGCCGGAATTACCCTTTTTCCGGCAATCTGGTTTTTAAAAAGCTGATAAAGCTGGTTCTGACCTCCCCCCCAGTTGTGCTTATCATCAATATGGAGTACTCTGATTTTTCCCGGTTCCTTTTCCATTTTCCCAGCTTTTCCTATTTTTTAAGAATTTGCCTGTAAAGCAAGGCATATTTTTCTGCATTATAGCTTATATCCGCCCACCAGGGGAGTTTTTCACTGCCTTCTGGACCATCTCCGCCAGGCAAAACAGGTTTCTCCAGAAGGACAGATATTTTTCTTGAAAGGTCATGAATGTCCCCTGGGCAAAAAAGCAAACCATTAATTCCATCATTGATTATTTCAGGGATACCGCCGGATTCTGAAGCAATAATCCTCTTATTCATGACAAGGGCGTCCAGTATGCTGGAACAAAGGCCTTCCGTTCTGGAGGGAAAGATTATGATGTCGAGAAAATTTATAAAACCATAGGGTTTCCCGACAAAGCCCAGGAAAGTAACATGCTTGTCAATATTCAAATCCCTGGCCAGTTTTTCCAGGCTTTTCTTCTGGTCACCGTCACCGGCTATGAAAAGGTGCAGATTGTCTTTTTCAGAACTTAACAGGGAAAAGGCATTTATCAATATATCTATGCCTTTGTGATATATAAGGGTTGAAATGGATCCGATTCTGATTTTTCCCTCCATGGCATATTTATGGTAATGATTGACCTGAGTGCTGCCCTTCGTAAAAACATCTGCCTTATCCACACCATCCCGTATGACCACCACGTTATCCCTGTTATAACCGCTTTTTTTCATCATCCCCAGAACATTTTCCGACACTGCCACTATACAGTCGCTGGTAATTTTGTATTTAATACAGCTTTTGAGGGGATTGTCAACCCTCCTTACAATAATAAGCTTAGGCTTTTCTTTTGTAAATTTTGATGCAATAAAGGCAGGGTAGATGCTGTGGGGGGTATGGCACTGAATTATATCAGGCTGGACTTTTTTAATGATGGATCGAAGACTGATAACAGCAAGTGGATCCAGTTCACTTCTCAGGTTGAAATGGTAGATTCCCTGACTGCTTCCGAGCCTTTCAACAAGAGCTGATTTTTTCCTGACTGCCAGGTAAGGCCTTATATCATCACTTTCCAGCTGCTTCCTGTAAAGCTGAAAAAGCTGGCTCTGCCCTCCTGCCCAGCTTGTTTTATCATCAATATGAAGTACCTTTATCTCTCTCAATTTTGCAGGCTATGAATAGGAATGTTCCTTGAGGCAGTTGGTAATGCCATTTGGGATTGGGTATTCCGTATTGCAGCGATTGCATAAATAAGCCATCTTTTTTTCATCAAAAATCAGATTGCCTTCACAACCCTCTTCAAGACAAACCAGCTTCAATTGCAGAATTTTTTCAATCTCAGGTATTGAGAAGACTTCTCCGCTTTCATTAATATACCTGACTCTTTCACTGCTGAATTCCAGGTCTTCTCCGGATTCAGGAGATCTGACGACAATTACTGACTCATCAATTAGAAAATTCGGCACTCCATTTTCAATGTAATAGTACCTTGAACATTCACTGCACAGCCATCGTCTCTTATGAGCCTGGTATTCCAGCTTCCCTTTGCATTTCGGGCACGCCAGTATCTCCAGTAACTTATTGAAATGCGGATTTTTTGTGATGTCATATTCCGTATTGTTGTTTTCCTTATCCATTTTCATATCCACCTCCATTATCTCATTGTTCTAGTTAAGAACAGGCATCCTGGCTTTTTTCAGATCTGCCCGTACATTTCCGAAAACAACCTCTAGAGTCATAAGCACGGGTATTTTCCTGTAATCATCCGTTATAAACATCTCCAGGTCCCCCTTGTCCTTGAATTCGCCTTCTTTCATAAGGTAAGGCTTCACATGGTAAGTATTATAGGTCCCTATGGACGTTTTCAGTCTTTTTCGCCCAAGCAGTTCGACTTTCAGGTCGTATTCCTTTTTGCCTGATATAACAGGTATCTCGTACAGCTCTTTATCATTGAAATCCCTTTTCCTAATCTCGTAGAATACAGACAGGGAATCCTGCAGATATCTTTCAAGAATTTTCACTTCCTTGACATCCTTACCTTCTGCGTGAAAATCAGCCTTGTTGTTTTTATAGTCCAGCAGTATGGATTTTTCATTTCTGTATTTTCCCTCTTCCTGTTTTATGAAATATTTCCTGGAAAAACCGCCAATCAGGTCATAGACAGATTCTACATAATCATCCACTCTGTAGAAAAGAGAAAAAGTCCTGTTGCTTTTGATAGTGGCCGTTATCCTGTAACAAAGGGCATCATCGTAAAAAATAACATCCTCTACCCTTAATATCAGTTCGCCTCCTGAAATCCCCATATATGATACAGAATATACAAGCTCTTCCCCAAGCATAAAAGGCTTCTCCGGGAGATTGCCCTGGACAATGAGCTCGGAATAAACATCATAGGCATTTCCAGATCCGTAGACATTCATTGAAATAAAAATAAAGATTAAAAATACAGCTGTATTCTTCGATATAAAACTGAATAATTTTTTTCTGAGTATTAAGAGTATCATAGATAACCTTTCATTAAAAGATAGGATTAGGATTTTAACTGCTAAATTTTAATTAACAAGAAAATTATAAAACAGCCCTTATTTTATTAAGTATATCCCCGGCACTTATCGAGGTCCTGCATGCAGATACAGGTAAGGGACAATGCCGTTTATAGCAGGGTGAGCATTCTGCTCTGCTGCTTATGGTATTATCCATGTTATTAAAGGGACCGTTTTTGTCCGGTGAAGTGCATGTGTATATGCCTATTACGTTTTTACCCAGCGAATCTGCTATATGAAGGGGGCCTGTATCGGATGCCAGAAAAAGATCGAACAAATCTATTATTGCAAAAGATTCTATAATGCTGGATGCAGGCATCATTACTATTCTTTTTCTGTAACCTTCACTAAAGCTTTCGTGGAAATTCTTGATAATTTCAAATTCTCCCGGCCCCCAGAACAATATAATGTTTGCATCGGAATAATCATGCATGATACCTACTAAAACTTCTTTCCATGTTATTAAGGGAAGCATTTTGGTCTCAAATCCCGCAAAGGGAGAGATGCCTATCAAAGGCCTCTTTAGGGCGGATATGGCTCTTATGTATTCTCTAATATTCTGTGTAGAGGCACGGCTTAATTTAACAGGAAAAGCAATTTCATCATCCCTGATTCCTAAAATCTCAAGCTGCCGGATATTTTTCAGGACCACATGGGAATTTTCATCCTCTATGGCTATTTTCTTATTATTGAAGAGGGAGTTTACAGGTTCACGGCAGTTTTTTCTGTCAAAGCCCACCCTTTTTTCAGCATTTATTATTAGCGAAACTACACCGCTTTTCAGGTTGCCCTGAAGGTCAAAGCTGTATTCGAAACTCATTTTTCTAAGCTCTTTCAAAGAGCCAATTTCCTTAAATATATTAACCGGCTTTCTTTTAAGAGCCCTTATCTCTACACTGTGAACAAAATCAACGCAATCATTTAAACATATCATATCATGGTAGCATTTTTCAGCAACCCAATGGATTTCAGCATCTTTTATGTGTTTCCTTATAAGGTAGGGCACAGGAAAAGAATGGAGGATATCCCCGAGAGAGCTTAGCTTGATTATAATTATCTTCTTCATAAATGATTTTATTTTTTAAAATGCTTGACTAAATCCCTGCTGGACCTTGATTTATCATCACCGGTTATAATTACCCTGCCTCCGTAAGAAGAGACAATGTCCTTTTCAGGAACGGTATCCGGGGTATAATCAGTCCCTTTTGCATGGAAATCAGGTTTCAGTGCTAAAAGCAAAGCAGAAACATCGTCCTCGTTAAAGATAATAATGTAATCAATAAACTCCATGCAGGATAGCATCTCCGCCCTCTCATGCTCATTAAAGACAGGCCTTCCTGAACCCTTCAGATTCTTTACCGATTCATCTGAATTGATGGCAGTAATAAGAATGTCTCCGTATTTTGAAGCCTCCCTGAGATAACGGATATGGCCTATATGAATAAGGTCAAAACAACCGTTGGTGAATACTATTTGCAGTTTCTTCTGCCTGGCTTCCCGGACAATTTCTCTAAGTTCCACAAGGGAAACAAGTTTATGCGCACTCATAATTCCTGTAAATTTTTCTCAATATATTGGTCAAACTCAGGGCTGACAATCTTTTTCTCAAGCTCCTCATAGGTTAATGTCGCTACATTGGGCTTCATTACCACAATAGAGCCGGCTATATTTGCCAGAACCGCAGATTCCCTGTACTTAAGCCCGCTTACAAGCCCCATCATAAAAACGCTTATCACGGTATCACCCGCTCCTGTACCGTCCAGTATATCTTTTGTTCCGAAGGCCGGAATAATCCAGGGATCCCTGCCATGCTCAAAAAGGATCATTCCCTCACTTCCCCTGGTAAGCAGAATTATATCCACTCCCAGCTTTGAAAGCATATTTTTCCCTGAGTCGAATACCAGGTTCAGGTCTGAAGTATTCCTTATCCCCATATAATCACAAAATTCTGATTCATTGGGCTTGATAAAGCTGATATTGCTGAAAGAAAAAACCCTGTACCGTGAATCGACCCCTATGAACATATTATTCCTGCCTCCAAGACCTTTCAGTTCTTCAATGAGCTTTTCTGTGACATTGCCTGCACCATAATCGGATATTATAAGACCGTCGACATCTTCGCTCATCTCTCTTTTCAGGGCATTGATAAGCAAATCATATTCCGAGGATGTAATCTCATTCTCATCGGATTCATCAACCCTGAGTATCTGCTGTTTTCTTGTGTGGTTATCCCCTGCGTAATATCTTGTCTTTATCGGAGTGCTTCGTTTTGCAGAAAGAAAAATATACCTGGTATCAATATTGCTGTTTTCAAGGAGTTTTTTTATTTTTTCTCCATAGGCATCCTTTCCTACCAGGGAGACCGGAAAAACCCTGGCTCCTATATCTTTAAGGTTTCTTATGGTATTGCCGGCACCACCGAGATTATAATCTTCATCTCTTTTTTCAAGAATCAATACAGGGGCTTCCCTTGAAACCCTCCTGGTAACACCTGAAATATATCTATCAAGAATTATATCTCCAAAAACCGCAATTCTTTTCTGCCTGAAGTTTACAAGTGCTTCAATAAGCTTTTTGCTAAGCATAAATCAACCCTCTTGAAATAATATTGTTTAGCCCAACGATAAAGACTGTATGATAAACCAAAGATGAAGTATGTAAAGAAAATTTATCTTTGCCTTGTCATCCAATTATGCTAATATCACAAAAATTTATTAGTTAGATGCATGGATAATTATACGAAAATTTCCATACTGGAAAATTCATTATTCATATTTATAAGCAAATTCATTGACACTTTCGGGGGGATCTTATCTGTAATTATCCTTGCAAGATTCCTTGATACAGCAGGGTTCGGGATTTATGCCTATATCCTGAGCATTTTCCTTGCTCTTCAGCCTGTGGTAAACCTGGAACTTGACAAGATTACCATAAGGGAACTGGCTACTTCCCTTGATAAGTCCCGGTTCATGAAAGATGTCAGGACATTAAAAAGCCTGATGCTGGTTGTATTTTTCACCCTTTTTACCTTTGGAATTATTTTCACAAAGCAGCCGGCAAACATCAGGGCAGGTCTTTTTCTCTGCCTGATATCAGAGATATTCATTCAGTATAATATGCTCAATGTATCCTTCCTGATAGTTTTCCAGAAAGCCGTATGGGACAGCTACGCAAATGCATTTTCAAAATTTTTCTTTCTGGCCTGGATAATTGTCGGCTGGCTTTTGCATAAGGATATTGTTTATGTATTTGCAGGTTATCTAATAAGCAATTTCATACGATTTGCCCTGCTAACCCTGCTCATAAGGCTTAAAATATACAAAACAGGTATGAACTGGGCACCCGGGAAATTTCTTTACCTTCTAAGAGAGAGCCTTCCTATTACAATTGCCTCCTTTATAATAGGCCTGACTTTCCGGATTGATATTTTTGTCTTAAAGTACTACCTCGGGGACACTCCGGTAGGCCTCTTCTACAGCATCCATAAAATCATCCTGGTTATACAGATTATCCCCGTATCCTTACTGAATGCCTTTTTCCCGCATCTCAGCTATACAGCCAGGGAAAACAGCGGGGAATATATGAACATGTACAAAAAAGTGTTCGAACTGCTTTTTCTGACTGCCACAGCAGTTATTCTGTTCAATCTCCTTTTCAGCAGGGAAATAATAAGCATCCTGTACGGCAAAGGTTATGAAGATGCTCATACAGGATTCATGCTTTTGATTCCTGTGAGTCTATTTTTATTCCTGGATTATCTTAATACCCTGTCCCTGACTTCCCTGAACCGGCAAAAATTTCTTTTATATTCAGGCATCGCCGCATTTGTAACTAATACAGCCCTGGACATGATTCTTGTACCCAGGATGGGCATGGAGGGAGCCTGCATAGGTACTTTTGCTGCTTATCTTGTTCTCTGTTCAGTATCTTTTCTGTGCCATCCCCGCCATATAATACAGGGTATATCTTACAGGGAAAGCATAATCAGCATTCTATCCCTGGTAAGCCTTTTTTATATTTCAACCATGCTTGTCGGCTATTTCCCGAGGGTTCTGATAATGCTGATTTACCTTCTCATAATATACCATGTTTACGGTTTGTCAGATAAACTAAGGTTTTTGATGTCAATGTACAGGGAAAGAAAATGAAAATTTATGCTTTTGCAGCCCTGATTCTTATATATCTTATGCTTATTGCCATCATTTTCCCCTTTACTGTGGATGATGCCTACATTACCTATACCTATGCCAGAAATATTCTCCGGGGAAAAGGCCCTGTTTTCAACTCAGGAGAAAGAGTTGAAGGTTTTACAAGCCCGTTGCATATACTTGCCCTTTTGGCCTTTCCCCATGAAAGAGCGATAATTCCTGCCGGAAAGCTTATCGGAATAATATCCGGCCTTGCCCTGATCCTTTACCTTTACCGCCGTACGGATAATAACTGGCTTATAGCAGTCCTTGTAGCAATGCCTTCTTTTACCATATCCAGTGTGAACGGAATGGAGACCATGCTGTTTACAGCCCTTTTAAGCATATTCCTGCTTTCAAGGTTTATCTGCATTTCCAGGGCCATGTCCATGTTTCTTATTCCCTTTCTTGTCTTTGCAAGACCTGAGGGAGCATTTATTGTTCTTTGCGCTCTGATCACCGATTATTTATTCAAGAGAAACAGGGGATATTTCTTAAACTCCATGGCGATATTTATAATATCATCCCTGACCCTGTTTATCCTTAGATTCCTGCTTTATGGTGAATTCCTGCCCAATACCTATTTTGCCAAGGCAGGCGGTATAATGGATATGCATCGCGTCGCAGGCGGGTTCTTGTATATTTTGAAATTCGGCATTAAGACTGGATTTATACCCTTCCTCCTTTTCGGGATCCATATACTGAAAGGAATAAAAAATCCTGTCGGATACCGAGACAAATGGCCTTTGATAATCATGGTCCTGGTTTATTTCGCTGTGATAATATACGAAGGCGGAGACTGGATACCCTTTTCCAGGTTCATTATTCCTATAGTACCTGTGCTTTTCTTCCTTGCTTTTGATGGTTTACCGGCAGACAGAAAAGGAGTCGGGATAATCATCCTGTTTCTTACACTGCAGGTAATTGTAGGAGCCTATGAATTCAGCTATGTAAAAGGCCGGCAGAAAGGCTATGACCATGCACACAGGTATATTGCCGAATACCTAAAGGCTAATTTCCCGAAAGACACCAGGGTTGCCCTTATGGATATAGGCATTATAAAATATTATTCCGGCAATCCTGTATTTGATATTATCGGTTTAACAAACAAGTATGCCGCAAGGGATCCTGACAATCTCACAAACCATATCAGAGATTTTAATCCCCACATTCTGGTGCTGGTGTCCTCATCATCCTTAAAAGACGGTTTTTCTTCTCCTTTTAAGAGAGACCAGGTAATTTACGACAGTATTGTCCAAAACGGAGAATACAAATTCCTCCTGGAAAGGAATCATTTCAGGTACCTTCAGGGAATAAGAATCATAAGGTTTTACAGGAGACTTTTCAGGCCCCTTTCTTCGGAGGGACACCTGGAAGGCTACTACCTTGCGGTTTTTTTGAAAACAGGAGGATCCTAGCATGAAAGTCCTTCTTACGGTTCCCTTTTACAGCTACAGGGGATCTCACCCCAACCTGCCCGATATTGCCCTGGGATATCTGGCCAGCGCGGTTGAAGATATCTCCATGGTTAAAATAATAGACTGGAATAACCGGCAGTCCATTGAAACCCTTTGCCGGGAGATATCAGCCTATATGCCGGATATAATAGGAATCAAATGCTTCACAGTAAACTACAGGGCTGTAAAAATGACTGTCAGTTTATTAAAAAGGCTTGTGCCTCAGGCGGTTATCATTTTAGGAGGTCCCCATCCCACATCTTCGATCCCTTCGGACATAAGAGAAGAATTCCCTGAAACTGACCTGGTAATACTCGGTGAAGCAGAAAATATATTTCGTAGAATAGTACTGATGCTGAAAGAAGATAGGCTTAAAAACCTTGTGGCGGATTTAAAAGGTCTTCCCGGTACAATAGCCCCTGAATTCGGTATCATGAATGATGAGATTAACATAATAGATAACCTGAATACCCTTTTAATGCCCCGGTGGGACCTTCTCGACCCCCGCACCTACCGGAGCAGCCCTGTAAGCAGAAGGTTCAGCAAGTTTCCCCTTGCACCTGTCATGGCTACCAGGGGCTGTCCTACCGGCTGTAAATTCTGTTCTGTGGAAAGGATAAGCGGAAAAACTATAAGAAAACGGGAGGCTGAATCAATCTTCAATGAGATGGATTTACTTTATCATAAATATGGTGTAAGACAGTTTATGTTTACGGACAACAGCTTCAGCGCTGATATTGAAACAGTGCAAAGGCTGTCGGAGCTAATACGGAAAAACAGCATGGAAATTGGCTATAATATGATTGCAGGCCCGGGTTTTACCAGACTTTATTCTTCCAGAGATATGAATTCCTTAAGGCTCAGCGGCCTGGAGTCAGTGGTTTTCGGCATAGAAAGCGCAAGCAACCCGGTCAGAAAAGCCTTTTGCATGGGTCCTTCAATAGAAGAGATCAGCTCATCCATAAATAAAGTAGTTTCCGCAGGAATTGATGTCCTTGGATTTTTTATGATAGGTTTTCCCCGGGAGGATATGAAAGATATCAAGAAGACCATGGATTATTCTGAAAAACCCTTTTTTGATTTTGTTTCCTGGGAAATTGTATCCCCCTACCCCGGAACAGGCCTGTATTCTCAATACATAAAGGATAGAGGCATAAAAAAAATTGACTGGACAAAATTCAAAAGACAGAATATCAGCCTGTCCAAAGAGAACAATCACAGTAGAAATTTGTTCAGGATTATCAGAAAGAAAGAAATCAGGTGTTTTTTGAAAAAGAATATGTTCTTTAATACCCGCATAATTAAGCTTTTAATAAAATATATACTGGGTTTCTGAAAAGGAGGTTGGCATGGAAATTATAAAACAGGAGGACAGCACATTTACAGTTTTAAAACTCCAGGGAAGGGTTGATTCCTTCAATTCACCGCTTTTAAGTGATAGTTTCGATACCATACACAGAGAAAAAAAATACAAAATCCTGCTGGATTTATCTGAAGTTGACTTTATCAACAGCACTGCCCTCGGGCTTTTGATTGAAGTGATGAAAAGGAACAATGAAAATTCCGGAACTCTTGCCCTGATAAACTGCTCGGAGAAAGTAAATAAGATACTCCAGATAACCAAGCTTGACAAAATATTTTCGGTATTTAATGATATAGAATCGGCTAAAAGGAGTCTTGGGCTATAAACTGATTCTTAAAGAGGCTCCTGCTGTTGCTTCGTCAGAAAAAGTCATCTCTCCAAAAACACTGTATTTCTGGTTAATACGGTATTCAGTGCCAGCAGTGATAAATCCCTCAGTATCATCGGAAGCAATATTGCCGAACTGCCCCCTGTAGAGCTTTACATCCGTATACCTCATCCCAAAGCTGATATAGGGTTTCAGGCCGGCTTCATCGAGAAGATTGTATGAAACGACCGCATAAGCATACAGGTTGTAAATATCCATATCGCTGATTATGTCAATATCCCCTTTCAATACAAAACTGGAAGCCAGAGGGATATCAAGCTCTCCTTCCTTTATCAGGGCTAATTTGACGCCTGCCCCAACGGCCGGACCGTGTTTATCGTAAGGATCCTTAAAATATCGGCCATAGTCAATATATCCAAATAATGCTGTAGACCGTGAGAGTCCGTATTTTATCATCAGAAATCCATGAGGGGAGCTGTACTGGTCGCCGAAATTGTTGTAAAGACCTGCATCAAGATAGAAACCGGAGTTTATATCGCCGGTATCCAGGATAACCTGTGAGAAGGAATTTATAGCAAAAGGCAGAACCAGCAGAAAAAGCAGAATTCTTTTCATATTATTTTTCTCCTTATGTATTTTTCAAAGCTCATTATACCGGAATTCTAACAGCCTGATAAAGAAACCATAATTTTAATCCAAAGATATGATCGGAGAAGATATTTTGCCTTTTCTTCCCGGTTCTATTCTGCGGTTCTTTACCGGGCTGTCTTCTGACCATAGGGTTGCTGAAGAATTAATAGTCCTGTTTGAAAGATAATCAAAGATTGCTGATGCAATAAGCTGGTTTCCGCTGATATTTGGGTGTATATCATCTGCGAATAATTCTTCGATATTGCCATCATAGTCAGAAAAGGCATCATAAAGGTCAACAATGTCAATCTGATGGAACAGGCATGCCTCATAAAGCTCACTGTTAAACTGCCTTATCTGAGCGTCATATAGTGTCCCGGTGTAACCTACAGCAGGAATAAGAGTGCAAACAACTGGAATACTTCCGTACCATTTGCAGTAGTAGGCTGTATCAACTATTTCCTGGACGGTTTCGCAGTTAAAGGGTTCAGGACAGCTTCCGGGATGCCTCAGATCATTAATTCCGATTAGTATTGTGGTATAAGCAGGCCTGTTGAAGTACAGAAACATCTCAATAAGGCCCTTAAGCTCCCAGGCATAAAGTCCAGGTATCCCCTCATTTACGGTCCTTGCAGACTCACCGAAATATGGC